>JAXJUI010000129.1:0-17125 GCA_036309165.1 Agathobacter sp. | reverse complement strand
TACTTAGATAACGAAAAGCTACGAAAATTTTACTGTCGTAATTTTCGAAAACAGAGGAAAAAGGAAAAAGAAAAGAAAGGAAAGAAAAATGAAAAAGTGGCATTTAGGCAAAAGAATTGCAAGTGTGTTACTTGCATTGGTGATGGTTTTTAGTTTGATTCAAATCTCACCTAATGCAACATGGGCAGTAAAAGCAGAGGAATCTGCTGAAACTGCATTTGTAGTTGGAACATTAAATCTTCTTGATGAGGAAAACTACAGCTGTTGGGTACAAAATGACAAAAGAGCCCAGATGAAATATGTGGCAGATGGAATTTATGTAGAAACAATTACATTTCCAGAGCTAACAGAAGAAAAAGACATCGAGTATAAGGTGGCGTTTAACGGAAAATGGGAGAAATCTTATGGTGATGGTGCTGGAAATATAAAAATAACCCTTCCGGCAGGAACCAATCATTTTGTTGTTGTATGCGATGACAAGAATGGAAAAGTATTTGATAGTATTCGAAATGAAGACGAAATTGAGACAACAGTTTCTCTAATTGGAACAGTACGTGGAGATGGAGCTATAAATTGGGCACCAACGAATACAGAATTTGATTTTGATTATGTAAATGGTGCTTATGTATATCAGAAAGTATTAGCAAAAGGCGATTACGCATACAAAATTATTGAAAACTATGAAAATTGGTTTAACGGAGCAGATAAGTCTCTTAGTGTAGCAGAAGATGATACACTTGTAACTTTTGCATATGATGCAGTAAACAAAAATCTGGTTGACTCTGTAAATAATCCAGAAGAAGTAGCAAAAATTCTTCGTGGAGAAGTAGCAGAAAGATTGGATGCTTATAAAGTTGTATTCCATTATAACAATGCAAATAATTGGGAAAAAGTAAATGGATACATTAAGCAGGGATCAACTTGGGCAGATGCTCCAGGATATGGATATATCGGAGGATGGCCTGGTGCAGAAATTGCCGCTGATGAAAAAAATGAAGGCTGGTACAGCTGTGAAATGGTTTTCACAGACCCAGAAATTCATTGTATTTTTACAGATGGAAACGGAAATCAGACTTCGAACGTTGAACCTAAATTAGAAAAGGAATCAACAGAACTCTGGGTACAAGTGGATGGTTCTTATACAGAAACTGCACCAGAAGGATGGGGTTCATCGGATAGCTATCCTGCACCAATTAATCCAAATGCGGGAAGTACAGTAAAAAGTCCTGTTGTAAATGATGACAATACAGTTACATTGTCATTACCAATTGGAACACGTGCAGAAACAGATGTAGTGGATTTAATGGGTACATTAACAGGAACAGACTGGAGTACAGGTCTTCCAATGGAGCTTTCTGAAGATAAAACTGTATTTACAGTAACTACACCAGTACAGTCAGCAGGTGTATATCAATACAAATTCAGAATTAATGGTAGTGATTGGATTACCGATCCATTAAACGAAGAAATATTAGGTGGAAATAGTAAAGTTGTTGTTGCTGGGTTAGAGGCAACAGAACTTGATGTAAAACGTGGAGAGGCAACAGAACTTCCTAAGACATTAGAACTTTTTGATGCTGATGGAACATCATCAGAAGTAGGAGTAAGCTATACATTAAAAGATGCTACTTTAGCAGAAGTTGTTACATTAGAAGATGGAAAAGTAACTGTAAAAGGAGGAAGCACATGTCAGACTGTTGTATTAGTAGCAACAGCAGGAGATGCTTCTTCAGAAGTAACATTAAATGTAAAAGATCAGGTATATACATACAATATTTACTACTATGATCCAGCAGAAGAACATATGTCTACAGATGCTGCCGGAATTTGGCTTTGGGAAAATGGTGGTGCAACATATCCAGAACAGTCATTTACTTCAAAAGAAGTACTTGCTGATGGAAATGAATGGTTAAAAGCAGAAATTACATGCTCTGCAACAGACTTTGGTTTTATTCCAAAATCAAAAGGATCATGGGATTGGCAGACAGGAAACCATACATTTAACAATGTTAACAAAGATGAAGTTGTAGATTTATATGTAGTTTATGGTGATGACGCACATACATATACAGAACTTCCTGAAATTAAAGAATTACGTGAACGTTATGTAGTTGTAGAATACAATCGTCCGGAAAATGACTATGAAGGATGGAATATTTATTCATGGAATACCGGAATGGGAAGCGAAACAGAACTCTATACACAGGATGTAGATGGCAAAAAATATATCATCGTTCCAGTAAAAGATTCTGAAGTAGATTTTACATTAGGATTCTGTATGAGAAGAACAACAGAAGAAGAACCATGGGCCGAAAAAGACGGTGGTGACCATTATGTGAACATTCCAGCAGATCAGACTGTTGTAAAAGTAACATTTGAACAGGGAGAAGGTATTGTTTCAACACTTCCATATAGCACAGATTATGTGATGAATGGAAAAAATGGTGTCATTGATTTCTATTATAGAGATGATATGAAACTTTTAGATCATAGTGTAGGAACACTTGAAGATGTAAAAGTTGTTGTAGATGGTGAAGAATATGACATGGTATATGATGAAGAAACAGAACGCTTTGCATATGCATATGAAATTTCAGAATCTGGAACACATACTTATTTCTTTAAAGTAGCTGGTGAAAACGTATCAGATGAAAAAGAAGTAACCTATAAGAAATTTGATGGAGTAACAGCTACAGCATCTGTATATAATGAAAAAATGGATTATAACGATAACAACGTATTATCTGTAAATCTTACTTCAGATGGAGAAGAAATTGCTACTGAAGAAGTAAAAGAAGTAAAAGCCGATTTAACAGCTTTAGGATATGGTGTTATTGATGTTAATCCAGAATTGATGGAAGTAACATTTGGTGTAACAAGAGGAACGAAAAACGGCAAAAAAGATATTCCTGTTACAGTAACAGATATCTACGGTAATGAATATGAAACATCTACATCTGTAAATGTTACAAAGCGCGATGCAGATGACTTTGATTGGGATGAAGCTGTCATTTATATGACATGTACAGACCGTTTCTTTGATGGAAATGCATCAAATAATGATGGTGTAGATAAAGAAGGAAGCTTAAGTTACCATGGTGGGGACTTTGCTGGATTAGAAGCTAAACTTGATTATTTAGAAAGTCTTGGAATTAACACTATCTGGATTACTCCAATTGTTGAAAATTCAGATACAACAACAGAAAAAGATGGTGAAACAATTGAATCAACAGGATATCATGGATACTGGGCTAGTGATTTTGAAAAATTAAATCCACAGCTTGGTACAGAAGAAGAATTTGCAGCTCTTATTGATGCAGTTCATGCGCATGATATGAAGATTATGGTTGACGTTGTATTAAACCATGCAGGATACACAACAGAAGATTACTTTAATCAGTACATGGATACAGAAGACAAAGATGTAACAATGATTCGTGATTCAAGTAACACAATTTCTGGAGATGACAAATATGCATCCCTTGCAGGTCTTCCAGACTTCGTAACAGAAGATGAAGAAGTACGTAACCAGTTAATCGAATGGCAGGTTGCATGGATGGAAGATTTTGATATTGATTACTATCGTATCGATACAGTAAAACATGTTGATGATACAACATGGGCAGCATTCCGTAATGCTCTTGCAAAAGTAAATCCAAACTTCAAGATTATTGGTGAATATGCTGGTGCAGGATATGCAAATGATGCGGGACAGCTTGGAACTGGTCTTATGGATTCGTTATTAGATTTTGATTTCAATGGACAGTCACAGGCATTTGTTACAGGAAATCTTGCTGCAGTTGAAAGCTATATGACAGGAAGAAATGCAGCAATCAACAATACAAAGACAGTTGGTGCTTTCTTAAGCTCACATGATGAGGATTCATTCGTAGATACATTAATCAACCAGAATGGAAAAACAGAAGAAGAAGCATTAGCACTTGCAAGAGTAGCTGCTTCCCTTCAGTTAACAGCAAAAGGACAGGTCGTTATTTATTATGGTGAAGAAATTGGTCAGCATGGACTTAATAACTATCCATATCAAACAAACCGCTATGACATGGATTGGTCAATGGTAGAATCTCAGACTGGTGATGAATCATCTATGCTTGCACACTATACAACATTACTTGGTATTCGAGAAGAATACAAAGAGTTATTCGCAAACGGAACAAGAGAATCTATTCTTTTAGATGATGAAAATGACTTTGAAGTATTTGCTAGAAGCTATGGAAAACAGACTTTATATGTAGGTCTTAATATCAATAGTGAAGCAAAAGAAGCAACATTCGCTGTTTCTGAAAAAGCTGGTTCTAAGATTAAAGATTTGTATTCAGGTGAAATTTATACTGTAGCAAAAGATGGTACAGTAACAGTTACAATTCCTGAAGCGCAAAAAGGTGGAACAGTTATTTTAACAAGATATACAGTTATAGATGAAATCATTGATGTAGTTGATCCAATCATTGATGATATCATCGAAGTAATTAAACCAATCATTAAACCAGAAACAAAACCAGAAACAAAACCAGGAAAACCAGAAATCGGACATGTGATTTCAAGCATTATTTCAGGAATTACAAATAACCCAATTATTCAGGCGATTCTTCCAGTTCGTCCTGTAAGAAATCCGGTTGCTCAGATTCCAGAGAGAGAGGAAGTAAAGGTAGAAGATCATCAGGAGACAGAAGAAGTTACAGAAGAAGTTACTACAGATGAAATTGAAGATGAAGAAACACCACTTGTAGCAAATGATACACAGGAAACAGGAACAGATGCGAAAGCATTCCCAATCGTTCCAGTTGCAGCTGGTGTGATAGTAATTGCTCTTGCAACGGGAGCTGGAATCATTTTTGTGAAAAAGAAAACTGCTTAATGATAAAATTGTACAAAAAAGGGAAACTAAAATTGTTAAAATAGTTTCTTGAAAGAAAAATGTAAACATGATAGGATTAAGGAAACTGAAATGTTGAATTCAGTTTCCTTTTTCTATTTTACAGATGCTGAAAGGATGGATGGAATGGAATTAAAAGAAAAAATCTTAGAAACAACCATTAAAGTTTTTAATAAGAAAGGCGTGAAACTTACGATGGATGACATCGCAAATGAATTGTCCATGAGTAAGAAAACTATCTATACCGTTTTTAAGGATAAAGAAGAAATGTGTTATGAAATGGTTGACTATTGTTTTGATCGAATCAAAGAGAGCGAAGAGATGATACTTAATGACGAATCTTTATCTACAGTAGAGAAAATTCGTGCCATTTTACTTGTCCTTCCAGATGGATATAAGGATATCGACTTTAGACAGTTGTATATTTTGCAGGATAAATTCCCAAGAGTGTACAAAAAAATCCAAAAGCGTCTAGAAACAGGATGGGAAGGAACCATTGAATTGCTGAAGCAAGGAATTGAAGAAGGGTGTATTCGTCCTTGCAATATTACAGTTTTCAAAATAATGGTGGAAGCAATCGTAGAGCAGTTTATTCAAAGAGATGTTTTGATTGTTAATCAGATTTCATATACTGATGCATTAGATGAGGTGTTGAATATTTTGCTAGATGGAATTACAGAAAATAAAGAGCGTTTAGAAGGGTAGAAAGAGTGGGAGAAAATGCAAAGAGTAAGCTTAAATTATAATTGGAAATTTATGCCAGAGTTTTCGGAACTTGTATTGGATCAGGGGTATGATATTTCAAAATTAGAAACAGTACATTTGCCACATACTTGTAAAGAAGTACCATTTCATTATTTTGATGCGTCGGTTTATCAGATGCAATGTGGTTATGTGAAAGAAATTGAAGTGCAAAAGGAATGGAGAGAAAAACCATTTTTGTTCCGTGTTGATGGCGCAGGACATACAACAAAACTGTATGTAAACGGGACGTTTGTGCTAGAACATAGATGTGGATATACTGCTTTTGAAGAAGATATTTCTTCTTACTTAAAATATGGAGAAACAAACCGTATTGTTTTATGTGTGGATTCAAGGGAAAGTCAAAACATACCGCCATTTGGCTTTGTTGTTGATTATATGACATTTGGTGGTTTGTACAGAGAAGTAAGCTATGAAGTAAAAGAAGAAATCTATCTAAAGGATGTCTTTTTAAAACCACAGGTAAAAGTCTTTACAGGTAATAGAAAAGCTGATGGTATTTTAGATATTGAACTCAAACTTGAAGGAACAAAATATGTAAAAGATGAATTAGAAAATCTAAGTGTTTTCTTACAAATGAAAGCAAAAGATGGAGAGGTTGTTTTAGAAAAGTCGTTTGAAAATCTTACAAAACAAACACTTTCAGTGGACGTGAAAGAAATTCTTTTGTGGGATGTGGAATCCCCAAATCTATATGAAGTTTGTATGACACTTCAAAAGGGAGAATATGTTCTAGATACATTTATAAGTCGAATCGGTTTTAGAACAGCTGAATTCAAAAAGGACGGATTCTATTTAAATGGAAGAAAATTTAAAATCAGAGGATTAAACCGTCATCAAAGCTACCCATACGTAGGTTATGCAGTGCCAAAACATATGCAACAATTTGATGCACAGATTTTGAAACGTGAATTGGGATGTAATGCAGTCCGAACTTCTCATTATCCACAATCGCATCATTTTATTGATGCATGTGACGAATTGGGGCTTTTAGTATTTACCGAAATACCAGGTTGGCAGCACATTGGAGATGAAAGTTGGAAAGAACAAGCTGTAACGAATACAATAGATATGATTCTTCAATATAGAAACCATACTTCAATTATCTTATGGGGAGTTCGAATCAATGAGTCCATCGATGATGAAGACTTTTATAAGAAGACAAATGAAGTTGCACACGAATATGACCCTACAAGACCGACTGGCGGAGTTCGTTGTCATAAGAAGAGTCAGCTTTTTGAAGATGTATATACTTATAACGATTTTATACATGATGGAATAACTCCGGGATGTGAACCTAAAAAGAAAGTAACATCAGATAATGAAAAGCCATACTTAGTCAGCGAATACAATGGTCATATGTTTCCAACAAAAGCGTTTGACTGTGAAGATCATCGTAAAGAACATGCGATTCGTCATGCAAGAGTACTTGATGCGGTTGCAAATGAAGAGGATATTGCAGGAAGCTTTGGATGGTGTATGTTTGATTACAATACACATAAAGACTTCGGTAGTGGCGATAGAATTTGTTACCATGGTGTTATGGATATGTACAGAAATCCAAAGATGGCATCATATATCTATGCATGTCAGCAGGATAGTGAAGATGTGTTAGAAATAAGTTCTTCTATGGATATTGGAGAACATCCGGGATGTAACCGTGGAGATACATACATTTTCACGAATGCCGATTCTGTAAAAATGTATAAAAATGATGTGTTTATTAAGGAATATAAAACATCAGATTCTGCATTTAAAGGATTAAAGCATGGTCCAATTTTAATTGATGATTATATCGGAAATCAGATTATTGATAATGAAAAGCTAAAAGAGAAAGTTGCAAAGGAAATTACCTACGCACTTAACTACACAGCATTACATGGACTTGTAAATCAGCCATTAAAAGTAAAAATGATTATTGCTAAAGCAATGTTATTCCATGGACTTAAATACAAAGATGCTGTTGGATTCTTTAATAAGTATGTTGGAGATTGGGGTGGAACTTCAACGGTATATCGTTTTGAAGCAATTAAAGATGGTACTGTTGTTAAATCAATTATTAAGGAGCCTGCAAAAGAATTAAATCTAAGTTTAAAACCATCCAAACGTTATTTGCGAAATGAAGAAACATATGATATGTTGGCAGTTCGTATGACGGTAGTGGATCAGAACAATAATGTATTACCATTTTATCAAGAAGCAGTACAAGTATCTGTGGATGGACCAATAGAACTTGTCGGACCAAGCGTAGTTTCATTCAAAGGTGGAATGGCAGGGATTTATGTCAAAGCGAAAGTGGGAGAAGAAGGAAATGCAGTAATTACATTCCGTAACCCACAGTTAAAGACAAGAACACTCGAAATATCGATTATTAAATAAAGGTTTAATAAACAATAATAAGGCGTAATGAGTATAAATAATTTTGGATATATAAAAAGTAAGGAAACATAATGAGGAGGAAAATTCCATGAAATTAAAAATGGGAGAAAAAATTGCCTATGGATTAGGCGCAGTGGGAAAGGATATGGTTTATATGCTTTCCGCAAGTTATATTTTGTATTATTATCAGGATTTATTAGGTGTTAGTGCTATTGCAATGGGTATGATTCTTATGGTAGCACGAGTATTTGATGCATTTAATGATCCAATTATGGGAGTCATTGTTGCAAAAACAAGAACAAAATGGGGAAAATTCCGTCCATGGCTTTTAATTGGTACTATCTTAAATGCAGTTGTATTGTACTTTATGTTTGCAGCACCACCAACGCTTGATAAACAGGGTTTGGTTGCATATGCAGCTGCTACATATATTCTTTGGGGTGTTACATATACAATGATGGATATTCCATATTGGTCAATGATTCCAGCCTTTACATCAGGTGGAAAAGAACGTGAAGGTTTAACAACATTAGCACGTTCATGTGCAGGAGTTGGCGCTGCTCTTATTACAGTTATAACAATGATGTGTGTTGTATTTCTTGGAAACAAAAATGAAATCTTAGGATTCCGTTACTTTGCACTTATTATAGCAGTTCTTTTTGTAGTAATGATTTCAATTACATGTACTTTTGTAAAAGAAAAATCAACAGTAGATGTAGAATCCCCATCTGTTGGGCAGATGTTTAAGGCTCAGGTTCAAAATGATCAGGCAATGGCTGTAGTACTTACAATCGTATTAATCAATTGTTCTATTTATATTACTTCAAATTTAGTAATTTACTTCTTCAAATACGATTTTGGAGGAGCCGGATGGTACGGAAGCTATACATTGTTTAATACCTTTGGTGGGGCAATCCAGATTTTAGCAATGATGCTCTTTTATCCAGTACTTAGAAAATTTATGGACACAATAAAAATTTTCTATTTTTCCTTTGCAATGGCAATCATTGGGTATATAGTGTTATTAGGATTATCATTTATCAATATGTCAAATGTATATCTTTTATTTATTCCAGGATTTTTCATTTTTGCAGCAAATGGTATTCTCTCCGTTCTTACAACAGTTTTTTTGGCAAATACAGTTGATTATGGGGAAGTAAAGAACAACCGAAGAGATGAGAGTGTTATTTTCTCAATGCAGACATTCGTAGTAAAACTTGCTTCAGGTATTGCTGCATTAGTAGCATCAATCTGTTTATCAGTTTGTAATTTAAGTAACGACACATCAAATACAGAAGCTGTAGTAGAAAATGTGGCTAGCTCATCTGTAATTGGGCTTCGTCTTACAATGACTGTAATTCCTATTGTGGGATTATTAATTGGTATTTTTTGGTTCTACAAAAAATATCACTTAACAGAAGAAAAGTTAGAAGAAATTAGGAGTCAGCTAGAACAAAAATAAAATCTTGGTTTAATTAGTTTGAAAAATCATATATCTAAGGGGGATTAGGATGATACGACAAATGGGAAATGTGTTCGTATTAGACACAAAAACGACAACATATTGTTTTCGAGTTATGGAAACGGGACATCTTGAACATCTTTATTATGGGGAAAAAATTGAAATTGATTCCGAAAAAGAAGCAGATGCATTAGTAGAAAAACGTGTTTTTTTACCAGGAAATGCGAATGCATATTCACCAGACTTTGCGCATATTACCCTTGAGGATTTAAGACTTGAAATCTCTTCTTATGGCAAAGGTGATTTAAGAGAACCTTTCGTAGAAGTGATTTATGATGATGGAAGTTCAACATCGGATTTTGTATTTGACTCAGCGGTAATAAAAGATGAAAAAACACCAATGAAGACGCTTCCATCTTCTTATGAAGAAGATGGAGTGGTAAACGAACTGGTTGTAACGTTACGTGAGAAAAATCGTGGACTTACACTGGAACTTCATTATGCAGTCTTTGAAACAAGAGACGTTGTTACAAGATGGAGTGTATTAAAAAATATAAGTGATAAACGGATTCGTTTGACACGTCTTATGAGTAATCAAATTGATTTTGAAGAAGATGGATTTGTTTTCACTACATTTAATGGAGCATGGGCAAGAGAAATGTATCGAAAAGATACAAAGTTATCTTCTGGAAAAGTTGTGAATTCTTCCGTGACGGGAAGCACATCAAACCGTGCAAATTCTTTTGTGATGCTTTCAAAAGAAGATACCACAGAAGATGCCGGTACATGTTATGGATTCAACCTAGTTTATAGTGGAAATCATTACGAAGTGGCAGAAACAACCACATATCAAAAAACACGTTTTGTTTCAGGAATCAATCCACAGTTTTTTGAATTTGTTTTAGAACCAGAGCAGAGTTTTGAATCTCCAGAAGCTGTTATGACAGTTTCAAATGATGGATTTAATGGAATGAGTCAGCATATGCACGATTTCGTTCGTAATTGTATTGTTCGTGGAGAATGGAAGAAAAAAGAAAGACCAATTCTATTAAACAGCTGGGAAGCAGCATATTTTGACATTAACGAAAGTAAACTTCTGAAACTTGCAAAAGCTGCAAAAGATGTAGGAATTGAACTTTTTGTTATGGATGATGGCTGGTTTGGAACGAGAGATGATGACACGCAGTCATTGGGAGACTGGGATGTAAACAAAAAGAAGCTTCCTAATGGTATTGAAGGAATCTGCAAAAAGATTAATGACCTTGGACTTGATTTTGGCATCTGGGTAGAGCCAGAAATGATTAATGTTAAGAGCAATCTTTATAAAGAACATCCTGAATGGGTAATTGAGATTCCAAATATGCCACATTCCGAAGGGAGAAATCAAAGAATTCTTGACTTGTCTAATCCAGAAGTAGTGGAATATATTGTGGAAGAAATGACAAAAGTTTTCTCTGCAGGAAATATCACTTATGTGAAGTGGGATATGAATCGAATTTTTTCTGATTACTTTTCACAGTATTTGCCGGTAGAACGTCAGCAGGAACTTGGTCATCGATATATATTAGGTTTATATCAGGCGATGGACCGATTAACAAAGAAATTCCCACATATCCTGTTTGAAGGATGTGCGGCAGGTGGAAATCGTTTCGACCTTGGAATTCTTTGCTATTTTCCACAGATTTGGGCAAGTGATGATACGGATGCATTCTATCGAGTACATGGACAAACTGGATATAGTTATGGATATCCAATGTCTGTTGTTACAGCACATGTTTCAGCATCTCCAAATCATCAGACACTTCGTAATATGCCACTTACGACAAGATTCAATGTAGCAGCATTTGGTGTATTTGGATACGAAGTAAATTTATGTGAATTACCAAAAGAAGAGATTGAAGAAATTCGTGCAGAAATTGAAATTTATAAAGAATGGAGAAGTGTTCTCCAGTTCGGAAACTTCTATCGAGGAAGAAATGAGAATATTCATGAATGGACTTGTGTAAGTGAGGATAAGAAAAGAGCGGTAGGATTTTTAATGCAGGAAAGATCACATGCAAATACAACCTTCCATCAGTATTTTGCAAAAGGATTGGACGCAAAGAAAAAATACCATTTTACAAATCGAAACTTGCGATATAATATCAAAAACTTTGGTGGACTTGTAAATATGGTTTCACCGATACATGTAAAACAGGATGGAATGCTTCATAATATGATTGCAAAATTTGTTACAATGCCAGGTGAAAATGAAGATTATATTGTATCAGGTAGTACCCTTATGAAGGCGGGACTTAAATTAAAACAGGCATTTGCATCTACTGGATACAATGAAGAAACAAGACTGTTTTTAGATAATGGTTCAAGACTCTATTTCATGGATGAGATAGAAAAAGAAGCGGAATAAGAAACGTGATGGAAACATAATTAAGGAAAAATGGGGAAAAACAGATGAAGCAAAAATGGGCACTCATCACAGGGGCAAGCGCAGGGCTTGGAGTTTGTTTTGCAGAATATCTTGCAAAGGATGGTTATTCTTTGGTTTTGGTTGCAAGAAGAAGAGAAAGAATGGAAGAACTCAAAAAAAGATTATCCTGTGAATGTAAGATTATATCAGCGGATTTGTCTGATATGACAGAAGTAGAGCGGGTATTTGAGGAAATATCATCCTTAAATCTTCAGATGGTTGTTAATAATGCTGGTTTTGGACACTGTGGTCCATTCTTAGAAAGCGATGTCCAAAAAGAACTTAATATGATAGATGTAAATGTAAAGGCAATGCATCTTGTAACTAAATTAGCGTTACTTCATATGTGTCCCCAAAACAGTGGATATATTTTAAATGTATGTTCTTCGGCAGGGTTAATCCCTGCCGGTCCTTATATGGCGACATATTATGCAACAAAAGCATATGCTACGAGTTTGACAAGAGCAGTGGAAAGAGAACTAAAAGAAGCAAAGATTAATATTAAGATTTCTGCGCTTTGTCCAGGACCTGTGGATACCGAATTTAATTCTATTGCAAATTGTGAATTTAAGTTAAAGGGTATAACAGCAGAGTATTGTGTAAAAGTTGCAATGAAAGGATTAAAGAAGGGAAAAACAACTATTGTTCCGACATTTACATTACGAGTGGGAATGGTCCTTGGAAGATTACTTCCAACAAAATTGTATTTAAATATGGTAAGTCATCAGCAAAGGAAGAAGATTTATGGATAAAAGAATTTTGCTAATTGCAACAGGGGGGACTATTGCCTCAAAAAAAGCAGAGGGCGGTCTTACCCCTAAAATTACACCAGAAGAGTTATTATCTTTTGTGCCAGACATAAAAGATTATTGTGATGTTGAAACGGTACAGCCGTTTAATCTGGATAGTACCAATGTAGAACCAAAACATTGGAAAGAGATTGTAGAAACCATTGAAACACATTATGCAGATTTTGATGGTTTTGTTATTACGCACGGAACAGATACAATGGCATATACAGCGGCTGCTCTTTCTTATATGATTCAAAATTCTAGAAAACCGATTGTAATAACAGGTTCTCAAAAACCAATTAATATGGATATCACTGACGCAAAAACAAACCTCTTAGATAGTTTCATATATGCATGTGATGAACTATCGCAAGGGGTTCAAATTGTGTTTGACGGAAAAGTAATTGCAGGAACAAGAGCTAAAAAAGTACGTTCAAAATCCTATAATGCATTTTCTAGTATTGATTTTCCAAGTCTTGCCGTGATTCAGGATCGACTTGTGATGAGATATATTCCAATGCTTCCTTTTGAAGAAGAAGTTGTTTTCTATAAAGAAATGAATGAAAATATTTTCCTTCTTAAAATTATCCCAGGAATTCATCCGGAAATATTGGATATGATTTTTCAAAAGTATGATGCAATCATTATTGAAAGTTTTGGGGTAGGGGGAATTCCTCAGTCGATTCGTGAAGAATTCTTTGATTTATGTCAAAAATATTCTAACAAGATGGTAGTAATGTCGACACAAGTAGCTCATGAAGGAAGTGATATGACGATTTACGAAGTGGGTAATTATATGAAAGAAAGTTGTAATTTTCTTGAGTCGTATGACATGACATCGGAATCGGTGATTGCAAAAGTGATGTGGATGCTTGCGAACAAAACAGAAGAAAACCGAGAGGAATTGTTTTATAAAAAAATAAACTATGATGTTGTGTTTGGAAAAAGACAGTAATCAATATTTTGAAGCTTTTTTGAACAATATGCCTAAAAAAAGTAAAAAACTTAGTTAATATTCCCGATTTACTTTGTTTCGATTTTAAAATATAATGATTACGAAAAAAATCGAAAAAAGCATAGGAAGGATGTGCAGAATGTATCAGAAACTATTTCAGAATTATGATATTTATGATGGAAAAGATTTAGGGGCAGTATATTCAAAAGATAAGACTGTATTCCGTCTTTGGGCACCAAGTGCAAGTGCAGTCACTCTTTGTACATATGAAAGAGGTGACGGAGACTGTCAAAAAGCTGAGTTTTCGATGCAAAAGGATGTAGACGGAACATGGGTTTTTAGTATGGCTGAGGATTGCGATAAGCTTTACTATACATATAAAGTAACTGTAGATGGTATTTGCCGTGAAACAGGGGACCCATATGCAAAAGCGGTGGGCGTAAACGGAAAGCGTTCTATGGTTATTGATTTGGAAAAAACAAATCCAGAAGGTTTTGCAGATGACAAAGGACCGGATGTATCAAGCTTGGCAGATATGGTTGTTACAGAAATTTCGGTTGCAGATACAACTGCTGATGCCTCTGCAGGAAGTAAATTTCCAGGAAAATATCTTGGATTAACAGAAAGAGGAACAAAAAACAAAGATGGACTTTCAACTGCACTTGATCATTTTAAAAAATTGGGGGTTACTCATGTACAGTTAATGCCATCTTATGATTTTGGAAGCATTGATGAGAGTCTTTTAGGAGAAGAACAATATAACTGGGGATATGATCCGGTAAATTATAATGTTCCGGAGGGATCTTATTCAACAGACCCTTTTCATGGAGAAGTTCGTATCAGAGAATTTAAAGAAATGGTAAAAGCGTTCCATGAAGAAGGCATCGGTGTGATTATGGATGTGGTATATAATCACACATATAATGTAGAAGATAACTGCTTATATAAAACAGTTCCTGATTATTTCTATCGCAAGGATGGAGAAAGATATTCGGATGCTTCTGCATGTGGAAATGAGATTGCATCAGACAGACCGATGGTGCGTAAGTATATCATTGATTCATTATGTTATTGGGCAAAAGAATATCACATTGATGGTTTTCGTTTTGACTTGATGGGGGTATTGGATATTGAGACAATGAACAAAGCTTACGAAGAACTCAAAAAAATCAAGTCTGATATTGTTTTTTATGGAGAACCTTGGACAGGTGGAGATTCGGTACTTGAGGCAGAAAAACGAGCTCTGAAAGTAAATGTAAAGAAGTTAAATCACGTATCCGTCTTTTCAGATGATATTCGTGATGCAGTAAAAGGACATGTATTCTATGCGGAACAGCCTGGTTTTATTAATGGTGGGGTTGGTATGGAAAATGACATCAAATTCTGTGTAACGGGTGGAGTAAAACATCCGGAAGTAGATTATGATGCATATGAATATACCAAAACCGGAGCATGGGCAAAAGATCCAGTTGATTCTGTAAATTATGTCTCTTGCCATGATAATTTGACTCTTTGGGATAAAAATGAATCTTTAAATCCAAAGGCAACAAAAGAAGAACTTTTGGCAATGAATCGTTTGGCTGCAACAATTGTTTTTACTGCACAGGGAATGCCATTTTTCTTGTCAGGAGAAGAATTTGGAAGGACAAAACCAATCAAAGGCTCAACTGAAAAATGTGAAAATAGTTATAACATGCCACTTTATACAAATAGCTTAAAATACGATATGTTAACAGAAAATAAGGAATTGGTAGAATTTTATCAAGGAATTATTAAGATGCGTAAAGCTATACCACAGCTTCGTCTTAGAACTGCAAAAGAAGTAGTAGAAGGAATTCATTTTGTGGATGTGAAAGACAAAAATGTGGTTGCATATACGATTGAAACAGAGGGACAGAAAGTCTTTGTTTGCTATAATGCAAATAAAAACGGTGTGTCTGTCTCACTGCCTGATGAAAAGGAATATCAGGTATATTTAAGAAATGATAAGGTTTCGGATGCAGCTTTTGAAACAATAAAAAACCAGACCGAAATCTGTGGTGTATCCGGCCTGGTTGCAGTTGCAAAATAATTAGCTTGTAGTTTTATTAACATAGCTGGCTCTATATTTTGAATAAATGATTCGCTGGCTTTTGTATAATCCAAAGTAGCCAGAGAACATGTAACTAAAAGCGGTTGCCAGTAAGTAATAAGGCATTCCCTCATAGCCGAATAGTTCAAAGCTAAGAAGAAGGGAAGTGATTGGAGAATTTGTTACTCCGCAAAACATTGCGGTGATTCCAACAGCGGAGCAAAGGGATGGAGAGAAACCAATAAGATTTCCAAAGAAACATCCAAATGTTGCGCCAATAAAAAGTGTTGGAACAATTTCTCCACCTTTATATCCTGCACCAATGGTTAGTGCTGTGAAGATGATTTTTAGAAGAAAAGCCCATGGAACAGCATTTCCATGAAAACATTCTTCAATTACCGGCATTCCGGCACCGTTGTAGGTTTGGTCACCTACTAGAATCGTGAGTAAAACAACAAGACAACCACCAACAAAAATCTGTAAATAAGCGTTCTTAAAAAGACGTTTATATAAATGTTCTACCTGATGCATTGTGATGCAAAACAGCATGCTGACAAGTGCACATAAAATGGCAAGAACAGAAACCTTAATCGAAGGAACAATAGAAAGGCTTGGAACATTTGTAACAGGAAGTGATTCTTTTGCAACACCAAAGAAAATCGCAATTCCATGTGCAACAAGGGAGCTAATTACGCATGGGACTAATGCTGAATAGTACATAATTCCAACGCTGATCATTTCCATGGAAAAAATTGCGGCAGCCATTGGGGTTCCAAAAAGTGCTGAAAATGCTGCACTCATTCCACACATAATCATGATATTTTTATCTTTATCATCAAAGTGGAGCAGCTTTCCTATTCCGCCACCGATGCTTCCGCCAATTTGCAAAGCGGCACCTTCTCGTCCGGCAGAGCCACCAAAAAGGTGTGTAATTAAGGTAGAAATAAAAATAAGAGGAGCGGTTCTTACATGTGTTTCATCACCGGAATGAACGGCAGAAATAATAAGATTTGTGCCTGCATCATCTGTATTTTTAAATAAACGATAAAGTGCTACGATGGAAAGACCGCCGATTGGTAACAAAAGGATTAACCATCCGTTTTGATTTCGAAGTACGGTAACAAAGGACAGACCAAAAGAAAAAAATGTTCCAATGAAACCGACAACAAGACCAACGATAATGGAAAACAAAATCCATTTAAATGAAACTAAGGCACGACGTGAGTTTTTTTGAAAAATAAGTTTGGTATTACTGTTCATATCTACACCTCATTTTCTTATGTATACTAGATAATTAAATAGTAACATTCGAATTGTGTGAAATCAACGAAAAATACTCAAAAT
>JAXJUI010000128.1:0-8326 GCA_036309165.1 Agathobacter sp. | reverse complement strand
TACCATTTGGCGATGGGCCAATGTGTTGTCTCAACAAATGATAGTATACACGGATGCCCCACTTGTGTCAACAACTTTTTTTAGAAATTTAAAAAATTTTTTTTCGGCCTTTTTTCTTAGAAAATCTTTACTTCTTTATCTATAACTGAATAGATAAGTGGATCCCCCCACTCAATTTTTGCAGTTCCGCTTGTGGCTTCTGTAATTGCTTTTTCGAGAAAATCTTTTTTCTCAATAGGAACCATTGCATGGATAATAACGTCAGCTGTATATTCTGTGTCTATAATGGTAATACTGTTTTGTGCAAAAATATACTGGAGTTTTCCTAAACCGTTATAGTCGGTGTGGATATCAAGAGAAATACCTTCCATTTTCTCGATAATACAAGAAGCCGCAAGTCCCTCCTGTGTTGCTTTTTGATACGCACGAACTAAACCACCAGTGCCAAGAAGGACCCCACCAAAATATCGGGTAACAACAACGGCTACATTATGGATTTCTTCGCGAAGCAGGACATCAAGCATAGGACGTCCAGCGGTTCCGGCGGGTTCACCATCATCAGAACAACGGGTAAGCTCATTATTTTTTCCAATAACAAAGGCAGAACAATTGTGTCTTGCATCCCAGTATTTTTTTTTCATTTCGTTGATAAAAGAGACTGCTTCTTCTTCGGATTCCACAGGTCGGACCGTTGCAATGAAACGGGATTTCTTTTCAATAATTTCTCCCTCGGCTCCTGTGTAAACCACCTTATAGCCAGTTTGTAAATCACTCATGATAAGTACCTCAATATCCTTATTTACATATTTGAATTGATCAATAACTATTTGTAAATTTTTTTAAAATATAATGACTCAAAAAGATTGTATATATCTTAATGTAATCTATCATAAAATATATGTATATACCTTAATATAATAATGTAAAAGATGGTACATAGCAAATTTTTCTTTCTATCTGATGGTTTATTTGATATAATAGGAGTGATTTTAAACATAGGAGGCCTATCGTATGAATTACGGAAAAAACGCTACTAAGCGTCGTGAACATCAAGTTGACGCGAAAAGTACGAAGATTCGTAAAAAAATTGGCGTAACATTCGGAAAAATCGTATTGGTTTGTTTTCTAGTAATGGGATTCACAGGGCTGTTTGTAGGACTTGGAGTTTGGAAAGGAATTGTAGATTCCGCACCAGACATTTCAAAGTATGACGTAACACCGACTGGGTATCAATCTGTTGTATTAGCAGCAGATGGAACAGAGACTGCAACGCTTGTTGCATCTGGTGCAAACCGAAAATACGTAACATTAGATGAAATTCCAGAAGACATGCAACACGCATTTGTGGCAATCGAGGACGAAAGATTTTATCAGCATAATGGAATCGATTTACAGAGTATTGCACGTGCATTGTTTACCGGAATTAAAGATGGTGGTTTTTCACAAGGTGGAAGTACCATTACACAGCAGTTGATTAAGAATAATGTACTGACTTCTTGGACACAGGAAGGAAGAGCGATGTCTCTTGAAAAATTTCAGCGTAAGATTCAGGAACAGTATCTTGCAGTAAAATTGGAAGAGCAGGTACAAGACAAAGATTGGATTTTAGAGAATTATCTAAACACCATCAATCTTGGAGCAAATACATTAGGGGTACAAGCTGCGGCAAACCGTTATTTTGGAAAAGACGTATCTGAACTTACATTGTCAGAATCATCAGTAATTGCCGGAATTACAAAATATCCGGAAGCATATAACCCAATTCGTTTCCCTGAAAAAAATGCAGAGAGACGAGAAGTTGTATTAGATGCCATGTTAAGACAGGGATACATCACAGAAGAAGAATATGAAGAAGCACTTGAGGATAATGTTTACGAAAGAATTGCAGAACATAATACGATGACAGACGAAAACGTAAACTCATATTTCGTAGATGCAGTAATCGATGATGTATTTGATGACTTGGTAAATGAACTTGGATATTCAGAATCCGATGCATATAAAATGATTTATCAAGGTGGATTAACCATTCAGTCAACACAGGATTTAGCAATTCAGTCGATTTTAGATGAAGAAGTTGGAAATGAAGAAAACTATCCACTTGTTAAGTATTCCTTCAACTTATCATTTTCTGTAAAGAGAGCAGATGGAACTTCAAAGGTTTATACACATCAGACTATGCTTTCTTATTATAAAGAAAAGACAGGAAATCAGGATTACACAATTAACTTTGATTCGCAGGAAGAAGCGTTAGAAGCAATCCGTGCATATCAGGATGAAATTTTGGAAGAAGGCGACGTGATTGTAGAAGGAAGTGAATATATTGGATATACACTTCAGCCCCAGATTGCAATGACAATTATGGACCAGTCAACAGGACAGGTAGTAGCGCTTAGCGGTGGACGTGGTGAAAAAGAAGGAAACCGTACATGGAATCGTGCAACCGATACCCTTCGTCAGGCGGGATCATGCTTTAAAATTGTAGGATGTTACGCCGCAGCTCTTGATGCAGGTGGAAAAACACTCGCATCTGTACAGGATGATGCACCATTTACATCAGGAAGTCATACGGTAAACAATTATGATTTCTCATACCGCGGATATACAAATATCCGTACCGCGATTACGTATTCGATTAATATTGTAACCGTAAAGACACTAGAAGATATCACAGCGTCATTAGGTTATCAGTATGCTGAAAAATTTGGATTTACTACTCTTGCAGGAGAACAGGATCAAAATTTATCCCTTGCGTTAGGAGGATTGACATACGGTGTATCAAACCTTGAGCTTACAGCCGCTTATGCAGCAATCGCAAATCAGGGCGAATACAATGAACCATCTTTCTATACGGTAGTATATGATCATGAAGGAAATGTGTTACTCGATAAAACAGAATACATTGACACACATGAGGTCATTAGTGAACAAACAGCGTGGTTGTTAACTGACGCAATGAGAGATGTAATGACTATGGGTACTGGTGGTTCCGCATATTTCGGAGGAATGGATCAGGCCGGAAAATCGGGAACATCAACAGATTATAGAGATAGTCTTTGGGTTGGATATACTCCATACTACACATGTGGTGCATGGGGTGGATATGATGATAACTCAAAACAGAGAAGTTCGCAGACAAACTATCCACACCGTATTTGGGCAAAAGTAATGTCAAGAATTCATGAGAATTTGGAATATAAGACTTTCCCAATGCCAGCTGGAATCACATCAGCGGCGGTATGTAAAAAGTCAGGATTACTTCCAGTTGAAGGAGTTTGTGATTTGGATCCAAGAGGATCGCAGGTTTACACAGAATACTTTGCGACAGGAACGGTACCAACAGAGACATGTGATCATCATGTACTTTTAAACATCTGTAATGAAACGGGACTCATTGCAAATGCATTCTGTCCAGTAGAACAGGTAACTCCAACGGTATTTATCGTGGGTGGAACACCAGGAACACAGGATTCAGATTATCTTGCAACAGAAGAATTTTTGGCTCAGTCATGTTCACATACATTAATCGTTGTTCCAGAGTCGCCAGAGAATAGCTCCGAAGGAGGTTCTAGTGGATCAGAATCTGGTAGTGGAAGTGAAACTGGAGGTGGAAGTTCCGAAAGCGGAAGTACAGGAAGTACAGAAAGTGGAAGTTCGGAAAGTACAGGAACCGGAAGTACAGGAACCGGAAATTCGACAGGACACAGACCGCCAAGTGGAGGTTCTTCTAGTGGAGGAACGAGTGGAGGCTCTTCACAAACGACGAATCCATAAAAACATTTAGCTTTCAAATGCCTCTAGCATTCGCTGGGGGCATTTATCATAAGGAGAAAATATGTATCAATTTTCAACAAAAGTAAGATATACAGAAACAGACTTGGATGGAAAACTTACAATCCCTGCATTGATGGACTATTTTCAAGATTGTAGTGTGTTTCAGTCGGAAAGTCTTGGCGTAGGAATAGAACATTTAGAGAAAACAAAAACAGCATGGATTTTAAATTCGTGGCAAATTTGTATCAATAAGATGCCAAGTTTAGGCGATGAAATTTTTGTGCAGACATGGCCTTACGATATGAAAGGATTTTTCGGATATCGTAATTTTCAAATCGTGGATAAAGAAGGAAATGTACTTGCCTTTGCAAATACCGTTTGGATTTATGTGAATACAGAAACAGGACGACCACTTCGTATACCACAGGAGCTTATGGATATTTATGTACAAGAACCTCCAATTGAGATGGAGTGCGGGGAAAGAAAAATGACTGCACCAGAAGAGTACGTAGAAAAAGAAAGTCTTGTCGTGCCGAAGTATTTCATTGATACAAATCATCATATGAACAACAGCAAATATGCACTTGTTGCGATGCGATATGCAGAAGAAGAGATTGGAAACAATGCAATACAAGAAGTTCGTGTAGAATACAAAAAAGAAGCATTGTTGGGAAATGTTATGATTCCAAGGGTGACAAAACTAGAGAATGAAGTTGACGTAAACCTAGTTGATCAAAACGGAAAAAGCTATTCTATTGTAAAATTTTTGCTCAAAAAATAGCTTGGCAAATTTGAGAAAACGAAGTATAGTTTAAAACAAAGCAAAGAAAGAATTACCACCATAGGACGGAAAGGACACAAGTATGAAATTAGGAGAATATCAAGAATTATATTATGTAAAGCGTGTAGACTTTGGAATTTATTTGGCAGAAGAAATGAATGATGAAACTCGCGTTTTATTACCAACAAAGCAGGTTCCAGAAGGAATTAAAGTGGGAGATAAGCTTCGGGTATTTTTATATAAAGATTCCAAAGACCGATTAATTGCAACCACAAACGAACCAAAACTTACATTGAATCAGTTTGCGGTATTGCGCGTAAAAGAAATTGGAAAAATTGGAGCATTCTTAGACTGGGGACTTGAGAAAGATTTGTTTCTTCCATATAAAGAAATGGTTTCCCGCGTGGAACCAGAAGACGAAATTCTTGTTAGCCTCTATATTGATAAAAGTAAACGACTTTGTGCAACTATGAAAGGAATTTATCATTTACTTTCAAAAGAATCTTCTTATAAAAAAGATGATGTTGTAACAGGGCGTGTTTACGAATTTAGCGATAACTTTGGAACATTCGTTGCGGTAGACGATAAATATTCTGCAAGAATCCCAAGACACGAAGACTGTAGTTATTTAAAAGTAGGTGATGTCATTGAAGCCAAAGTTGTCGATATCAAAGAAGATGGAAAAATTGATTTGACACTTCGTGAAAAAGCACACATTCAGATGGATGCAGACGCGCAGAAGTTATTAGAGATTTTGGATTCCTATGCAGGTGTGCTTCCATTCTCAGAGAAGGCAAGCCCAGAAGTGATCAAAAGAGAAACAGGCTTAAGCAAAAATGCATTTAAACGTGCCGTAGGACGTTTATATAAAGAAAGAAAAATAGATTTATCGGATGGAAAAATCCGAAGAGTCTAGAAAAATTATTGTAGAAGAATAGTAATGTAAGAAATGCTTGAAAATAGAAGCAATAAGGATAAAATAATAAATATAAAATAGGTGAAAAAGAAAAGGAGTTGCATTATGAAAAAAGTAATTAGCACAGACAAAGCACCGGCAGCAATCGGACCATACTCACAGGCAATTGAAGTAAACGGAATGGTTTACACATCAGGAGTTATTCCAGTAGTTCCAGAAACAGGAGAAATTCCAGAAGGATCACAGGCACAGGCAAAACAGGCACTTACAAACTTATCAAATCTTTTAGAAGCAGCTGGTTCAAGCATGGATCAGGTTGTAAAAACAACAGTATTCATCAAAGAAATGAATGACTTTGGAGCAATCAATGAAGTGTATCAGACATTTTTTAATGCACCATTCCCAGCAAGAAGCTGTGTAGAAGTGGCAAGACTTCCAAAAGATGTAATGCTTGAAATCGAAGCAATTGCTTTAAAATAAAATAATATGTAACAAAAATAGAATGGGACTGCAAAAAATCCCTGAAAAAGAAATAGAATAGGGACTGTAAAAAATCTCTTGAAAGAAAAACAGCTCAGACCGTGAGGTCTGAGCTGTTTTTGTATAAATAATTATGTAACTAACAAATAATACGAATGAAAAGTATACAGCCTGATTTTTGTGTAAAGGAAAGACTTACTTTCTGTTCGTACTATACGGACATATCGAAGTTGCCTCCAATATGTGGAGTAACTGAATTTTCCATCATTTTAATCATGCTTGCATTTAAAGCTTCATTTGTCTCCAAGGTATTGTCTAGCATTTTCATACCAACAGCTCCTGCCAAGGTGTTTGTGCCTCCAGCAACGGATACCGCAGATAAAGCTGAACTAACATTTGCAATTTCCATATTCATCTCCACCTTTCTTAATTACTCATGGATTTTGATAACAAATAAGAAATTTTACATGTTTTGTTACAAAAAACATATGTCTTTAGTACTAATATTATGTCATAATAATATGATTTTTTCAACCCCAAAATTCATTTGGAATATCCAGAAAATGGAAAAAAACTTGAAAAATCAACGTTTTTTTAAAAAAATTGGACAAAGTGGGTTGACACCTATATACCCCTTTGCTATAATCAAAAAGTAATAAATGTAACAAATTCGTAATAAATGATTTGAGAATTTGAAATATTGGAGGAAATATGAAAGCGAAAATCGTGAAACTTACAGCGTGTGCTTTAACAGGGGTAATGATGATTGGTACTACATCATCAGTTATTGCAACACCAACGGCAGGAGTAACAAGCTATACATCAAATATGATTTCAGCATCATCACATCCAAGTGCAGGAATGTCACTTGCGTTCACACAGTGCATGATGGAAAAAGAAGAAGAAGTAGTATTAGCATTAACTGAATCACAGGTACAGGACAACGAAACACCAGTAGTTGCATCTGAATATGCAGATATTGCAGTAGCAAATGTAACTGATTATGTATATCTTAGATCAGAAGCTTCAGCAGAAAGCGAATATGTTGGAAAATTATATACCAATAATGTAGGAACTGTATTAGAAGCATTAGATGGTTGGTACAAAATTAAATCAGGAGACGTTGAGGGTTATGTTTCATCTGATTACGTAATAGTTGGAGATGAAGATTTAGCAAAGAGCGTTTCAAGAAGAGTAGCAACAGTTACAACAGAAACATTAAATGTTCGTGATGAAGCATCTACAGAAGGTGGTATCATCGCACAGGTTCCATTTGAAGATGACTTGACAGTTATTGATGAAAGTAATCCAGAATGGATTGTAGTTACAACAGAAAGCGGTTCAGGATATGTATCAGCTGAATTCGTTACATTATCAACAGAATATACTTATGCAGAATCTAGAGAAGCTGAAGAAGCTCGTTTAGCAGCTGAAGAAGCAGCAAGACAGGCAGCGGCTGAAGCAGCAGCAAGAGCAGCAGCGCAGTCCGCAGCATCAGCACAGGCAGCAGCTGCATCTCAGAAGACATATAACCCACCAGCAGGTGGATCTGGACAGGATGTAATTAACTACGCATCACAGTTCGTTGGAAATCCATATGTATATGGTGGAAACAGTTTAACAAGCGGAACTGACTGTTCAGGATTTGTTAAATTAGTATATCAGGCATTTGGTGTTGATCTTCCACGTACATCTAGCTCACTTCGTTCAGCTGGATACGGAGTAAGTATTGACGAAATGCAGCCAGGTGATATCGTATGTTACTCAGGACATGTGGCACTTTATTGTGGAAATAACACAATTGTACATGCTTCTACTCCATCAACAGGAATTATTTATTCATCACCTGTAAACTACCAGACAATCTTAGCAGTACGTCGTATCTTCTAAGAAAAACATGAATATCACGACCATGGGAAATCCCATGGTCGTTTTTTGTTATGGCGACAAGGAAAATGGACACTGTGTTTACACAAGTGGACATTTGACGACCACTAATCAGAGCGAGATTCGTCAAGCTGCAATAAGTGGAGAAATGATAATGTTTACCGTCTGATATGAAGCAGTAAAAACGGTAAAGCGTAAAGAAATGATAGATGTTACCAGTTTGATACTGGTGGATAAAAACGGCAAAGTGCAAAGAAATGATAAAACTTACCGTTTGATACTGGCGGATAAAAACGGCAAAGTGTAAAGAAATGATAAATGTTGCCGTCATGAAACCGAACAAAAAGTCGGCAACAAATAAGAAAAATGTAAAAGGTTACCGTACACCCGAGCGAAAGTAATTCGGCAACAAATAGAAAAATGTAAAAGGTTACCGTACACCCGAGCGAAAGTAATTCGGCAACAAATAAGAAAAAGAGAAATGTTAC
>JAXJUI010000127.1:0-26054 GCA_036309165.1 Agathobacter sp. | reverse complement strand
TTCTTTCATTTCCTGCAATATTTTAAGATTTCTCTCATGTTTTTGCAGCACCTTACTTTGGTCTGTATTCACGTACCCATAATGGTGAACAAATCCATCAATAAGCTTACATTTTCCATCAACTGGAATAAGCGACTCATGAATTTTCCCTTCAAAATGTGTCTGTTCCTCCAAACGGATCATACGACTTACCAGACTTTGTTGATATTGCTTTCCTGAATAATCCGAATAATTCCGGACATAATACGCCGCCTGTTGATAGTTTTTGTATTCCCCGGATGAAAAAAACTCTACAAAAGGTGTTACGTCATCAAACCATTCGTCATCATCCAAAAATAAAAACCATTCGCCTGACGCTTCTTTTAATCCCACATTCCTTGCTGCTGCAAAGTCATCACACCAACTAAATGGAATAATATGACTTGTATATTGCTTTAGTAATTCTTTTATTTCTTCGTCACAACCAGTATCTGTAAGGATTAGTTCCGCATCTAAATGATTCATCAACGCTTGAACAGAATCTAAACATTTTTTCAATTCCGGACTCTTCCCTGACACCAAAATCGATATCGTTAATAACATACTTTCAACCTCTGCTTTAGTCTAGACAAGGTATTTATATACAGTTTTTACCATAACTGCATATTTAGAATTAATATCTACACATTTTTTAATTTCCCTTGCAGCTAGTTTTACTTCACTTTTCTCATATTCTAAAAATGTCAAAATTATCTTCGCAATCTGCACCTCTTCTGGCATAAGTTCAACATATTCTATAAACATATGCTCTTGATAATACTTTGAATAATACTCCAAAACAATTTCAACATATTCTTTCAAACGCAGTATCAACTGTTCACGATTCTTGACATATAGATTTATATTAACTAATTCTCTTCTAGCTACTGCAACCACGTAATATTCTAGGCGGACATCTCCTAATAACACCCCAGACATAAGACGTTCTGAAAGACTTTCAATCTGTTCTATCGTTGCTTTCTCGATAAAATCATCTACACTGCCTTTCCAAGTATCAAACGAACTATTTTTCCAATAATACTGTATATCAATACCTTTTTCTTCCGCCTTTGCAAAAACATCTTCTGGTGGAATTAATATATTTGGAATCGTTTGAAATAGTTTATCAAAGTTTTGCTCAATTGGATTATTTTGAATCCTGCAATACCAAGAAAACCAATCATCTGCATCTGTCTCTGCTAATGTTTCTATAATTCTTTGATATGAGACCTCATCTTTTTCTTGCCAAAAAGTTATCTCCTTAATAAGCTGTCTTCGGATTTCACTATTTTTATATCCTTTTGATAATATTTCAACAAAAATTGGTTTCTTGCCAAATTGACCTATTCCTTTCACTAATTCCGGAATAAAATCATCCATGACATATACAACCTTTTCTTTCCAATCTAATTGCGAAAAATATTTTGTAAGGTAATCCCACTTTTCCATGTATATTCCGCAAATCATAAGCAAATAGTAAGCTTTACTCACTTTCGTTCTATCAAGTGCTTCTGACACAATCAATGCACTTTGCTGAATTTCTAACGCCTTTACATCCTTTTCTAACTTTTTCTTTACTACAAAATACTGCTTTACAGCTTTTTCACATTCTTGATATTGATCCTTTTTATATTGCAAAAAAGCAAGCTGAATCAAAAGCATTGCCTCTGCTAACTCTGTAATTCTCTTATCATCAAATGCTTTTCTAGAAATTTCCAAAGCTTCATCATACTTCTTCATATTTGTTAATGCTTCAATCCACGCCACATAAAAAGTCCCCACACTATGTCTGTCCAAAGAACTATCCTCATTCTCACTTTCATACAAGCTCTTTCTTGACAGTTCTTCTAATTTATCCCACTTTTTTATAAAACGATATTCTTGTGCTAATTGCGTCTTCCATCTTGCATGCCATGGTTCTTCTTCAATCATACGCAATAATAGAGAAGAATTTCTAATAAAATGCTTCTCGCGTTCCTCTTGTGTTGCATATATGTATCCTGAATGATTAAAAATGGCATATATATTTTTTATTTCACCTTCGACAGGATACATATATTCATGAATCTTACTTCTAAATTCTGTATTCGGTCCTATTTTTATAAGTCTTGATACCCAAGAATCACTATAATTTATGAAATTTTTATCAACGAAGTTTCGGACAATATAGTTTGCCGCACCATATTTCTTGTATTCCCCACTTTGAAAAAAATGAACAAGTGGCTCATATTCCGCTATCCATTCATCATCATCAAGAAACATAAACCATTCGCCAGACGCTCTTTTTAATCCTGTATTTCTTGCTTTCGAAAAATCGTTACACCAAGTAAACTTCTCTACCTGATCTGTATATTCATGACAAATTACGTTTACTTCTGGATTCCCACTTGTATCAACAAGAATTAATTCACTACTTACTCTTTGCATAAGAGGAGCTAAAGAATCTAAACATCTGCGAATCGTATCAAGTCGATTTGAGATTAAAATTGAAATCGATAAAATCGGTTTATTAGAACTCATAGATTACCCCATAATTTTCTTTTTATTATACTATATATCGGTCTTTCTCCAAAGAAAAAATAGGGTTTTAAGAAAAAAGAAAGGGACGAATTTCTTCGTCCCTTGAAAACTCTTTCTGTTATTACTGAAGTAATGAAAGAACACCCTGTGTTGCCTGATTTGCTTGAGCGAGCATTGACTGACCAGCCTGCTGGAGAATGTTATTCTTGCTATACTCAACCATAGCTTCAGCCATATCTGTATCTCTAATTTCAGATTCAGCTGATGTTGTATTTTCTACTACGTTATCTAAGTTCGCAATTGTGTGTTCTAATCGATTCTGGATTGCACCTAGTGTAGATCTCTGTGCAGATACTTTTGCTAATGCATCTGAAATAACATCAATTGCATAAGTAGCCTTTGCCCCTGTTCCATCTACAAGGTTCATACCTTTGATACCAAGTCCTGCTGCATCCATTGTATCAATCGTAAATGCAATTTTATTTGTTTCATCTGCATCTGCACCTACATGTAAACCTAACTGTAATCCCTGTGTTGCCTTAACAGTTCCTTCTACGATTGTAAATTCCATCTTTCCATTTGTAACTGCTGCAGCTTGTGTTACAGTTGCTTCATGTCCAGGATCTGCTCCCATAGAGCTTGCTTTTGTAAGTTCGTCTTTAATAAGTTCATATGCCTTTGTTGCTGTAATTACGGAAGCGTCATTATCACCAATATTATTTGAATCTGCATCAATCATAGATACATAGGTATTTGTTCCAATGATTACGGTATCTCCGTCTTTAATCATAGCCTGAATATCTGCCTGTGTGTATTTATTTGCTGATTCATCTACATCTCCTGCTGCTGTAACAACTGTATATTCTGTACCATTGATGTTTACTGTACAAGTTGCTATATTTGGAACTTTAGCTCTAACATCTGCTACTTTAGTTCCAATCGTATAACCTTTAGACCCAATCGAGATAGTAGAACCTGTCTTAAGTTCATCCATTGTAAATGTAGCTGTACCAGTTCCTACTCCAAGTAATTTTCCTTCAATACCAGCATCCTTTGCAGAAATCTGTACAGTTGTTGATTTTCCATTTCCTTTTAATAAATAGGTTTCATTGAATTTTGTTGTTTCTGCAACACGATCAATCTCTGTTGTAAGCTGTGCAATTTCGTCCTGGATGGACTGACGATCCGATTCAGAGTTTGTTCCGTTTGCAGCCTGAACAGCTAATTCGTTCATACGCTGAAGCATAGAATGTACTTCTGTTAATGCACCTTCTGCTGTCTGTACAGAAGAAATACCATCCTGTGCGTTTGTAGATGCCTGATCAAGACCTTTAATCTGTTTACGCATTTTTTCAGAAATTGATAAACCTGCTGCATCGTCTGCTGCACGGTTAATCTTGTAACCTGAAGATAATTTTTCTGTTGCTTTTGCCTGACTCCTTGTTGTTGTTCCTAACATTCTGTTTGCATTCATCGCCTGCATGTTGTGCTGTACTACCATAATCTTTTTCTCCTTTTTTGTCTGTTATTCCATTAACACCTTCATCCGTGAAGTCATGTAGTGAATACCGCCTCCATGCAGTATTTGTTTCTGTTACCTCATATATCGGAAATCTTTTCCATCACTTAACCCCTTTTTTCTATTTTTTTTTATTTTTTTAAAAAATTTTTTGAAGAAATAAAAAAAAGAACGAAGGCCGAAGCCTTCGTTCTCCTATGGTTGTAATCTTTAGTTTGACAATGATTAGCCGAGTAATGAAAGAACACCCTGTGTTGACTGATTTGCCTGTGCGAGCATTGACTGGCCAGCCTGAGCAAGAATGTTGTTCTTGCTGTAGTTAACCATTTCTTCAGCCATATCTGTATCACGAATCTGTGATTCAGCAGATGTTGTATTTTCTACTACGTTGTCTAAGTTAGCAATTGTGTGCTCTAATCTGTTCTGAACAGCACCGAGTGCAGATCTTTGTTCTGAAACTTTTGCTACAGCGTCAGCGATTGCGTCGATAGCGTATGTAGCTTTTGCTCCTGTGTTATCAACGATGTTAATACCTTTTACACCAAGGCCTGCTGAATCCATTGTATTGATTGTAAATGCAATCTTGTTTGTTTCATCAGCATCAGCACCTACATGTAAACCTACCTGTAAGCCCTGTGTAGTTTCTACTTTACCTTCTGTAATTGTGTATGTAACTTTACCATTTGCTGCTGTACCACCAGTTACAGTTGCTTCCTGTCCTGGGTCAACACCTACTGAGCTTGCTTTTGCAAGTTCATCTTTAATAAGTGCATATGCTTTTGCAGCTGCGATAACAGATGCATCGTTATCACCGATTCCGTTGTTGTCAGCATCAGTCATTGCTACATAAGTTTTTGTTGCAATAACAACTGTATCACCATCACTGATGAGTTTCTTGATATCTTCCTGTGTATACTGGTTTTCTGTTTCGTCAGTTGCTGCTGCAACTGTGTACTGTGTACCATTAATTGTTACTGTGCAACCATTTGTACCAGGAACTGCGTTCTTGATTGTATCAATTGTTGAACCAATGGTATAACCTTTTGATCCGATTGAAATAGATTCGCCTGTTTTAAGTTCATCCATTGTAAATGTAGCTGTTCCTGTTCCTCTACCAAGCATATGTCCTTCGATACCAGCATCTTTTGCTGCTACGATACTTGTAGATGTTTTTCCGTTACCTTTCAATAAGTATGTCTCATTGAATTTTGTTGTTTCAGCAACACGATCGATTTCAGTTGTTAACTGGTCGATTTCGTCCTGGATAGACTGACGATCTGATTCGCTGTTTGTTCCGTTAGAAGCCTGAACTGCTAATTCGTTCATACGCTGAAGCATTGAGTGTACTTCTGTTAAAGCACCTTCAGCTGTCTGAACTGCAGAGATACCATCCTGTGCGTTTGTAGATGCCTGATCAAGACCACGAATCTGTTTACGCATTTTTTCAGAAATTGATAAACCAGCTGCATCATCTGCTGCACGGTTAATCTTGTAACCTGAAGATAATTTCTCTGTTGATTTTGCCTGCATGTTAGAAGTTGTTCCTAACATTCTGTTTGCGTTCATTGCCTGCATGTTGTGTTGTACTACCATAATAATTTCCTCCTTGAAATAAATCCGCAGCTTCCTTGCTGCTTTGTTTGGTTTCTTCCGCAACCTTTGGTTCCTGGCCGTACGCTCCATTCTTCGTGGGTTACGAAATAACAAGCATTGGTTTGCTTGTTAGATATATCGGTACTAATGTACCAATACTTTATAGTGAATAGGAAAATTTTTCATATTTTCCTAAACTCCTACCTAAGTTAGTGTTGTTTATCCATAAACTGTGGATCAACGACGCCGGTTTGCATCATGTTTTTATAATACTGGTTCGCAGCTTTATAATTCGTGCGCACCGTGCGTGCTTTGCTTTTGATTCTTGCGAATTTCTGTGTCATAAGATCCTTATTACGTGCTTCCTGCACCTGAATCTCCATACTTTTATCAGTAATTCGCCGGATACTATCCTGCATTGTCTTAATCTGGTCTTTGTATGCCTCTTTGTTGTTTTGTAACAACTCTTTGACTCTGTCATACAATTTGTCAAAACCACTATCAAGCTGTTCTAACTGCTCAATAAGAGCTGCTTTATCCTCTACTACACGATCAAATTCTTCGACCTCAAGCTCAGGATTTTCAAGCTGCTTTTTTTGAAGTTCATCAAGTTCCATGATTCGGTCTAGTACTTTTTCTTTTTTCGCAAGACTTTGAATCATGATATCGATATATGTCTCTTGCATGTTGTCACCTATTAGGATACCTGAGTTGCTCCCCCACCACTTGCGCTTAATTTCATTACTTCTTTCCAAGTATCACGCATGGTACGAAGATGTTTTAATACTTCTTCCAAAATCTCTGTATCCTTTTTTACATTTGCTTCACGAAGTCTTATCATAAGATAATTATATACCGCCTCAAAGTCCTTTGCAACCGGATATTTATGATCGAGTGTTGCCTGAAATTCCTGAATAATGCGTTGTGTTTTCATAATATTGGCATGCGCTTTATCCATATCCTTTTTCTCAATTGCCATAATTGCGATATTTGAAAATTTGATTGCTCCCTCGTAAAGCATAAGGGTAAGCTCTGCTGGAGAAGCTGTCATAATTTTGCTATTTTGATATGCTGCATATCCTTGGTTTTGTACCATAATTTCTCCTATCTGCGATTCCTATTTCGCATTTCATTTATCAGAATTCCAATTACTGTCCTAATAATCCGCTAATAGAGCTTGTCTGACTGTCGAGTTTTGCCATAGCCTTCTCCATTGCAGTAAATTTCTTATAGTAGTAATCTTCTTTGTCGGAAATTTTTTCTTCCCACTTTTTGATAATAGAAGTATAGTTTGCGTACTGTTTATCCATTTCTTTGTCGTTATACACCTTATAGGCAGAACTTAAAGAAGTAGATTTCATCTTTTCGTCAATTCCTTTGTAAAGACCTTCGGAAAGTTTCTTCATAAATTCAATCACAGAATCTGGATCTTCTGTAATTGCTTTCATAAGCTTATCCTCGTTTCCTGATGTGTTTTCGTCATCTTCATCTCCATCAATATGGAAACTATTATTTTCGTTTTCTGGCGCATTGAAATAACCTAAAGTTTTGATGCCAAATGATGATAAGCTATAAGTCTTTCCGTTAATTGTGTATGATTTTGCCATGGCACCTGTCATAGCATTCATAACTGCGCCTAAAGAAGTATCTCTTCTTAATAAGGAATCTTTAATCTTTGTTTCCCACTTTTCGATTTCGGTATCAGACATTGCATCTTTTTCTTCATCAGTAAGCGGTTCATAATCCTTTGCTGAATCTGCATTGTATAGTTTTGTTATTTCATTAATAACATTGTTGTATTCCGTTAAGAAATCTTTGACCTTATCATAAATTCCCTGTGTATCCGTTGATGTATTGATGGTAATGGCATTTTCTTCATCTTCGCCTGTAATTCCGGAAACACTAATGTTTAAACCATTAACAGAAAAATCATTCGTGTTGTTTGTATATTCCACTCCATTTAAGATGATTTTTGCATCTGTTCCGTCAATTTTTGTTGCGGCTCCACCAGTGAAGTTACCACTCGTTTTTACTTCGTTTGCATATACTGCATTATTTACAAGTTTGGTAATCGCATCCGCACGTCTTACATCAACATCAAGGTCACCGATTGCCATGATTTCATCTGAGAAATCACCTGCTTTAATATCTTCTTTTACTTGTTCAAGAGCCTCTTCCCATTCTGTAACTTCCTGGTTATTAGCTGTCATCCAAGTATTAAATTCACTTAATCTTTGCTCTTTTACTGCTGTATACTCGTCTTCTGTCATAGCAGCAACGTCGCCGTATTTATTGACATCATCTGGGTATTCTTCTTCATAAGCCGCAATGATATCTTCATTCTTTGCAAAACCTTCTTTCGCTGCGAGTAAATCCTGAACATCCTGTGTTAAGGTGTTCATCTCATCTTCTGTTAAACCTGGATTTAATTCTTGCAATTTAGCGCGCAATTCTGTTTCTGACATTTCTTTGAATTCGTCTAACTGTTCCGCACTAGGTGTAAATCCATAATCGTCTGTAAGTTTTTGTTCTGCTGATGCTACGGCAGCTTCTTTTGCAGCTTTTGCTCTTAATGCTTCATGATATTTTCCTGTTGCATTGTATGCATCTGAGTATGCTTTTACGATTGGTTCGCGATCTTTAATCTTTTGTTCTAATTCATCGCGCTGTACACGAAGCGCATAGTATGCATCTACTTTTGCCTGAATACCTGCTCGTGTCGTTGTTGCATCTGTATCAAAGTATGCATAATATTTCGAAAGATTAGCGGCAGAAGATGTAAAGTTTCCATCCTTGTCTACAAGTGAAACAGAGAGCCCTAAAACATCAATTGCTTTTTGACCATCTGCATCTTTTCCCACTAACGAAAAATCATTTGCAGCACCTGAACTTTTTGCACTTACGAAAATTCGTTTATTCTTTTCATCAAAGCTTGCGTCTACGCCTGCTTCTTTTAAGCCTTTGATTACATCACTAATCTTGGTTGTTTTTGTAATCTTTACAGAAGCCTTTGTTCCATCTTCTTTCTGCACTTCGATTTCTGTGTTTCCTCCAGTGTAACCAAGTGCAGACATCATAGAATCTTCTGTAATGTTATCCCCAAGTTTTCCACCTGTTAAATACGCTGTCTGCGCAAGACTAACTGTATTAAGCTTCTGAGAAACATTTACAGCATTAGAAGAAGCGGTTACTGTCGCTTTTGTCGTATCAGAAACCGTTACTTTCTTTAAAGAATACGCACCAGAATATCTCAAATTAGACACACTTGTATAAAGACCATAAATCTTTGTATTAAGATCTTTCCAAGCTTCCTGTTTCCATGAGAGTTTTGTCTGCGCCTTCTCATATTTTTCTGTTTTTGTACTATATGCCTTTACAAGCTCTCCTACGATTGCTTCTGTATCCAAGCCTGATGATAAACCTGATAAACGAATTGCCATAATATTTCTCCTATCGTTTCTCGTCCACCATAAGACCTGCCATCTCCCATGCTTTTGCAATCATGTCTAATGTCTTTTCTGGTGGAAACTCTTTAATGACTTCTCTTGTTGATTTGTCCACAATTTTAATTGTCACGCGGTTTGTCCCTTCGTGAATTCCAAAAATTGCTTCTGAGTTACTTGTTTTGCGATTAATTTCTTCTACTGTTTTTTTAATTTTTTCATTCTGCTGTTCGTAGAAGTTCTTTTGTCCTTCGCCGCCGCCACCTGCGTCAGTTCCTTTGGTATCGATTGCCATTGTTTCTTTGGCAAGATCTAAAGATGCTGATGCATTTGAGCTTGCTTCCACCTTTGCATTTACATCGGATTTTACAGCTGCAGCTGACGAACTTCCCTGATACGACATTCCTGCGCCTTTAATTGCTTCAATTGCCATTGGTTTCACCTCCATGTGGTCCATTTCTGACATTGTCCGTTTTTAGTTAATACCTATATCGGACGTTTTTGTCAGAAATTAACCCCCCATCAAAAAAATTTTTATAAAAGATTCTTAAGCATATCAACACTTTCTGCACTAATTGATGCCTTATTTTCTTCCTGAATCTGAAGATATACTTCTTTACGATAAATTGGTACATCCTTTGGAGCAGATACGCCAATCTTAATCTGATCTCCACGAATTTCTAATACTGTAATTTCGATATTGTTGTTGATTACAAGGGATTCCCCTTTTTTTCTGGTTAATGCTAGCATATCTTACTCACCTGCCTTTTCTTTTTTTGCTTTAAGCAGGTCATATACTTTATATTTCACCGGGAAATCATCCTCGACGATAAGCTGTACACCTTTGTTGATTTCTGTATTAATTACTACAGGTGCTTTTAAGTTGATAGAAAACTGTGTGATATCCTTTGGTACGGTTACCGTTACAAGAATATATGTGTTTTCATCCGTAAGTTCACCAAGTGGTGCTAAAATTTCGTTGCTTACGGTTGGATGATAATCTTCTTTTACAACATGTGGATCCATAACTGGGAATGCGATATCCCCATCATCCATAGACTGAAGCCACATAATAGATGCTGCTTGTTTTTCTTCATCAAAAATCAATGCAAATTTCTTTAAATCCGGGAATCCAATCATTCCCTTTTCAAGTGTGATGATTTTGTCATCAGCGATGTCAATTGTTCCAAAAAATCTCGTATTTGCCTTCATGGCATACCCTCCTTTTCGCTCCGCGATGTGGGTTTTACCCACTACATTTGTTATCTATGCTATACTACTTTAAATGTAGTCTAACAACGTTTGTTTTCCTACCTTACTTGCTGCTGTAAGGGATGACTGATATGCGTTGTAAGATGCATAGTAGTCAATAATAATATCTGAAATATCTCTGTCTTCGTTGTTTGTTTTTAATTCTTCTACCGTAGACTGTTGATTTTCTACTCGTGTTTTTGTCAAATTCAAACGGTCTGTCATACTTCCGATGTTTGTAATCGAAATATTGACTCTCTCGAGATATCCATCAAATTTTGTAATATAATTTCCATATGATTTCTGAAGGTGATCATCTAAGTAATCCGCTTCTTTTTGCGCTGCATCCAGATATGTCTGTAATACTGCCTGTGAAGCTTCATCGGAATACTGTACTTCTTTCATCATGGATTTTATCTTGTCTACTTTATCGTGCGCTGCGATGGTATTTTGTACGATACTTACCATCTCATCAATATCACGTTTGATGCTTGTATCAAATACATCACTTGCCTGTGTATTTACGGTAAGTTCTGTTGCGTTTGCAATCATAAATTTGATACTCTGATCTTCTTTTTTGTATTCGATTGGTTCTGCAAGTGTTGCAGTTTTATCAACACAGTTATAGTAATATTCCGGTCTCGCTTCACCCTTATCAAATCCAGTTTTGGTATATTCTAAAGAAATGGTTGCTTCTTTTTGTTTTAACTCAGCAGCAATATCTTTTCCGAAAATCATTTCGCCGGTTTCTTTGATAATAACAATTTCGTCATCCGGAACCTTTTCAATTCCGCCATACGCATTATGCCAGTCATCTAAAGAATCATATTTTGTAATTGTGTAATTCGCATTATCCGCATCGTGTAATACATTTCCGTCTTTGTCTTTAATTGTAAATAGGGATTCACCTGTTACGGCATCTTTTCCTAAATCTACCTCTGTATCGTCATATGCAAAACGAATACGATTGTAAGTATTATTTTCAATTTCTGTATCACAGTCTGGTGTATCGTCATTTGGATTTGCACTTCCCGTTACGATAAGTGGCGGAACTTCCACACCCGCTGCATAGTACCGATGCTCTTCTAAATCCTGGAACGAAAAATTCTGCTCAATGGTATAGGTTGTATCCTTTTCATCCTCAAGAAATGTCAAATTGCTTGAAGTACGATATCCAGTAAATACAGTTCGTCCTGCATAATCTGCATTTCCTTCTGTATATACCTGATCAGAAAGAGCACTTAAGTTCTTTAAGATTGTATTTCTATCATCTGCCGTTAATGTGTCTGTCGAACCGTTAACACACTGTGTACGAATATCTGTTAAGATATTTTTCATGTTTGTTAATGCGGTTTCTGTTACATCTAACCATGATTCTGCATCTGGAATATTGTTGTCCACATACTGATCAATATGACTAAGTGATGTTCCAAGTCTAAGTGAACGAATCGCAATAACCGGATTTTCTGATGCTTTTGAAATCTTCTTTTGAGTTGTCATCTGTGTATTATATCGATCTACAAGAATCTTGTTCGAGTTAATATTCGACTTTGTATTTCCTGTGATCATATTGTTTGTAATTCTCATTTGATTCCTCCACTCTGATTGAAAACTTATTTCATCCCCTAGTGATTCATATATCGGCAATTAGTCCTAGAAACTTAACAGGTGTGACCCAATTTTAGGTCACACCTGTTTCATTAATTAACTTATCATACATTTCCGATAATGTTGAAATCAATTTAGATGCCATGTTGTAAGCATTCTGGAATTTGATAAGGTTTAATGCTTCTTCATCTTCATCAACTCCCGAAATTGACATTCTTTGATTTCCAATGGTTGTACGTAAATTGTTATAGTTTTTGTAATAAGTTTCTGTCTTTTCTGTATCTACGGAAATATCCGAAAGAAGTGTTTCAAGGAACGATTGTGCATCATTTCCTCTAAACATCGTGACTCCACTTTGTAATTTCTGCAACTTTTCAACGATGTCGTAAGCGTCGACTCCGTTGATATCATCGACTGTAGTTGCAAAATGTGTCGGATCCTTTAAGGATTTTTCATTTACAGCGGCCGTAAAAGCAGTTAATAAATAATAACTATCCGAGCTGGAGGTAATCGTGTAATTTCCGTTTGCATCCTTTTGAAAGGCTTCATCAAAACCAAAAGAATTTCCCGTTGGATATGTTGCTTTAAAAAACGCATCCATAGGTTCCCCACTTAGGGTCTCCCCTTGTTTTTCAATATCATTAAACATTTCTGCGAAGTTACGGAAAAATTCATTAATCTGTGCCTGATAATATGGAACCCCCATTGCATCCACATTCACACCAACGGTAAGTGTTGGTTCAGTTACAAGTCCTCTTTGTACTTCCAGACTTAACTCATCTTTCATGTAGAATGTGTAAGAAGTAATTCCATCATCTCCAACCACAGCTTCCCAGCTCTCATATTCAAAGGTTCGGTTATTCACCGTAATACGACCTTCGCTTGGAATATTAATTGCATTAATATCTGTAATACTAGGATTTGTAATAGTGATGGAAGAATTGATTCCTTTATTTGTAATGTAATCAATTTTTTCTGTATCAGTTGGATCAATGCCAGCTAAAATATCTGCCTGATTCGCATTAAATCCACCCGTTGCTGGAACCGTTCCTGTTAATCCTTCGTTGTTATTTCCATCACGAATTGCAAATAATCCTTTTAAGGTTCCACCAGATGTTCCTGTTGTTGCTGCAAATGTATTTCCTTTTGTTCCATCGCTGTTTTGCCAGTAAATGGTATAAAGTCCATCCGGATCACAAAGGTTATTGGCATGTTCTTCGGAAACGCACATAAGTTTCTGGTAATCATTTCCTTCTACCAATACCTGTCCATTGATGACAACTGTATAATTTGTTCCCCCAAGGTTTGCTCCGTTGCTGTTAATAACTTCATTTTCGATGACTTCTACATTTACGATAGAAGATAACTCGTCAATCAAATTTGCTCTTTCATCTCGAAGTTCATTTGCTTTTCCACCGTTTACTTCGATTCGATTCACTTCTTTGTTTAACAATGCAATCTTTTGTGCAATTGCATTGATATTGTCTACTGTACTCTTAATTTCTTCGTTACAATCCTTCTGAATCTCCGAAAGATTTGTCGCAAGTGCGTTAAAGTATGTACACAAACTTTGTGCATTATGAATGAACTGATTACGTACACTTTCATCACCCGCGTTTGTTTTTAAGGTATCTAATGAATTAAACATTTTTGAAAAGATGGTTGAGAATCCTTGCTGAATTCCATCATCTGTAAAAATGGTTTCAATCTGGCTCAAGTAATACAACTTCTGCTCGTAAAGTCCTGCACTGGAATTATTTTGCCAATACTTTGTGTCATAGTATAGATTTCGTTCCTGTGTAATCGAAACAGCGGCCACACCTGTACCTGTACTACCATATTTCGCATTTACACGGAGTGCTGCTGTTGACTCCAGATTCGTTGTCTGTCTTGTATATCCGGTAGTTTGAACGTTGGCAATATTGTTTGCAGTTGTATTTACTGATGTTTGAAATGCTGATAATGCACCAGCACCAATATTAAGTCCAAAAAATTGCGAACTCATGCGCGTCCTCCTTTTAGATTAAACCTGTGACAATCAGTTCCGTCATCTGTGAAATTACGGTAATATATCGGCTCGCTGCGTTATATGCAGACTGATATTTTATCATCTTTGTAAGTTCTTCATCCGAAGAAACTCCTGTTACCTGCTGTCTTTGATTTTCTACAGATGTTACGGTATTTGTTAATGTATCTGTTGCGGAATAATAAATACTTCCGGTTGTACCAAGATTTCCAATGATTTTGTCATAGAAATTTCCAAAGTTACATGGGTATTTATCTTCCGGGCTAATATACATTCCCTCTTTATCCCAAGCTTCTGCCAATTCCCTTCCAAGCTCGTAGTTTACAGCTCCATTTTTGGTAAATGCCGGCATCAGTGTAATCTGTTTTTTAAGGTCTTCATTTACAGATACGCTACCAATTGCATAATGGCTGTTTGTATTGTCTGGGTTTTCTGCATTATATACATAATACTCCTGACCATTAAGGGTTGTTTTTGTAAAACGAGGTACACCAATTCTTGTGAATAATTCTCTTGGAGGAAGCTCATTATCAGCTCCGTATGAAGCCTTCTCTTCATCCAAAACTCGAATGGTGTCGCCTGCCTGATATGTATTTCCTGCTGCATCTGTATATGCTGCTGTCAGGGTGATTTCTTTTGTCGGTGCGAATATATCGTTTATGGAAGTGATGATATTATGAAACAGCGAATCAATCTGTGCTTCTGTTTCTACAAGAATAGAATTTCTGATTTCCCCATACGCATCATCTGTCTGTAAGTCTTCCCATCCGCCATAGCCTTCACCTCTTGCAAGAAGTTTCGCTTTGATGCTTCCGACATCATTACCTAATTCGCTGGAGATTGTTATATTCCCAACCGTCTTCCATACTGGCACATATTCATCATTTTTGACATCTGAAAGATTTGGCCAATATGGTGTCACAAATCCGGTTCCTTTTGCTTTCTGCATTCCAATATTGTGGCAACATCCTTCATCAACAAACTGCACGCCATCAATCTCTACAAAGACAAATCCGGTCGCGTCTTCTTTTACATTTATGTCTGTGTATGCTGATAATTCATCAATCAAACGATCTCTCTCATCACGAAGAGTCATAGCTGTTTCCACTTTCCCAGACTCTACCTTTTGAATTTCAAGGTTGATTTGATAAATTCTGTTTCCAATTTCATTTACGCGATTGATATCATCTTGAATCTGCGTATTAATATTACTCTGATAGTTCTGCAAATCAGAATAAAGCGCCTGACATCTGGAAACCAAAAGCTCTGCTTTTTGTAATACAAGATTTTGATTCGTAGAATCTGCCGGTGATTTTGAAAGTTCCTGAAAAGCCGTCCAAAGATCTCCTACACTTTCTTTGAAACGTTCTCCATCTAATTCTTGAAACAAGTCCTCTACATATGTCGTTGTTTCATAGCAGGTTTCATAAAATCCTAATCTTGAATTTTCCTGTCGATACGCTTTATCTAAAAAAATATCTCTGGCATGGACAACATCTCCAATCGATACGCCAAGTCCAGATTGCTGAATATTTGTTTTGCTCGTTACCTGTTGAAGGGTTGCATAATGTTTATCCGAAAAGCGAACCTGCTCTCTTACATACCCTTTGGTATCTACATTGGCAAGATTGTTCGCAGTTACGTTTAAAGCTGTCTGTGCATTCTGAAGTCCTGATGATCCTACGTATAAACTACCGAATCCATTTGCCATCTGCCGGTCCTCCTTTCTTCTGTCCTACTTCATCTTACTGCTTCGCATCAAATCCGCTACTGCCTAACAAAGAGCCTGTATTATAGGCACTTTTGTTATAATTGGCAGTTTCAGGGGCTTGTCGCATACTCTTAAACAAAGTGATGTCAAATTCTGTTAGCTCAATTGCCTGTTTGATTAATACCTCATTCTGCGAATTGATTTTTTGCATCTGCTCTGCGGCTTCTAAGAGCGTGTCCCTTGCTTCTATGAGTTGTTTTTGAACATCCGGCTGATTGCCTAGTGCATCAATTAAATTGGTCACGGTAAGCTTTGTTCCTTCTTTCCCAAGAACCGTTGCAATATCATTTAGAGTTGCTACCTGTTTTTTCCCTAGATTTACAAGTTCGTCACTTACTTTTTGTTCTTTTACCGTAAGTTCTTCTAAGGCAGGAACATCCCCATTGATAAGAATACGGCGCTTTTCGTCGCCGTATTCTACTAATGTCATATACAATTGTTTCTCATCCGTAAGAATGCTTACCAGCTCTTCTACTAAACTAGCCACGATGTTTCCTCACTTTTCCTCATTAGAATAGTCCGTTGTTGTACTTCTCTAATAATTTGCTTGCAAAATCTCCTGGTTGAACCTCATATTCGCCAGATTCTACTTTTGCTTTAAGCTGGGCCACTTTGTTTTCCCTGATGTCTGAAGCTTCTGATACTGCACTCTTTGCAACTTGGAAATCACGTCCAATAGAAGAGATTGAAACCTGATCAGCTGTTGTGTAACTTGTCTGTTTCACGCCCTGTGTCTTTGTCGATTTCTGAACATTGTAGAGTTGTGCGATCTGATTATATGCATCTATACGCATAACAGCATCTCCTTTCTTCCTTGAAATTTAGCTTTCTACACTATTTATCGGACGCGTTTTTTATTTCTTTATACCTATTTGAAATTTTCTTAAATTTATTTTTGCATCTGCTCTGTTACATCTAAAAGGAATACCTGGAAGTGTGCATTCGGTGTTCCAGGTTCTTCTAACAATCCATAATCATCGATATATCGTATTTCTCCATCTTTTCGGATAATACGATATTCCACATGGTCAATAAGAGACTTGGAATCTGATATCTGCTCAACAAGTTCCTTTTCCACACGTTTTCTATCCTCTGGATGCACTACATTACTAAAAGAATAATCAACATATTCTAAAAACTCCTGTTTAGATTTACATCCAAACATTTCTACAAGTGAATTACTAAGCGCATAAATCCTTTGGCTTTCATTGGCTTCATAATGCATAAATCCACCTCTTGCCCGCTTTGTTTCTACATTTTGAAGCTGTTCCTTTTGTTCTAGAAGAAGCTCATCCTCAAGTGCATCAATATGTGTTGTTTCTATTTTTCGGTTATAGATTCCGCGATGATCCACCTTCATTTCATCACGTAACAAGTCCCCAAATTCTTCAATTGGCATTGGCTTATAGTAGTAATATCCCTGTCCGTAACGAACCCCCAAATCTCGAAGGAATCTAACTTGCGGCTCTGTTTCAACCCCTTCTACAATAATTGGAAGTTCGAGTTCGTTTGTCATATTAATTACCGAACGAAGAATTCCAAGTCCTTTCTTTTGATTATCATTATCAATATCCAAAAACTTCATATCAATTTTGATAATATCTACAATTGCATTTCGAAGCATATTGAGTGAAGAATACCCACTTCCAAAATCGTCCATTAAAAGAGTAAATCCTTCCCTGCGAAGTTCTTCAATGGTCTCTAATACCTTATTTGCATTTTCTGCGTAGGCACTCTCTGTAATCTCAATCTTTAAATATCGTTTCTTTATATCGTATTTTCTTACAAGTTCTAAAAGATATTCTACGACATTCATCGATAAAATATCGATACGGGAAATATTTATCGAAAACGGAACCGGGTCAATTCCTTCTTTCTTCCATTTTGAAAGCTGTTTACATACCTGTTCCCAAATATATCGGTCTAACCCACTAATAAAACCATTTTTCTCAAGAACCGGAACAAATACTCCCGGAGAAATAACTCCTTTTTCCGGATGAATCCATCGTACCAAAGCTTCTGCTCCAACAATTCTTCCATCCTCAAGTCTGCATTTTGGCTGCGCAAAAAAAGTGAACTGATGCTTTTCTAATGCCTCCTTCATATCGCTTAGAATGCGAAGTTCTTCCTCTGCTCTTGAAGTCATACTCTCGTCATAAACGCAACTTCTCTTTTCAAAATTACCCTTGACATAGCTAAGTGCTTCTACCGCAAAATCATACATCTCAATTGCCTGGTATTTGTGATTTTTTATCGGAAAAATACCCATTGCCGGCAAAAATCCAACTGTCCCGCTTTGCTCTAAGGAAATCTGACGAATATCCTGTTCCAAAATATCTAAAAGGACTTCCTGATATGGTAACAACATTGCAAAATTGTCTCCACCAAAGTACGCAGATACTCCACCGTGCTCATCCTCATATTTCTTAAGAGCTACCGCGATTGCTGCAAGAAATTCATCCCCTGCATTTCGTCCATACCATTTGTTATAGAGTTTGAAGTGTTCAATATCAAATGCTATAAGACAAAACTCACCTTGCTCGTTTTCTATTTTATAATCGACTGTTTCAAAGAACTGTTTCCTTGTATGAAGTCCATAAGAAGATGAGACTTCTCCATGCACATAGTAATCAAGCGGAATTCCATCTTTCATAAGTTTCTTATTGCGAAACATCTGCGCATTCGCTTTTGAAATAAGTTCGCGAACAGAAACCGGTGCACGATCCCAGGCAGTTCCAACCGCCATCTCGTATTCATCCTTTGCGTTTGCTTTCAAAGAATTCCAACGTTCAATCCAAAAATTAATAAGCTGGCGCACTTCATCTTTCGAATAGTTACATGCAATGGCAATAAACTCATCTCCTGACACACGATAAGCAAGAACATTTTGATTCTGAAGAGAACGAATACTTTCTGCTGCCAATTTTAAGAGATTATCGCCTTCTTCTTTTCCATATTTCTCATTAATATTAGTCATATTATTAATTGAAAAATACAATACCCCGCACGCTTTCATATCGCGATATTCTGTTTTTATCATTTCTTCTAATTTGAGATTGTTATATAGGAAAGTAAGAGCGTCTTTTTCTGCTCTTGATCGGAGTGTGAATCTTTCTTTCATGTCATTTGTATAGTCACGGCTAAACAAAAATGCAACAAGCTCTCCATCTTCATCTAAAATGGACACGTGAATAGACCACCACAAATACTCGTTCCCGTTTGTCATTTCACTGGAACGGTATGTGATAACGAAAGAATCGCCTTCTTTTGTATTTTCATTAATGTTCTCTTTCCATTTCTCCTCGGCCATTTCCCGATCTTCCGGATGCATAACTCCAAAGAGTGTTTTCTTTGCCTCATCCCAAAGAAACGGCATTGGAAGTTCATTAATCTGTCCACCATTTGCAAAAATATAAAAGCACTTCTGGTCTGATAATCGAACCTTCATAATGTCGGTACAAAAATCAGAAACCGAATTAACAAATAACTTTTGTAAATAATTCATAATATCCTGTCCTATTTCTTATAAAATGTAATTTCTCCGTATGGCAGTGCCATGAGCTTATCTTCTAATTGCGCTTCCATGGCAACTGTCATCTCTGTATACTGCTTATTAGCAGAAATTTCTGATTGAAATTTCGCCTCTATTCCTGTTGGAAACAAAATTCCATTAATTTCCCAAATTTTGGGCTGTAACTCTTCAAAGCTAAGATTTGTATGAAGCATGTACTGCACTGCAGCTGATTCAATCTCAAATACAAGAGGAATAGAGGGTGTTACAAAAACCTGTTGCATCACACCTCTGTCATTGACCATATAGTCTGTTCCCACAGAAAATTTTTCCAAACATTCCATCACTTGACGAATGCATTTTGCTCGAATCTGTTTCGCCTCTGCAAACTTCTGGTATTCAAAAATATTTAAATCAATATATGCATACTGTTTGTCTGTTCTACTATTTTGCCCAAGTATTTTTCCGTTGACATTTCCCTTAATGTATTCCACAAACAACTATCCTTTCATGTACTTACCCATCGTTTCAAGTAATTTTTGCACTGTAAATGGCTTTGCTATATGATCGTCCATGCCACATTTGAGTGCCTTTTGCTTATCTTCGTCAAATGCATTTGCTGTCATCGCAACAATTGGGATCTGCGCTAAATCCGGATTATCCAGACTGCGAATGAGTGATGTCGCCTTATAACCATTCATATATGGCATTTGAATATCCATGAGAATCAAATCATAATATCCAGGCTCTGAGTTTCTCACCTTATCTACCGCTACCGTTCCATCAATAGCTTCTTCAACTATAAAGCCTTCTTCATCTAGTATTTCGTATGCAATTTCGCGATTAAGGTTATTATCTTCTACCAAAAGAATTCTTTTCCCTTTGAAATTATACTGTTCTCTTTCATCCTCTGTTGGTTTTTCTAAACGGTAAGGATCTTCCACAATTGGCGCTGATAAATGAATAATAAATTCTGTTCCACGTCCAAGCTGACTTTTTACCTGAATCGTTCCGCCTACCATATCGACAATTCTTTTTGTAATAGCAAGCCCAAGACCTGTTCCATTTACCTGGCTAACCGTTGAAGTTCTTTCTCGTTCAAAGGCTTCAAACGCATGTTTTCGGAATTCTTCCGTCATTCCGATTCCGGTATCTTTTACATGTATTTCATAATTTGCATATCCTTTTTCTTTTGATCTGATTTCCTTTACGAACAAATCTACTTTTCCACCTGGTTTTGTAAATTTGATTGCGTTACTAAGCAGATTTAGGAAAATCTGATTCATACGCAGCTCATCAAATGAAATAAAAACATGTTCCACATCATCCAAATTAATAGAAAATGATAAATCTTTTTGTTCCATTTCATTTTGGACTAAATCCCTTAAATCATTGAAATACCTTCTCATATCCATTGGAGAGGATTCAAAAACAATTTTACCACTCTCAATACGAGCCATATCTAAAACGTCATTAATCAGTTTCAAAAGATGCTCTCCTGATGCCTCAACTTTTCCTAAACAATCCTTTACCTTTTCTGTATTATCTACATGTTTTTTTGCCATCTGCGTAAAACCAATGATAGCATTCATTGGAGTACGAATGTCATGAGACATGTTAAACAAAAATGTACTCTTTGATTTACTTGCACTTTCTGCTGCAACTAGAGCTTTTTTTAATGTTTCTTCATATTCCTTTTGCTTTTTCTCTTCCGCATCACGATTTGCAAAACCAACTACCGCTCCAACAACCTGACCATCTCGTTCTACTGCCACCACTTTTAACATGGTATACTGAAATGCATTATTCCATACTGCGCGATATTTTATTCGAAATGTTCCCTGCATTAGGATTTGCATTTTCAGATAATTAATGTCAATATAAGCCCCAACCTCTTTTCTATCCTGTTTGTAAACGGCTTTATTCACATAGTTTGTCATAGCCTCTTCATAGAGCAACTCATTGTCCGTTCCATTCTTTACAAATAGAACTCGCCTCTCTGGGTTCACACGAATAAAGCGCAATTTTCTTGTAGAAAAATCCACAAATCCAACCGTACTAAAATCATTACCTAAGGCATTTACGATACTGAGGTTTTCCATATTGGCTTCCATCCATTCTCGCTCTTTTCTTTCTGCCTCATATAATGCTGTATTATCTCTCGATAATGCTGTTGCAATACGGTATCCATCTTCTTCAAAACAGCGAAACACGCTACTACGCCACTCATACTCCTGCGCTTTTTCTCTTCCTTCGACCTTTCCGTTATATCTGGTTTTATAAATATATTCACGAGTATCACCAGGTTTCATGGTATATATCTCTTCCTGCCACGAACGACGAATTCTTGGTTCATCATCTGGATGAATATATGATAACAATACTTCCAAACGGCTTTTCCATCCACCTTCATATGGAGTCTCTTGATATTCATTGTCCTCTACTCGAATTATATAGCATTCTTTGGTATCAAGATTAATCTTTACACCACCTATATAATCCTCTTTCATAATACTATATAGAACATTTCTCTGATGCAGATTAACCTTTGCAGCCTCTTGTGCCTGGCTTAATGCTTCATGCAACTTACGTTGCTGTTCCATTGCCTGCACGATTTCGTCATGCTTATCTCCAAATCCCAGAACATATCCTTTTTCTTTTCCATTTTTTTCATCCTTTAATACTTTCATCTGCTGATAGCGGACGCAACCATTCCAATTGCTTCGAAAGTTTACAATCAGTATCTTGATTCCTTTCATCTGTTCCTTGATGGAAACAAGACTCGTATACTCTTTCATTTTTTCACGATCTTCTTCGTAGACATTTTCTTCTACATATTTCGTCATTACCCGTTCGAATGGAACTCCTTTTTTTAGAACATCGCCATATTTTTTATCAATATGTTCATTAACCCGATATACGCTGACCATTTCTGTTTGCGCATCTACATAATATACACAAGAATAATCTCCACTTAATGCATACGCCATAAAACGGTTTCGGATATTCTCCGCGGTCAATTCCCGCATGACCATTTGACGTTCTTCCTGGGTAGATGCTTCTTCCATTTTTTGCGAAGTAATATTTCGAGTGGAAACGTAAGCCCATAAATCACCGGTTTCTTCGTCCATATTGAGATAGTAATTTTTTCGTAAATACTGAGCCACCCCATCCAAATCATGCGAAACATAATCCTCATACAACATTTCTTTTCCTTCCGAAAAACATTGCATCAAATGTTCAACGCCTGCCTTCTTTCTGAAATAGTCCCTCGTATGCTCTGGCATCGGTTTCGAACAGACATCAATATATTCCATATAACTGCATGGTAAAGTAAGACCCACCTTTTCTACGAGAGAAAAAACGGTCCCGTCATTGTCAAATCCATCTGCGCGAACCAAAAGGTCCTTCGACAGATTTATTTCATAAATTGCAGTTGAGTTCTTTTCTATTGCTTTTTGAAAATCCCATACATTACTACTCATTTTTGCCCCCAAAACAAGTTCTCTCAAACCTAAATTACCATCTAAATTTTATCACAAAAACTACGTTCTCTCAATCTTTTTCAGATATTTTGTACAAAAATTGTGTCAGTTTCCAACAATTGTTATGCAAAAATGAATAATATATTTGGTTTAAATCGCCAATTTGTTGCACATACATTCAGTTTTTTTCATATATTAGAGGGAAAATAATAAGAATTAGTTGTATATGAATTGTTTTAATCCTTTTGAAGAAAAATCCATGCCAATCGAAAAAACATTTATGGACTGGAACACCATGTATCCTGAGCCTTATTGCAAGCACGAAGTGAATCCATACACCAAAACACGTATTATTCTGATGAATGGTACAGAGTTTGAGGCACAATGGTTTTCTAGAAATTTTTCCAGACATTGTGATAATAATGATTTACGTAGAGAACTTGCGTTAGTTCGACGTATTGAACAACAACAACAAAAGAGAATTGCATGTTTAAAACCTAAAGATGAAAATATTTTAGAGACAACGCTTGGTTATGAACAACTTGCTGTTGATTTAACAGCGGCACTTGCGATTAAAGAATGCGATTGCACTGTTAAGAATGCGCTTAATTTTGCACTATTGGAAGATTTTGATCATCTATACCGTTACAGCAATTTGCTAAATTATGAGTATGGTGTTGATCCAAAACAATATGTCGGTGGATATACGGAGATTATGCCAGCCAGACCAACAATTTCGGAACATAGACATCCGGTTGATTCTATCTTTCCACATATATGCAATGATAATGCGGATTTATCAACAAAACTGCACATTAATACTATTGTTGCTGCGGAACAGCAGACAATGAATTTCTATATGAATGTTGCGCCTGTTTATGCGAAATCCGATTGGGGAAGACGGCTTTATCAGGAAATTGGAATGATTGAAGAAGAACATGTTTCGCAGTACGAAAGTTTAAAAGATACAAATGCCACATGGCTTGAAGACTGGCTCTTACATGAATATACAGAATGTTACCTTTACTGGTCATGCTCCCTTTCTGAGTGCGATTCCAAAATCAAACGAATTTGGGACGAATGCTTAATGCAGGAGATTTCTCACCTCCACAAAGCAAAAGAAATGCTTCAAAAATATGAATGTAAAGACTGGTGTGAAGTAATACCAGATGGTACTTTCCCAGAACCACTGATTCTTGGTTCAAACATTGAATATGTTCGAGATATTATTGCTACAACAACCGGAAACACACAACGTATAGAAGATGTCGTTCCACTTCGAAAACTTTCTCCAAACGCTCCATTTTTCTTCTATCAAGGTATCGTAAATAAACATGTCCCAACCGTTGCCAGCCATAAGGTGATTGCTGACACCATCCGCTGCAAAGGTCAGGACTATCGTTTTGAGGTTGCTCCAAATCCAATTCGTTCTCTACAATATCGTCGTACAGATAATACAAATCTTGCACGTATTCCTTCACAAACTCCTGATTCAACCAGTGTTTGTGGCACAACAGAGAACGAATGTTGTTGCACCAATCATCATGTAAATTGGTAATTCTATTTATAAACGATTTCAGCTCCAATTGGCATGAGTGCCAGTTTTGCAAGCTTAAAATGCTGCAAACCAAATGGAATTCCAATAATGGTGATACAGAATAATAATCCAAATGTTAAATGTTCAATCGCAAGCACTGCTCCTGAAAACAATATCCAAAGGATATTTACAATCAGGGAACCAACTCCGCCACGGTATTCTACATCCTTTCCAAATGGGAAGAAGGATAATGTTGCGAATTTGAAGCATTGTACACCTATTGGAATTCCTACAATGGTGATGCACCAAAGTATCCCTGCTACACACCATGATAGGCCTGATATAAATCCCCCAAATAAAAACCAAATAATGTTTCCTAAACAACTCATAATTTTACTCCTTTACAATTGACCGATTCTTCTAAAAAATACTGCTTTCATATTAATGATGCAATATATTTTGTTTAACGTTATCTTAAAATATATGCTTCTGTGCACAATATAATTAATCCAATTATGTTCGCAATTGTGAAGTAGGCCATATATTTGCCTTTTTTGTCTCCGTATTCTTTTGCGAATAATTTGTAGGAAATTAAGCTCGCCATGGATGCAATCAATGTTCCCATTCCGCCAAGGTTTACACCGATAAGAAGTGCCTCATAGTTGTTTGTAAATCCTGATAATAATAATGTTGCTGGCACATTACTGATGACCTGGCTTGCGACTATTGAGACTATTATTTCTCTTCCTTCTACTAGGTTTTGGAGTGTTTCAGTTATCCACGGAATTTTTCCAAGATTTCCTGTGAATACAAAAAAGCTAATGAATGTAAGTAGTAGGCAATAGTCTACTTTCCATAACACTTCTCTGTCCATATAAAATACCAAAAGAACCACAAGTCCAAGTACGATATACCATTCTACAAAATGCAAAACTACGCTCATGCATAGTACAAACATAATCATATACATGGAATTTTTTATTCTATTGGTTTGTACTTTTTCTAGCGATACCTCTATTGGTTCTTTTTTTCCTGCAAAAATTGCCGCTGCAAATATCAGAATCGCACCTGCTACAATGGTATAAGGAAACATTACTTTTACAAATTCTGCAATGCTCATCTGCGAAACACTATACAAATACAGGTTTTGCGGATTTCCGATTGGTGTAAGCATACTTCCTAAGTTTGCTCCAATTGTCTGCAATACAATTATGGGAACTAGGAGTTTTTCCTGTCCACATTTTTTCATAATCAAAATAGCAAATGGAACAAATGTGATAAGTGCTACATCATTTGTGATAAACATTCCTGATACAAAACAAAGCACTACAAGAATGACTGATAACTGTCGATCTGTCTTTGTTTTCTTTAACAATGCAGTTCCGATTGCATCAAAGAATCCATTCTTTTGCAGTCCGCCAGTTACAATCATAAGGCTAAGGAGAATTCCAAGCACTCTCCAGTCAATGTATTCCATATATGCCTTGCTTGGCGTTACAAAAAACATGGATATTATCGCCAAAATGGTTGCAATTACAAGGACCGATTCTCTTTTAAGAAATTTAATAAGCACATTTTCCTTTTTCATATATGTCTCATCTCTTTCTTTTTTGGATTTATATATTCTCAAGAATTTGTTCATCTTCTCTAGGACTTTTCATTTTCTCTGGAATTTTTTCATCTTATTAATGATTTTCTTTGGGTTTTTCTCTAGGAATTTTCCATTTTCTTTGGAATTTTCTTTTTCTCTAGGAATTTTCCATTTTCTTTGG
>JAXJUI010000126.1:0-1855 GCA_036309165.1 Agathobacter sp. | reverse complement strand
TTCCTATATGATATTCTCTGTTATTTTCCATTCTAATGTTTATTGTTGTCGCAAATATAATTCAAATAGCTGATAATCTATGAAACTGATTGATACTTTTATAGTTGGTTAAACTTGTTCATGGCATTTGCCTTAATATCATCCGCTATGTCAATATAGGGTTTCATGGCTTTATAGTCACTGTGCCCCGTCCATTTCATCACGACTTGTGCCGGAATACCGAGAGCCAGCGCATTACAGATGAATGTTCTTCTTCCTGCATGGGTGGTTAATAATGCGTATTTCGGGGTGACTTCATCTATACGTTCATTTCCTTTATAATATGTTTCCCGTACAGGCTCGTTGATTTCAGCCAGTTCCCCCAGTTCTTTCAGATAATCATTCATCTTCTGATTGCTGATAACAGGCAGTGCCATGTGGTTTTCAAAATGGACTTCCTTGTATTTTTCGAGTATGGTTTTACTGTGGTCGTTCAGTTCAATTATCAGGCTGTCTGCCGTTTTGACAGTGGTAACTTCGATGTGGTCGGACTTCACATCGCTTCTTTTCAGATTACGAACATCTGAATATCGCAGGCTTGTGAAGCAACAGAACAGAAAAACGTCCCTGACACGCTCCAGATATTGTTTGTCTTTCGGTATCTGATAATCTTTCAGTCTGTTCAATTCGTCCCAAGTCAGGAATATCACCTTTTTAGAGGTGGTTTTCAATTTGGGCTTGAAAGTGTCGTATGCAATATTCTGATGATGCCCTTTCTTGAAGCTCCAGCGCAGAAACCATTTGAGGAATCCCATCTGTTTGCCGATGGTGCTGTTCCTCATATCCTTTTTGTCACGCAGGAAATTTACATACTCGTTCAAGCCGAACTCGTTGAAGTATTCAAAGGTTACATCTTCCTTGAACTCTTTGAGGTGGTTTTTCACTGCTGAAAATTTTTCGTAGGTGGATGCCGTCCAGTTATTCTGATTGCCACACTCCTTTACAAACTCATCGAATACTTCCCAAAAACTTATTTGTGTTTCTTCCTGCTGCTCTTCGCTGGTGTCTTTCATCCGCAGGTTGAACGCATCCTTTAGCTGTTGGGTGGTCGGTATGGTTTCCTGTACCTCAAACTCCTTGAACACGTTTTGAATCTCGGCATAATATTTCAGCAAGTCCGCATTGATTTCGGATGCGCTTTGTTTTAGTTTGTTGGTGCATCCGTTCTTTACCCGTTGTTTGTCGGCATCCCATTTGGCTACGTCAATCCGGTAGCCTGTTGTAAACTCGATGCGTTGGCTTGCGTATATGACACGCATACGGATGGGTACGTTCTCTACGATTGGCACACCGTTCTTTTTCCGGCTTTCCAATGCAAAAATGATGTTACGTTTGATATTCATAATTGGGTGCGTTTGAAATTCTACACCCAAATATACACCCAATATTTGGAATAGCAAAAGATATTCAGAAAGATTTAGATTTACTCTGCGCTTTAGATAGTATATGATTATCAGTGATTTGCAATTTTATGATATTTCTTGAAAGCATAGGTTCGAGAGCCTCTCTCTCCGCAAACTGAAAAACCGGATGACGAAAGTCATCCGGTTTTTGCATGTATATAGGTCGCTGGAAAGCTTGCTTTCTATGCGACCTATATACATGCAAATCAGAGCGTCAGCTCTGGCCTTTCAGCTTGCAAGGGCCCCGCGGCGAGCGTCAAGGGATGTCGGAACAAAGTGACGAAATCCCTCCTCATAAAACAATTGGACCGAATTCTAGACCAAATTCTGCATCATTTGATTCGATAGAGTCTTAAATATATTTCATTTTAATCAAGGTGACAGATTTGCCGCATAGGATTATATAACTATCC
>JAXJUI010000125.1:0-6952 GCA_036309165.1 Agathobacter sp. | reverse complement strand
TAAAATACGTACCGAAATCCGGTACAGAAAGGAGACAAGCCCTACATGAAGATAAAATATAGTATCATAAATAAACTAGCTAACCTGGGGCGTGTGGAAATGGAACTGTTCTTTTATCTTATAGAGAAGCAGAATCAGAATACAGGCATTGTAGAAGGCGTATATTATCGAGATGCTATTAAAAGTACAAACATGGTTAAACAGTCTTTTTATAATGCTTTAAAAGGGCTTGAATCCAAAGATGTAATTAAAATTACAAGAAATAGTAATGTTGATTACGATATTTATATCGTGGGAAATGAATTTCCAAACAAAGAGAGTTTTAATGAGGGATATGTAAATATCAGACGAGGGGCCTTTAGTTCGAAGAAATTTAAAGGTCTTAAAGCACACGAAAAATATATGCTATTAGAGTTCTTAAAATGTACCCACGAAAATAGAGGAAGTATGAGACGTAATGTAAAAGAGTTTTATGAAAAGTGGAAAGAACTCTTTGGAGTTACAGAACGTGTAATTAGAGGATATCTTCACAATCTACGTACTTTCTTTTCGATATGTATTATCAAAGGAATATACTATATTACGTATCGTCATTCAGAATTTAAAGTTCCGAATGGATTACCTGCAGAACTTTGGGTGGCAGAAGAGCAGCTGATCAGAAAAGAATGCCATAGAAACAAAATTCGTGAAATAACGGATAAAGCAGTAAAAGATGTAACGGATTTGATAAAGCAGCATAAGGAACAATTCGGAAGTCGGGAATTAGTTAAAGCACATTTGATGAAAGCAATTGAAGAAAGTGTGCTAGATTTACGACCAAAGGATAGAACCTTATCTCCGGCATACGTACATAAAATCTTGTTAAAGCATTTAGACATGGAATTAAAGAAAAATACAAGCCTTGCATAGAAATATGTGGGGCTACTTGTGTTACCTGAAAAAAGAAAATAAGGTGTGTTATCTTTAGCAGCTGCTTCATCGAAGTGAGAGTAACACGAAAATGTAACGGATGCAGGCCCTCAAAAAGGGTTTGCATCTATTTTTTTATGTATATATAGTCCAAATAAGTGTACATATATAATATATAAGTCCAAAAGTATGGATACATATTTTTAATAGTCCAAAAGTAAGGATATATGTTTATATAGTTAGTCCAAAAAAATGTACATGCTCAAATCCTCGAAAGCCTTGATTTTATAAGAAAAAGTGAAAGATTCTGCATGCTTATATATATTATCTTATACGAACATATTCTTTCTAACATGAAATGACATCTATATAAAAAGTAAATAAACTATAACTATGCTACGCAGTAAACTTGCGAATGAATATCTTACGGCATATGCCTTTTACGATTGTCCTATAAAACGATTGCTTGATTCATACCAGGAAGTAAAGAAGAGTGTATTAAAAAAGAAAATAAAAGAACGTCATTATCAAGGCAACGAATTAAATTTCCTAAAGTCTGATGCAATGTTTGAAATTTGATGCGAAGTACATAACTGTCGTTTCGATGTATGAGATTAAATGTTGCAAAGGGGTAGTAAAGGAACCTAGATGGTACTTTTGATATGTGATATATTATACTTAGCGATAGTGAGGTGACTCCTTTCGCATTCAAAAAATAGTCAAGAAGAAATCGCTTACCCGGTGCTTTCTCTTGGCTATTTTTATTTATCAAATACGTACCGGATTTCGGTACAGAAAGGAGAAGCAAATGAAACTTGAAAATGTAATTATCTTGTTCTTTGGGATCGGCTTAGCGGTACTCGTTGGAATTCTTGTTATTAATATGACTACAGGATTTCTTAACGAAGGTGGACTTATCCATAACTTCTTTAGTGATTTACTAGAAATTGTTATCGATAAAATCACAACACTCGTCGAGTAAAAGCTTAATCGTACATAACAAGAAAGGAGGTGCCAATATAAATGTACGAGTGGAGAGCTGACAAAGAAAAACAAAAAGCATTGTTTGGAGAACTCTGGCAATTCATTGAAGATGATGAAGTGACAGATATCAACTACAATTGTGGGAATGTATGGGTTAAGTATATTAATTCAATTCCTAAAAGAGTAAAGCTAGATACCATCAATGATGAGTTTATGCTGAATTTTTCGCAAAGACTTGGAACCATGTGTGGCTCAGCCTTTAATGCAGATGTTGACACATTAGAAGTAGATACTGCGAATTGCAGAATTACGTGTATACACGAAGTACTTTCTGTATCAGGAATATCTGTTTGTATCAGAAAATCTTTGCCAACCTTAAGATTTACTTTTGAAGAAGCTGTTGAAAACAAGTATGCTTCACGTGAAGTTATGGATTTGCTTATTAATTTAGTTCTGGCAAAAGTAAATATGGTCTTAGGTGGAATGCCAGGCGAAGGTAAAACGGAAGCTGTGAAATTTTTCTCATCCTATATACCTGAATACAAGAACGTTGTCACGATTGAAAATGCTACGGAGCTGCATTATAAGATGATCAATCCTAATAAGTCTTGTATTGAATTGAAGGTTGACAATAAAGGCTTCCAAAAAGCATTGTATTCAGTTCTTAGAACGAATGCGAATTATATTATTTTTGCAGAAACGCGTTCAAGAGAAGTGAGATATTTGCTAGAGTGCTGGTCAAACGGAATCCCATGCTTTACAACACTTCATCTAAGAGATGTAAATGAGGTCCCTGACCGAATTATGAATATGTTGGAATCCAGACAGGGTGGAGAAGATATTATTAATGAAATTTACAATCATGTGGGAGTAGGTGTCCTGGTAAAAGAAGAGGAGCTTGAAGATGGAATTATTCGTAGATATATCAAACAAGTTTCGCTTTTTGAAAGGATGAATGGAGAGAACCTGATCCATGAAGTTGTAAAAGATGGAGTGCTACATAAGGAAAACATTCCGGAGAATTTCAGAAAGAGAATTGAAGCTGAAATAAAAAGAGATATTTTCTCTCATTACGAAAAAGCGGAGGTTTCATAGTGGAAAAGGAAAAAAAGAAATTAGGTAAGAAAAAGAAGAAAACGCAAGAGGAAAAAATACTCTTTAGTCCAATGAAGATTACAGCAATGCTAAAGGAAATTGGCGAGGAATATGATAAGAAAGAAGCTGGACTATATTATGCAGGAATACTTCTTATTGCTATTATCTTAGGTTTACTATTAGAATTAAAACCTTTATGTTTGGTATTCGTAATATTTATCTATGTGTTGTTTGTTCCAAAGATTATTTACAACCAGAAGAAGCATGCCTTTGAAAAGAAAAGATTTTATGATGTCAATGCTTATATGAGTGAAATGACACAGGAATTTACTTCTAAAGGAACTATCCATAAATCCCTGATCGAGACAGCAAATACCTTTACCAAGGGACGGATGCATGAAACTTTACATGAAGCAATTGATACAATTGAAAATTCATCAGGAAGTTTCAGAGAAGCGCAGGAAAGAGCATTAAAGAAAATAGAAAGTAAATATGACTGTGAAAAAATAAGAAATCTTCACGCATATCTTTTAAAATCTGAACAGTTAGGCGGAAATGTTGAGAGTGAATTTCGTATTATTGAAAAGCAGAGAAAAGCCTGGGCTACAGCTGTAGAAGAATACCATCAGAAACTGGTACATAACCGTTTAGAAGGGGTGCTTTTATACGGAGGGTTACTGTTGTTTTGCGCGTGGTTTATGCATGCCTTTCCAGAGAATCTATCGATTATTCGATTAACTGGAATTCAGCTTTTAAATACAGTCATGCTTGCACTCTTTGTAGTGTTTTTTGTGGTGCTGGATACGAAGCTTAATACAAGCCTGTTAAAAGAAGCAATAGTAATGTCTAAGGAACGTGCAACAGAGCTATTTACGGATATCCAAAATTATGATCAGAAAGTGGAAAAGAAGAAATATTTGAAAGTCGTTGTTTTGAGCATCATTTGTAGTGTGTTGCTAATTGTTGTAAAACCAACGGCTTTTTCTTTTGCAATGGGAATTATATTGACTGTGGTTTCTCTAAATTTTCATAAGATTATACTTATGCTGAAAATTTATGAGGTCAAACAGGAAATTCAAAAAGAATTCCCTAAATGGTTATTTGATGTCGCTTTGTTAATGCAAAGAAATTCCGTTGATGGTTCAATCCAAAAATCGAGAGAGATTGCTTCTCCTGTTCTATCAGCAGAAGTAAAAAGGATTGGAGATATTTTGGAAAAACGACCTGCAGATGCAGATGCCTATATGTCGTTCTTTGCGGACTTTAATATCTTAATGATTGAAAACACCATGCGTTCACTCCGTTCGCTTGCACTTGGAGAAAAAGGAAGTAATGAAATAATGGTGGAATTAATGGAAACCAATTTGAAGAGATTAGAAAAGGCTGAAAAAGACAGCTTATCCTTAAAAGGTGATTTATCATCTGTTGTGGAATTAGTGCCTGTGGGCTTAATCACAATTGGTACCATTGGATATTGTATAGGGCTTTTAATCGTTGCGTTAAAAACGGTCTTAACACTTGTAGGTTAATGTACCGGAATTCGGTACGGAAAGGATGGAAATATGGATTCAATATTTAAAGGCTTGTTGGTTCTTCTATCTGTAATTGCCATTTTAGTTACCGGTTCAAGTTTAGCATTAAGCAGCGCGGATATAGCAAAAGCAAATGATTACTTTGATGCTGTTTCTGCTGTAATTGTAGATAGCAATTATAGTGAAGATGTTATAGAGCGATGTTGTGATGAAGCTGAATTAAATGGATATAAATTAGAAGTTGAAGTGCAAGGAGAAGCAAAGCCTGGAGGAAAGAAAACGGTTAAAGCAACTTTTACTTACAAATACGAAATGAAGCTATTTTTTGTTTCCAAAGAAAAAGTAAAAGTTAAGATATTGTAAAGGAGCAGAAGTAATGGAGAAAATTGTTAAATATGCATTTGAAGCAATCATGATTGTGCTTGTCTGCTCTGGAGCAATTACTGTTTCTTGGAAATTTTTAGAGCTGATTAGTTTTTAAGGAGGCCTAGATGGATTTAAAGGAGATATTAGAGCTGATTACCTTTGACGTGATTATGGAGGCGTTAGGCGCAATATTTGGAATAGGGATTATTTGGAAATTGTTCTTTGACGGTGGTCTTACAATGGTTTTTGAGATTGTAGGACAAGCATTATGTGGAGGATGATATGAAAGATGTACTGAAAAAAATCTTCCTGGTTGTTCTTTCTGTAATAGTTATAATCTTTGTTATTATTGCTGTTTGGGGTGATAATAAAAAAGGTACACATGGTTTCCGTGACATGGGAGTAGTAGTTAACGCAAGTACGGAAACCTCAATGACTGTGGATGGATTAGACTATCTATGCGAAGAAAGTCGTATAGAAGTTCCTTCCATCAAATACATAGGTGGGGCAAGACAGGTTGGAGATACAATTGATTTTCGAGAACTTCTATCGGTACAATATTCGGATGGAACAACATTTTCAGGAACGCAAGAAGGTGACTTCTATTTGTATCTGGAAGATATAACGGATGCAGATGGAAATAGGAAAGTTATTTTTCTTACATCTGAGGATAGTGAATCACTTGAAGAAATTCCAGCCCCGATTGTGTATGAAAAAGATACAAGAAAAATCTGCTTTTATGAAAGTGGAACATATCATGTGTTTATTCGTATCTATGGGAAATCCGGTGGTTACTCCACATATGAATTCAAATTACCAGTAGAAATTGACTAGGAGAAAAAAATGAAAAAAGCAATTTTTTGTGTACTTACAATACTTATTATTCTAATTTTTTCGATGGCATATATCACTATTCAAGGAAGACAGGTAAGACAGAATGAGTTAAATGTTGCATTAGAACAGTCAATGGAGAAATCAATTAGCCTTCTATTAGAAAATGATGGAAAACCAGTTTCTGAAGAAGAATGGATAGAAATGTTTTGCTTGGACTTATCGATGCAGATTGCAAGTGCTTCTGATTTGACCATAAACATTCTAGACGCTGATTTTGAGAAAGGACTTCTTCGTGTTGAAGCTACTCTTTCTTACAGAAATCCTATTGGAACGACAAGTACTGTATCTTCAGAACGAATGGTATTAGTGGAGCAGTATGTAAGATAAAACGTACCGAAATTCGGTACGTAAGATTTCCAATACGGACTTGACAAATATATAGTACCATAGTATTATAAAGAAAAACGCAATGCGTTTTATTGTGTGGAGGAAATTTCTATGAAAAGATGTGAATACATAATAAGCTTACGCAGACAAACAGGCATGTCAAAAAAAGATTTTGCAGCCTATTTTGAAATTCCATACAGTACGTTGCAGGATTGGGAATCAGATGACAGACGGATAACTACATACTTGCTCAAACTCATGGAGTACAAGTTAAGAGCAGAAGGATTAATTTCTGATACGGAGGATACAAAATGAAGAGAAAAGTAATTTTAACATTTACAATGCTTCTTGCTACAGCTTTCTTATCAGGCTGTGGTGTAAAACAATTAAAAACAAGTGTCACCGTAGAAGCAGGTGATGAATTAAATCTAAAGGCAACAGAAATTCTTGATATTAAAGAGAGTGAAGCTTCCAATGTTACTTTTGATGTTTCAAACGTGGATACAAATACGGTTGGAACGTATGAAGCAGTTGCTACTTATAACAAAAAAGAATATAAAATTGAGGTTGTAGTCGAAGATACGACTGCACCAGAAGTTACTTTCTCACAGAGAGTGCTCTTTGCTAATGATGTTACCGCTTGTGATATCGAGCAGAGTATAGAAGCAATCTATGAAGTAAGTGAATATGAAGCCCAGTTTGTACGTTTTGAAGAAGCTGGAGAACTTATGGTAATGGATGAAGAAGCAATCGGTTCATTGACAAAAGAAATTCCAGTTCCATGTGACCAGGATAAAATGAAAGAGCTTGGAACAGAGGAAGTACCTACAGAAGAAGGTATCTAT
>JAXJUI010000124.1:0-5964 GCA_036309165.1 Agathobacter sp. | reverse complement strand
CTTTAATACTTTTTTCAATTAATACCTGATGAACTGGAGATAACGCCAAAGCATTTTTTATTAATCCTAAAAATTCTTCTTCATTATCTGCAAAACCGCCTCCTGTTCCACCTAAAGTAAACGCTGGTCTAATGACAAGAGGATATCCAATCTGTTTTGCCACTTCACACGCTTCCTCTACGGTATTTGCAATTTCAGATGGTAAAACTGGCTCTCCAAGACTTTCACATAATTCCTTAAAAAGTTCTCTATCTTCTGCCTGTTCAATACTTTTACTACTTGTTCCAAGTAGCTCTACCTGACATTCTTTTAGAATGCCCTTTTTTTCTAATTGCATGGCAAGATTAAGTCCTGTCTGCCCACCAATTCCTGGAACAATTGCGTCAGGACGTTCATGACGTACAATTTTTGCAATATATTCAAGTGTTAGTGGCTCCATATAAACTTTATCTGCAACAGATGTATCTGTCATAATCGTTGCAGGATTTGAATTACACAGGATAACTTCATATCCTTCTTCTTTAAGTGCAAGACAGGCCTGTGTTCCCGCATAATCAAATTCAGCAGCCTGCCCGATTACAATTGGTCCGGAACCAATAACAAGTATTTTCTTTAAATCAGTTCTTTTAGACATGTTTTGATTCCTCCATCATTTCACAAAATTGGTCAAATAAATATGCACTATCCTGCGGACCAGGTGCACTTTCAGGGTGATATTGAACGCTAAAAACATGGTCCTCTTTACACATCACACCTTCTATTGTCTGATCGAGCAAATTAACATGTGTTACTTCTAATTTTGTATTATTAATACTCTCATCACTTACTGCATAAGAATGATTCTGTGACGTAATTTCAATTTTTCCATTAGCAAGATTTTTAACCGGATGATTTCCACCTCTATGACCAAATTTAAGTTTATAGGTAGAAGCACCATATGCAAGTGAGATAATCTGATGACCAAGACAAATTCCAAAAATAGGATATTTTCCTCGTAATTGTTGTACCAAATGAATCACTGGCTCTACATCTGTTGGATTACCTGGTCCGTTAGAAATAAAGATTCCATCCGGATTATACTTCTCAATCACATCATATCTGGTATTCCATGGTACTACTGTAACGCTACATGCTTTGGCATTTAAACTGCGAACAATGTTTTGCTTCATACCACAGTCGATTGCAACAACATGATATTTAGACTCTTCTATAGGATATTCCTCTATTTCTTTTCTAGAAACCATTGCAACAACGTCTTTTGGAAGCTCATATTCTTTTATTCTTTTTAGACCTTCCTCTAAAGAAGTATCTACACTTGTAATTAAAGCCTTTCTACTTCCCAAATCACGAATGGAACGAACTAATTTTCTTGTATCAATCCCATAAATACCTGGGATATCATACTCAATCATGACAGTTTCTAACTCACATTTACTTCGAAAGTTTGATGGGTTTTCATTGTAATCTCTTACCACCAATCCACCAATCGTAGGTGTCTTTGTCTCAAAATCTTCTTCTGCAATCCCATAGTTTCCTATTAATGGGTAAGACATTACAACGGTCTGATTTGTATATGATGGATCCGAAATTATTTCCTGATATCCTACAAGAGATGTGTTAAAAACAATTTCTGTAATTCTATCCTTTGTGCTTCCAAAAGAAAAACCATAATATTCGCTTCCATCTTCAAGTATCAATTTACGATTATATTCTTTCATCATTTTGGTCACCTTTATGCTTCATTTTTTTGTGATAGTTTTCTTTCAAATCTATCTTTTCTGGTATCGGCCGGAATTGGTGTAGGATATTCTCCATTAAAGCAAGCTGCACAATAAGCACTACTATGCATCATTTGTGTTAAGTTATCTATTGTAAGATATCCTAACGAATCAACACCAATCATTTCTGCAATTTCATCCATGCTATGATGGCATGCAATCAAATTTTCTTCCGAATCAATATCTGTTCCATAATAACAAGGATGCAAAAATGGTGGAGCAGAAATCCTCATATGTATTTCTTTTGCTCCGGCATTTCGAATCAATTTGACAATTCTTTTACTTGTCGTACCTCTTACAATTGAATCATCAATCAAAACAACTCTTTTTCCCTCTATTACATTTTTTATAGGACTAAGCTTTATACGTACTTGATCCAATCTCTCATTTTGACCTGGTGAGATAAAGGTTCTACCAATATATTTATTTTTTATTAATCCAATTCCATATGGAATTCCAGAAAACTGCGAGTATCCCAATGCAGCATCAAGTCCACTGTCTGGAACCCCTATCACAATATCTGCATCAACAGGATAGCTTTGTGCTAACAACTCTCCTGCTTTTACTCTCGCCTGTGAGACTGAAATTCCATCAATCACAGAGTCAGGTCTTGCAAAATAAATGTATTCGAACACACATGTCTTTTTCTCTGTTTGATTACAATGTTCTTTGTAGGATGAAATTCCCTGTTCAGAAAAAACAAGTATTTCACCTGGCAATACATCCCTGACAAATTCAGCTCCCACTGCAGATAAAGCACAACTTTCCGAAGCAATAACATAAGTTCCATCCGATGTCTTTCCATAACCAAGAGGACGGAATCCATATGGATCTCTTGCTGCAATCATCTTTGTAGAAGACATTAACACAAGAGAATATGCACCTTCTATCTTATCCATTGCTAAAGAAACTGCCTCTTCGATGCTTCTTGTTTTTAGTCGTTCTCTTGTAATTACATAAGCAATCGTTTCTGTATCGCTCGTGGTATGAAAAATTGCCCCCGACAATTCAAGTTTGTCACGTAGTTCCAAAGCATTACTCAAATTACCATTATGTGCTAATGCCATTTTCCCTTTTTGATGATTTACCTCAATTGGTTGACAATTATTCCTGATATTACCACCAGTTGTTCCATATCGTACATGTCCAACTGCCATAGTTCCCTGTGGAAATTGTGCCATATTCTCTTTCGAAAAGACTTCACTAACTAGTCCAAGGTCCTTATAAGAAGAAAATACTCCATCATCATTTACTACAATTCCACAACTCTCCTGTCCTCTATGCTGTAATGCATATAGACCGTAATATGCATAACTTGCTACATTTTCTTTTTTTGTGCTTAGTACACCAAATACTCCACACTCTTCATGAATTGCCATTTTTTCATCCTCCAAATCATCTGCTATTTTGTCTTATCCAATACTGCCGCAATAAATCCCTTAAACAATGGATGAGGCTGATTTGGACGACTCTTGAATTCCGGATGAAATTGTACACCAATATAAAATGGATGATTTGCCACTTCAACAGTTTCTACCAAATATCCATCTGGAGAAGTACCACTTATCACTAAGCCACTTTGAACCAGTCGTTCCTTGTATTCATTATTAAATTCATAACGATGTCTATGTCTCTCAGAAATCAAAAGCTTTCCATAGCATCGCTCCATAATCGTATTCTCTTTAATCTGACAAGGATAACTTCCTAATCTTAATGTGCCACCTTTATCAATGCTATTACTTTGTCCAGGCATAAAATCGATTACTTTATGAGCACACTGTTCATCAAACTCACCCGAATTTGCATCCAAAATGCCTAAAACATTTCTTGCATACTCAATAACTGCAATCTGCATACCAAGACATATTCCAAAATATGGAAGGTTATTTTCTCTTGCATATTTGGCTGCTATAATCATTCCTTCAACACCACGATTACCAAATCCTCCAGGAAGAATAATTCCCTGAATTCCTTCAAATACTTCCTCCACATTGTCTTTCGTAATTGTTTCTGAATCAATCCAATGAATTTTTACAAAAGTCTTCAATTCATATCCGGCATGACTCATTGCTTCAGCAACTGATAAATATGCATCATGTAATTTTACGTATTTTCCCACTAATGCAATATGAACTTCTTTATCTCTACTATGAATTCGATCTACAAGAGCTTTCCATTCTGATAAATCTGCTTTCTTTTCTTCTAAATGTAATTCTCTACAAACCACCGAAGAGAAATTAGAAGCTTCTAACATTAGTGGGGCCTCATATAGATTTGCCAATGTACGATTTTCAATAACACAATCTGGTTTTACATTACAAAACAATGCTATTTTTTGGAAAATATCTTCTTCTAGAGGACGATCTGAACGAAGGACAATAATATTTGGATTAATTCCAAGACCACGTAACTCTTTTACAGAGTGTTGTGTTGGCTTAGATTTATGTTCTTCTGAACCACTTAAATACGGTACAAGTGTTACATGAATAAAAAGACTATTCTCGCTTCCAACTTCTAAAGAAATCTGACGAACTGCTTCAAGAAAAGGTTGAGACTCAATATCTCCAATGGTTCCACCGATTTCTGTAATCACGATATCCGCATCTGTCTGTTTTCCGACACGATATACAAACTCTTTAATTTCATTTGTAATATGAGGAATCACCTGAACGGTAGAACCTAAGTATTCTCCTTTTCGTTCCTTATTTAAAACATTCCAGTACACTTTTCCTGTTGTTAAATTTGAATACTTATTTAAATCTTCATCGATAAATCTCTCATAATGACCTAGATCAAGGTCTGTTTCAGCACCATCTTCGGTTACATATACTTCACCGTGCTGATACGGACTCATTGTCCCAGGATCAACATTAATATAAGGATCCAATTTTTGTGCAGCCACTTTATATCCTCTTGCTTTGAGCAATCGCCCTAAAGAGGCTGCTGTAATTCCTTTTCCTAAACCGGACACAACTCCACCGGTTACAAAAATGTATTTCGTCATAAAAATTTCCTTCCTACCACTTTAATTAGAACATGGTAATGTATGCATCTCGACTTGCGCCAACTGATACATACTTAATTGGACAACCAATTGTTTTTTCGATATAAAGAATGTACTCTAATGCTTCTTTTGGTAAATCCTCTTTCGTACGGCATCCACTAATATCTGATTTAAAACCTGGCAAATATTCATAAACAGGTTTTGCCGCATTCAAATCTTCAATGCTTGAAGGGAAATAATCAATTCTTTCTCCATTTAATTCATATGCAACGCAAACTGGAATTTTTTCCATGTATGAAAGAACATCAAGTTTTGTAAGTGCAACATACGTACATCCTTGCATTTTTGCACCATAACGTGATGCAACAACATCAAATCCACCTACTCTTCTTGGTCTTCCTGTTGCAGCACCATATTCACCACCTGCGGCGCGAAGTGCTTCTGCCTCATCACCAAACATTTCACATGTAAATGGGCCTTCCCCAACACAACTAGAATAAGCTTTCATAATTCCAATACTTTCATCAAGTTGTGCAAAAGGAATACCTGCACCTACTGGTGCATAAGCTGCAAGTGTTGTTGATGCAGATGTATATGGATAAATTCCAAAATCAATATCTCTAAGTGCACCAAGCTGTGCCTCAAACATAATAGATTTGCCATTATCAATTGCTTCACTTAAATACTGTGTAGTATCACAAACATATGGTACAAAGAATTCACCAAATTTTTTTACCCATGCAAAGATTTCATCAACTTCAACAGGCTCATGTTCATAGCCTTTTTCAACTGTAAGGTTTTTCCATTCAATAATTCCTGATAAACGGTCTTTCAAATTTTGCATATGAAGTAAATCACCCATACGAAAAGCTTTTTTCATATACTTATCCGCATATACAGGTGAAATACCTCTTCTTGTTGATCCAAATTTCTTATCAGCTAAACGATCTTCTTCCAAACAATCCATAAGCTTATGATAAGGCATACAAATAGTTGCTCTATCACTGATTTTTAAATGTTCTGGTGTAACATGAATTCCTTTTTCCTCAAGTTTTTGAACTTCTCCATATAAATGTTCCAAATCAATTACAATACCAGGACCAAGAATATTTACTGTATCTTCTCTACAAATACCAGAAGGCATTAGGTTCATAACAAATTCACCTTTGTCGTTAATTACAG
>JAXJUI010000123.1:0-3120 GCA_036309165.1 Agathobacter sp. | reverse complement strand
GGTCCGTACCTTCCTTTCTTAGATTTCATTTCATTAGCTTTCTCGTCACTGATGAAATGTTGTTTTGTTTTGTTGAATTAAATATAACAAAAACAACAACACTTGTCAATATATTTTATAAAAATTTTTTTGAAACAAATGTTGTTGTCTTATATTTGTATAAATTCTATGTAATTTTCAGACAATTACTCCAATTTGAAAGTAAGCTTAAGTGGGTTATGATCTGAGTTTTCAAAGTCCAAATCAAGATTTTCAACTGCTTCCACTGTAACATTACTTGAAACAATAAAACCATCGATTACATAATACTGGAAACTGTTTTTATTACTTCCTTCATAAATTGCTTCAAGCGAACGACAAGTTGGTGCGGATGCATCCGTCAGAAAAGAAAACCTATCTCCATATTCTTCCACATCAATAACCTCTGGTTTCCAGGCATTTTCCGATTGTAATGGATATGCGGATGTATCCACATTTGAAAAGACCTGATTAAAATCACCTGCTGCAATCACGTAATTTCCCAATTCTACTTCATGCTCAACTAATTCCTTGAGCACTCTTGTTTGTTCAATTTTTCCTTCCCCATCATCATATGCTTCTAAATGAAGGTTAAATACGACCAATTCTTTATCTGTTCCTTCAACAGGAATACGACTTTCTAACACACATCGTTTTAGATTTCCCAAACGAAGTGGCCAACCAAATGGGCATGGCAAAGAAACTCTTGTTGCTTCATTCACATCATATTTACTAAATGAAACAATTCCAGCCTCCATTTTTCCCAAAGGAGGAATTGGATAAGGAATAAAACGCACACGATAATTACAAGCATAACTGGAGTTATATCCACTTAACTCATTCTGAAAGTATTCTTCCATATTAATTTCTTGCGATCTATCAGAGTCTACATCCACTTCCTGAAGAAACAAAATATCAGGATCTTCATTTTGCATCACAGCACTCATTGCAGACAAATTCTCCATAACACGCTCTTTGTCTGCAGTAATTACCATTTCTCCTCCATCCATGAAAAAGTCCACTTCTTTTCCAAGTGCTCCATAACCAATATTCCATGTCATAAGTGTAATCTCATCGCCAAGTGCAACCGTCTTACTTGAAGTTCCTTCAACCTCCACTGACTCTTTTGCTTCCGGACGATATTCACGGATGGTCAGGTATCCAAATAATATTCCTATCAAAAGTACAATTATGAGTAGTATACATCCTATCGCTTTTAAACCAAATAATAGTTTCTTTTTCATTTCCTGTTTACTCCTAAACCATCATTTTTCTTTGCTTTCTTTCTTTTTCCGCTTCCAACTGCCTTTTCGAAAAACCAACAAAGAAAACAAAATTAATGATAATCCCAAAAATCGTTGCACATGGAGCGGCTGCTCCAATATATACGAGGGAATCCGTAAAAAGTTTTGACATTGCAAATGCCATTGGAAGTCTTACAAGAAATGACTGGGCGACTCCCTGGAACAAAACAAACAAGGTCTGATTATGACCATTATAATATCCAATAAATGAGAACAATACAGCTGTAATAATCGCTTCTAAACTAAATCCCTGCAAATATTCTGCGGCTTTCATCTGATATGCAACATTTGTTGTAAACATTGCAGCTAACTGTTTTCCAAAGAAAAACGCTGCAACCGTCATAAACAAACCAATACATGCTCCAATAAGCATTCCATATCCCATAGACTTTTGCGCCCTTTTTTCTTTTCCTGCGCCTACATTTTGTGCAATAAAAGATGACATCGACTGCATAAGCGCAGATGGAACTAACATTACAACAGCAATCAATTTATTCGCTACACCATATCCCGAAGAAGAAGCAAGACGAATCGCTTCTGTAGATCCCATTCCATTTACAAATGCAAGAATACACATAAACGAAATCTGCGTTAAAAGTTCCTGAAATCCAATTGGAAGTCCCAACAAAAGAAAACGTTTTACCTCTCTCGAAAAACACAAATTCTCCTTTTTAATAGAAAATGGCAAAGATATCTTCTTGCAAACCAAAAGTGATAAAACCAAACTTACTGCCTGTGCCAGTACTGTTGCTGATGCTGCACCCGCAACATCCCAATGAAATACCGCAACAAAAAGAAAATCCGCTACAATATTTACACAACAGGCAATTCCTACAAAGATAAGAGGAAGTCTCGAATTTCCAATTCCACGAAAAACACTGCTTATTAAGTTATATCCTATAATGAAGAAAATACCACCACCACAAATACGAATGTATTCGATTGTCTTATCCATCGCATCTGCCGGTGCATTCATAAGTGTCGCAAGCCCAGGTGCAAATGTCAAAAGTAAGATTGTAAGAACTACTGCAATCAAAGAAAATGTTAAAATTGCACCACCAATTACATTTCCCAATCGATGCGTTTTACCTTCTCCGATATAGCGCCCCATCAAAACAGTAACACCCATTGCAAGTCCTGTTAAGATAAAGACAATCATATTTATAAGAGAACTACCTGTAGATACGGCTGAAATACTAGCGTCTGTTCCAAACCATCCGACAATTAAAATATCAACCGCTCCGTACATCGTCTGAAGAACAAGCGCTCCCAAAATCGGAAGCATAAATCCGACTAATTTTTTTAATATATTCCCTCTGGTAAAATCCATTCGTTCTCTTCTTTTTTCTTCTTGCGTTGTCATAAAGTGTCTCCTAAATCATATGTTTCCCACTAGAAAAACATTCTAGCATGTTTTTTCTTTATCGGAAAGGAATTTTTTTCTATACTCACGCGGTGTTTGACCAATATGCTTTACAAAAAGCTTCCGAAAATGTTTATCATCACAATATCCAACATTTTCTAAAATCTCCATAATCGACATATCTGTTGTTTCTAGCAAATTCACCGCTTCTTTCATTCGTATATCCGTAAGCACATCGATATAATTTTCACCGGCTTGTTCTTTAAATTTCCGACTAAAATAGCTTGTACTTACTCCACAGTTGTCTGCAATTGTTTCAAGTGTAAGTGGCTCTGCAAAATGCACCTTCATGTAGGCAATTGCATGCATAGCAAGGTCCTGTTCTCCCGACGCTCCACCTCGCATCATGTGACACACTTCCATCAGCAGGTTCTC
>JAXJUI010000122.1:0-2388 GCA_036309165.1 Agathobacter sp. | reverse complement strand
ATTATCAACAACTTGTATCCGCTATACTTCTTGATTCGCTCATTTAGCCTATCCTCTGCCTGTGCCTTGTGTAATGCCGTTCTAAGGTCTGAACTCTTAACAAAGTATGTTGAATTCCTGTTCTGCGCCGCTGTAACTCCTATTGCTGTTGCATGGTGTGTTTTTCCTACTCCGCTGTTACCATAGAAAATCAGATTTACCTGCCTATCTATAAATCTCAAAGAGTTAAATTCTTGTATCTGTTCTTTACTAATTGACGGCTGATATTCAAAATCAAACTCTGCCAATGTTTTGATTTTTGGGAATCCTGCCATTTTCACCGAATGATTGATTAGATTTATCTTTTTCTTTTCAACCTGCTGTTCTGTAAAATACAAAAAGCCGTCTATGAATGACAGATTATTCTTGCTCACATAATCAATTGTGTCATCGATTACCGCCAGTGATTCCTTGCTTTTCAGAAATGTAAGATTATCTCTGATTTTTGCATAAGTACCTGTGTTATTCACAATTAAACCTACCTCCGATTACTTTAAGATTTTCTTTTGCAATATTTAATATTTCATCTTGACCCATGCCGACAAAATGACTTTTTAAAACATCAACATAATGCTCCCGGTGATAATTCAATTTCCTATCTGATTGTATATGTACTGCTATTAGCTTATGCTCAAAGCAGATATATATCTTTTCTTCTATAATCCAATATGATACAACCTTGCCGATATACTCTTTAGGTACTGAATATTGATTGGATTGAACCGATATCATTCCTGCTGTATTCACCTTAACCTTTTTTGAAGGTATCTTGTACTGACTGCAAATACTTTCATTCGGCAACGGCAATAAAGCTGTACGCTCTTTCTGAAATTCAATCATCGGTATCTTTCCGGTTCCTTGATGTATTGAACTGTTTATTCGCATATTAATCCTCTCAATCAATGCTATTAATTCCGTGAGATTAAGCTGTCCGCTGTATGCTTTAATTTCATCGAGAAATTTCATTTGTGTTTCAACCTTACCCTTTGTTCGAGGCGTAGCAGCAATACAGGGTTTAACGGAAAATCCATAATCATCAGCAAAAGCTTCAAATGATTGATTAACAGAGCCCATGCGGTAACATGTTCTTGCACTGTCCATAATTGATTTCATATTGTCGGTTACAATTTCTTGCGGTACACCACCAATCATATCAAAGCATTCAGATAGAAGATGTATCAATACTTCTCTTGATTTACTCAAAGACAGATTGAACATTCTGAATCTTGAATACGAAAACACCAATACAAGTACATTAATTGTAACGACTTCGCCTGTATCGCGCAAAACAAAGTCCAAAGATTCTTTCCAATCAATTTGCGCCTGGCAGCCGGGTTTGGTTTCAAATCTGATAACAGGGTTTGAATCAGCATTTGAAATGCGGCCTTTCTTAAAATAGTCATCAAATTCAGGATGCTTTTTAAGATAATGATAAAATGTCGGAGCAGGAACATCCAAAGAATAATTGTCACACATATACCTATACAAAATGCTTCTGTATGCAAATACCTGAGTATTTGAAGAAAGTAGCTCTGATATGACATCTGTATACTCATCAAGCCGTGAAGGCTTATTTCTGTGTGTACACTTTTGAAAGCCATTCAAGTACTTTGTTACAGTCCTACGATTGATATTCAATGCTCTTGCAATTTCAGACTTATTTACTTTTAAATTATTATGCTTCATAAAAGCCCCCAGTTTCGATAAATCCTGTACAGTATTAATTTCTATTGTCACAGGAACATTTGATTTGTATAACATAGAACATCCTCCGATAAAAGTAGATGAATATATTATACAGTATTTCTTTACTTTTTGAAACTGTGCACTTTTATTTGATAATTTTTGTGTATTTTTATTATATCATTTATATGTCAGTTTCTGTAATTATATTTCCTGTTTTTATGGCACCAATTATCTTGGCTTTAACAATCTCATGCAGCTCAAGTTGTTCGCCACGAGTGTTCATTATTTCAAAGTAATGGTTGAGGTCGATATCTTTTGGTACCTGGACACGGATAATTGTTACATTGTCAAGTTTCTTCCGGAATTTGCTTATGTAACGATTATCCTTCCCATCGAAATATTTTCTTATAACAGAATATCCTTCTATGATTTCAATGGAATACCATGGCTCTTTTTCTAATTCTTCAGTAGTATTTTTAATCGCATCTATGCCATTTAATGTTCTATTTGATTTTTCTCTTGCTTCAAATCTCAATGAATTCTTATTAACGGAATCACTATTCAAAAAGGATAGCAACAGAAATAATGTGGTTAGTCTCTGCTGTCCATCAATGACTTCAAATACATTCGCACCAAGCTGATTTACAATTAAACTGCCCAGAT
>JAXJUI010000121.1:0-1836 GCA_036309165.1 Agathobacter sp. | reverse complement strand
CCTACGAAGGCCAACCCCGATGGAGTTCTCTTTGCTGTTCGTGCCTCAACTTTGTAAATATATTATATCTGAATTTTGCTAATTTTTCAAATTTTCTTAGTCATAAATTTTCTAACTAGAATTTTGCGCAACCTATTGCTGGAAAGCTTCTTCCTCACTAGAGGGTGGTTTTAAAGCGGTCTCATATTTAATGCCACCAACTGTGTTTTCCTTCATGGATTTGCCATAATAACAAGCCTGGCTAACTCCATATGCTGACCAAGGAAAGCCGACAAGAGCCACAATCCAAGGCAGCTCACCAAAATATTGGTTCTTGATGCAATAAAAAGCCAAGTAGAAGGCGCCAAGAGTAACAATCCAAATCAAGGCAGACTCCTAAATCAGTAAAGTTTTTGAGAACTCTTGCTTCTTTAGGAACTTGGCTGAGCCTGGTTTTTTCTTTGCCATTCAAAATTCCTCCTATACATTAAAAATACGTGCGCGATGTGCGCGCACGTACCTTAAAATTTTTGAAAAATCAAATTTCAGCTTCGGGGATTGCGACATTAACCTTCTTGGTTAGTGCAACCAAGTTATCAATCAAATCACCCAGCTCTTTTTCGCTAATGGGATAATTAATAGTATTAGCAGAAGCCTGTACCATTGCGATAACCCACTGCTTTCTATCTGCGCCATTGTCAAACTTCTCTTCGGCTGTAGCAATTAGATTCAGAAGTAGACGAATCAAATTGTTCCAATTCTTTTCGAGAGCAGACTTTTTGACATATTCGACTAGCTTGACTACCAGGGGAATAATAACCACTAGGCCGCCCAGGATTTCAATTAAAAGCTCTAGAATATCCATTGTCTTTTCCTCCTTTTTTAATTTCGCTATAATTAAGTAGCCGTTAAGAAACCTACGTATAAGAATTTGCTTTTTTAAATTTTTATGTTAAAATATTTATGAATAATGAGAAAGGAGAAGATTCAATGGAAGATATTAAAATGATTAGCGCCGAAGAGTTGTTTGATAAATATGATGAAATAATCAATATCACAATGGTTAATCTTTATACCTTAACCAAAGAAAATGGCGAAATTATTCTTTCTGATTTTGACAGAAAGAACAAAGACCATCTATTTGTAATCAGAGTAGCTTTAATGGCTAAAGATATTTATGGTTTTCCGCTGAAGATGAGATGCAGTTTTTGGGACTGGATTATTCTAAATTGGAAAATGCGCAAGCTATCTCGTTTTATTCCCAGGGAGAATCGAACACTTCCTGTGGTAAATGTTGAAAGGCTGCTTGAATTTATGTATCCTCCCATTAAGGAATACATGGGTGAGAATTTTGAATTTAAGCATATCTACAATCAATTTTACAAAGGAGATTTAGGTTGATTTACGAAGTATATACTGATGGCGCAGTAAGCGGTAATGGTAAGTCCAATGCTCCTGGCGGTTGGGCTTATGTCATTCTGAAAGATGGGGCCATGATTGCTCAGGACTCTGGTGGAGAAAAAGGAACAACCAATCAGAGAATGGAACTTACCGCAGCTTTAAATGCTTGCCGAGAAGTTGAAAAGATGGATGCTTTTGCAAGAGTGAGAGTTTATAGCGATAGTGCTTATCTTGTGAATTGTTGGAAGCAAAACTGGTGGCGCGCCTGGCAGGTTAATGGATGGAAGAACTCCAAGAAAGAGCCTGTTGCCAATCCCGACCTTTGGATGGGATTGATTCCCTTTTTCGAGAAGGTTCCTAATGGTTATGATTTTATTAAAGTCAAAGGTCATGCGGGTAATGAATGGAATGAAATTGTGGATAAAATGGCAGTTCGCGCGAAGGAGAGTGTAATGT
>JAXJUI010000120.1:0-4387 GCA_036309165.1 Agathobacter sp. | reverse complement strand
GTATTACATAAACAACGAAAAGGCGCAGAAACTTATTGATACCTTGATTGCTAATGGTACAATCCCTAGCAGAGCAGAGCAGAGCAGAGCAGAGCGGACTTGCGTGGACCTCACAATTAACAATCCAAGACGAGTTGAACAAGCAAATTGCATTAAGGCCCGATACGATGCAGGAATCAGTAATTTCCAAGCAGACGGAACCGGTGTTGTTGAGTTCTCAAGGCAGTAAATTTGAAAAGTTTATTGATACTGCAACTACTTTAATGGCAAGAGATTATAAAGGTTTTGGAAATCAAGGAACTAATGGAGTGATTGAATGGAAGTAATAAAACTTTTTGATATTCCCAAAGAAATAATAAATGACAACGAGCGACAACGAAGGGTTTATTCCGTTAATGGAATATCCCCAACAATATTAGGAAGAAGTGATACAGCGAAGATTATGGAAAAGAGATTGATGGAAGTAAAAGTAATAGGACAAATGGATAACACGATAGACCATACATTTGAAAGTGCTAATCGTGTTTATGATGTAGGGGGGATATCTCCCACTATAAATTGTTGTGGAGGTGGTGGATTGCAACCGAAGATTTTAGAAGATGCACAGGCTATTAGAATGGTCCGAACAGAAGAAGGTAAGGCATTGAGAAAAGAGTACGAAAGTGGTGCCATACACCACGGATTTAATGAACACAGAGAAATGGAATTGAGAACAGACGGAGTAGCAAACACATTATCAACGGTGCAGAAAGACAACTATATTTGTGAGAAATCAATCGTTGCCATGCGTGGAAGAAACCCGGAAAACCCATCTGACAGAACGGTAGGAAGTCCAACAGAACAGAGGTTAGAACCGAATAGCCAAGGATTGTGCAATACATTAACAAGTGTGCAGAAGGATAATTTGGTTATGGAAAGGGAAATTGTTATAGCGAAAAATGGTGATAAATGGAGTGCTGCTGTTTTAGAACCACAAGCCATGAGCAGACAATACCGCATCCGAAAATTAACACCAAAAGAATGCTGGAGGTTAATGGATTTTACGGATGAAGATTTTGAAAAGGCCGCAAAAGTCAATTCAAATACACAACTTTATAAGCAGGCAGGTAATTCAATTGTAAAGAATGTTTTAGTAGCAATACTAGGGCAGATGATACCGGGTAAAGAAGATGTGTACAAAAGGAGTAACTATGGTAGGAGTTAGAGAAGATTTCCAATATCCGATAAGAGCAGAAACAAACGCAAATTTAAGACCACGTTGGAATACTACATACACCTATGCTTGTAATGGTTGCGGTAAAGAAATCAGAGGTTACGCACAAAGCCGAGTTAAAGGGCATATTTGGTGTAATGAGTGCAACAAGAAAAGGCAGAAAAAATATGTTGCAAACAGTAAGAGAAGGTCAGTATTGGCAGAAATTAAAGACAACCTAGATATTTACGAAATAGATGGTGTTTTGTATTACAAGGTTGAAGATATACTTGAGCTTTTTAAGACGGAAGTAGGTGTTATAAATGAAACTTAAATGCTTAGGTTCTGGAAGTAGTGGCAACTGCTATCTGCTTTCCACAGAAACCGAAACACTTATCCTTGATTGTGGCATACCGATTATGGAAATCAAGAAAGGGTTGGATTTTAACTTGTCAAAGGTTGTAGGTGTGTGTGCTACTCATGCACACCTTGACCATAGCAAATCGGTTATGGATTTGGAGAAAATGGGGTTAAAAACATTTTATCCATACTTAGGGGAAAGGCACGAAATAAGTGTATGTGATTGCATGGGTGATTTTCTAATTAAGGATTTTGCCTTGACTAGCATAAATGGGAACTTTATGCACACTCACGCGGATGGTTTAGAATGTCCGTGTTATGGATTTTTGATAACTCACCCACAGTTAGGAAGAATGCTATACATAACCGACACAGAATTGATTAAGTGGAGATTTAAGGATATTAACCATATTTTGATTAGCTGTAATTATCAGCAGAAATATGTCAAGGAAGATAACCTTGCGAAACGTAATCATGTGCTTAGAGGTCACATGGAGCTTGAAACTGTAAAAGAGTTTATTAAGGCTAATAATTCTAGTGCCTTGCAGAACATTATATTGTGCCATTTAAGCACCGAAAACGCCAATGCAGAGGAAATGTTGGCTGAGGTTCAGAAAGTGGCTAAAAACGCAAATGTGAGCGTTGCACGTAAGGGATTAGAGGTTGAATTAAGTAACGGAAATGAATGTCCGTTTTAGGAAGAAGGTGTAATTTATGGCAGTTGGAGATTTTGAACAAATGCTGACGGAATTTAAGGATGGCACATACAATCTCACTTGCAATGGAAAATGTACAGGCTGTGGTGAATGTTGCTCTAATTTGTTACCTATGACAGAAGATGAAATATCGGTCATTAAGAAGTACATAAAGAAAAACGGAATAAAAGAGCATAGCCATGTTGTTGCACCACTTAAAAATCCAACAATTGATATGACTTGTCCGTTCCTTGATGATAGTAAATCTTGTGAGAAATGCACGATTTACGAAGTTAGACCAAAGATTTGCAGAGATTTTATCTGTGACCCAAATCAGAGACCGAAACTTGACTTGAAATGGGGATTGAGATGCAAACCAGTAAATCTTAGAAATGAATTTTTTAATTGTTAAATAAGGAGGAAACACTCAAATGGAAATCAAAGTAGTTTTAGACAAGGGAGCATATATGCCCGAAAAAGCCCACGCAGAAGATGCTGGGTTTGACTTAAGGACACCTGTTGACTTTACTCTTAGGTCGGTAAACACAGGCATAAGTGGTTTAGGTGCTGAATGTGGAATGATTACGATTGACACAGGCGTACATATCGAAATTCCAAAGGGTTATGTTGGAATGATTAAGTCTAAGAGTGGGCTGAACGTAAACCACAATATTGTAACCGAGGGTGTTGTAGATGCTGGTTACACAGGAAGTATCAAGGTGAAGATGTACAATCTTGGTCGCAGCCTTAAGTGTTTTAATGCCGGAGATAAGATTACTCAGCTTGTGATTTTGCCTATTCCAGATGTGGAAATGGTACAGGTTGAGGAAATTACAGGTGGCGATAGAGCTGATAATGGCTTTGGTAGTACAGGAAAGTAGATTTTAGAAAGTAGAGGTAAAAAGAATGAACCGTGTGATTTTATGTGGAAGATTAGTAAGAGACCCAGAGATTAGATATTCGCAGGGCAATAATGCCACTGCCATAGCAAAGTTTACATTAGCTGTAGACAGGAAATTCAAGAAAGACGGAGAGCAGTCAGCAGATTTTATCAACTGTGTAGCATTTGGCAAAGTAGCTGAAACAGTTGAGAAGTATGTGCATCAGGGCAACAAGATTATTGTTGAGGGTCACTGGCAGACTGGCAGTTACACCAACAAGGACGGAGTTAAGGTTTACACAAATGATTGTGCTGTTGAAAGTATTGAGTTTTGTGAAAGCAAGTCGCAACAGTCACAGAACAGCAGTAATGACAGACCTCAGCCTAGCAGTAATGACGGATTTATGAGTTTACCTATGGGCGTGGAGGATACCGGTTTGCCTTTTAATTAGGAGTTGCCTATGGAATACATAGCAAGTATTTCGTACGGAAAAGATAGTTGCACAATACCTCACGTTTGCCTTGAAGTATTGAAATTGCCATTAACAAAGTTAGTGACAGTTGATGTAATGTTTAATGATGAACTTTCGGGCGATTATCCAGAAGTTGCAGAATTTAAGCAAAAGGCAGACGAGATATTCAAGCAACGATACGGACTTGAAGTAGTACATCTTAGAGCAAAAATGACTTATGAGCAACAATTCTTTTCTCAAAGAGGTAGTCGTTCAAAAGAGGAAAACATAGGTAAAATATATGGTTTTCCGATGATTAGGGGGGCGTGGTGTAATAACAGATTGAAGATGCAACCTATTGAAGATTACAAGAAGTTAGGAGAGCAGTTCTGGTACATAGGCTACGCTTTGGACGAAAAGAAAGCAGAACGGCAAGAAAAGATTGCTAATTGCACCGACTTAAATATGTACCCACTTGTGAAAGCAAAATACACAGAGGGTATGTGCATGGATTGGTGCAGAAGTAATGATTTGTTAAATCCGACTTATCAATCGTCTTTGCGTGACGGATGTTGGTTTTGCCATAATCAAGGGTTAGACCAGTTGCGGAAGTTAAGAAAACATTACCCGGATTTATGGAAAAGATTGATGTATTTGGATTTACATAGCCCAGTATCATTCAAACCAGACGGAGTCACAGTTGCAGACTTAGACCACAGATTTGCTTTAGAAGATGCACAAATGACGATATTTGACTTTTTAAGCGATTAAAAAACACATAACCCTAACAACTCCACAACCAGCTCAT
>JAXJUI010000119.1:0-6539 GCA_036309165.1 Agathobacter sp. | reverse complement strand
GCATATGCAAATAAAAAGGGAATTGAAATTATTGGTGATGTTCCTATTTATGTTGCAGGAGATAGCGCTGATGTTTGGGCAAACCCGGGTCAGTTCTATTTAGATAAGGATTTAAATCCAATTGAAGTTGCTGGATGCCCACCGGATGCATTCTCAGCAGACGGACAGTTATGGGGAAATCCATTATTCCGTTGGGATGCAATGAAAAAGGACGGATATAAATGGTGGACAAAACGTATGGCCGCTATGGCAAAATTATACGATATTATCCGTATTGATCACTTCCGTGGGTTTGATTCTTATTATGCAATTCCATTTGGCGACAAAACAGCTGTTAATGGAAAATGGAAACAGGGACCAGGAATGGATCTTTTCAAAACACTTGAAAAGAAACTTGGAAAACTTCCAATTATCGTAGAAGATTTAGGATTCTTAACTCCTTCTGTAATCAAATTATTAGAAGATTCAGGATTCCCAGGAATGAAAGTAGTACAGTTTGCTTTTGATTCAAGAGAAGGAAGCAACTATCTTCCACATACATATACAAATCACTGTGTTGTATATACTGGAACACATGATAATGATACAGTTATGGGATGGATGGAAACAGCTCCAAAGGAATCTGTAGAATTTGCAATTGAATACTTAAACCTTACAAAAAAAGAAGGCTATAACTGGGGAATGATGCGTGGTGCATGGTCATCAGTTGCAGATATGGCAATTGTTCCAATGCAGGATATTATTGGATTGGGATCAGAAGCTCGTATCAATATTCCATCAACACTTGGTGAAAACTGGAAATGGCGTGCAACTGCAAACCAGATTACAAACAATCTTGCTAAGAGACTTTATAAATACATGGAAATGTATGGACGTCTTAATGTTGTAGAAGAGGACGAAAAATAATCATAATAAAGACCCTTTATTCATATATGTAATATATATGAGTAAAGGGGCTTTTTTATGGAATATAATGTATATCGTGATATGGAAAAACGAACAAATGGTGAGGTGTATATCGGAGTTGTAGGTCCGGTGCGAAGTGGTAAGTCGACATTTATTAAAAGATTTATGGAAGAATGTGTGGTTCCGTACATAGACGACTTTAACCAAAAAGAAAGAACGATTGATGAAATGCCACAGTCGGCAAGTGGAAAAACAGTTATGACAACAGAACCGAAATTTATTCCGCAAGAAGCGGCTGAGATTTCAATAGATGATGAGACAAAACTAAAAGTACGACTTATTGACTGCGTAGGATATATGGTGGATGGTGCAAGTGGACACATGGATGGAGAAAACGACCGTATGGTAAAGACTCCATGGTTTGAAGAAGAAGTTCCATTTTCTGATGCAGCGAGTATTGGAACGAAAAAAGTGATACGAGAACATGCTACCATTGGCGTTGTGATTACAACAGATGGAAGTATTGGCGACATCCCGGGTGAAAACTATAAAGAACCAACAGCCAAGGCAATCGAAGAATTAAAATCAGTATCAAAACCATTTGTATTAGTACTTAATACAGTAAGACCATACAGTAATGAGGTGAAGACTTTAAAGAATCAAATGGAACAGGAGTACAATGTCCCGGTAGTGGCACTAAACTGTATGCAAATTAAAAAAGAAGATATCTATGCAGTTTTAGAAAAAATTTTATTTGAATTTCCAATAACAAACATTCAATATTTTATTCCGAAATGGACAGAAATGCTTGGAAAAGAACACTATATGAAACAAGCACTTGTTTCTTACGCAGGATATATGATGAATGAAATTAATTCCATGCGTGATGTAAAAAGTAAAGTATGGAAAAATGGAGAATATATTGAACGTGTATTTGTACGAAAAATGGATTTGTCAGACGGAAGTGTTGATGTTCAAATAGATGTAGAACCTAAATATTATTATGAAAATATGAGTGAGCTGACGGGAGAAGACATCCAAAGCGAATATCAGTTGATTCAAATGATTCGTAACCTGGCAAGTATGAAAAGAGAATACGAAAAAGTAAAAGATGCCATGAATGCAGTAGAACAAAAAGGATATGGTGTCGTAATGCCAGAATTATCCGATATTTCTATGGATGATCCAGAACTAATACAGCATGGAGGAAAATATGGTGTAAAAATGAAAGCGCTTTCACCATCCATTCATATGATAAAAGCAAATATTGAAACGGAAATTGCGCCAATCGTAGGAAGCAAAGAGCAGGCGGAAGACCTGATTACATATATTAAACAGGGAGGAGAAACAAAAGAAGGCATTTGGACAACCAATATCTTTGGAAAATCTGTAGGGGAATTAACCGAAGATGGAATCCGAAGCAAAATATCCCAGATGGACGATGAATGTCAAATGAAACTCCAAGACACAATGCAAAAAATAGTAAATGACATGAACGGAGGAATGGTCTGCATTATAATCTAACCCATGAGCAATATTTTTCTTCAAAAATTAATGCAACATGTTGTTATTATTTGTTATAATGAATTAAATTGTGAGTTAAGTAATCATAGCCCAAAACTTTCGTGACTGATAAACATATTGTTCGGAAAGTATCTGGGTTTGCGCTTTCATGTGCCATGGAGATGAGACTCAAAAAAGTAGAGAGCCTCTGCTCGATACTTTTTTGTTTTTAAGAGGCCCATCGTAATGTTTGGCACATGTAGCAAAGCTGGATGTTTTTCGAACAATATGGAATAGAAGATGTTTGGATAAGTTTTGGGCAAGCTAATTAAGGAGAAAAATATGCAAGTAATATTTTTGCACCATAGTTGTTTCTTGGTGGAAGTGGACGACAAAGTACTATTGTTTGACTACTTTAGTGGAGACCGGGTGAATGGATATAAGTTTACGGGAAAGGTGCCGACATATGCGCCGGATACACCGATTTATGTATTTGCGAGTCATAGCCATCAGGATCACTATGACATGGATGTATTGAATTGGACAAGTCAATATGAGAATATCAAGTACATTTTCTCGAAAGACATTCGAATTAGTCCAAACTTTTTGAAAAAACATGGGATTAACCCGTCGGTAAGAGATAGAGTGACATTTGTTCATCCGGATAAAAAATATGAAGTAGATGACTTGCATATTCAGTGTTTGCGTTCTACAGATGTTGGTGTCGCATTTTATGTTGAAGTAAATGGTGTGACACTATTCCACGCAGGAGATTTAAATGATTGGAGATGGGAAGGCGCAGGAGAGTTGACAAATGGAACCCAGGAAAGAAGCTTCCGTTTCCAGATTAGGAAACTTGCGGACAAGCCAATTAACCTTGCCTTTGTTCCAATGGACCCAAGATTAGAAGAGCATCAGTTCTTGGGAATGGACTACTTTTTGAAGCATACGGAAGCAGAATATGTATTCCCAATGCATATGTGGCAGAATTATGCAGGAATAAAAGAGTACAAAAAACGCATCAGTAATAAAGGGATGGCAGAGCGAGTTATAGAGATTGAAAGAGAGAATCAAGTTTTCCCATTTGGAGAGAACTAGGACGGTTAATCTATTGAAAAATCTAGGAAGTTCATATATAATAGGATAAGTTGTGAAAAAGGAGAACCAGATTATGATAAGTGAATTCTTTTTATGTATCGCACAGTATTTAATTATTTTAGTAGTTTTAGCAGGAATTGGTGTTTTAGGTGCCTTTTTAGGAATTAAATTGCGCAAGAATAAAAACGCCAAATTAGCCGCAGAAGAAGAAAAAGCTGCGGAAAATGCGGACGAAGAATAATACGAAATTTTAATGAATAGATACCGGAGGAACCGAAACGATGAAAAAGAGTTATGGCGTAAATGAGTTACGACGCATGTATCTCGAATTTTTTGAAAGCAAAGATCATCTTGCAATGAAGAGCTTTTCATTGGTGCCACATAATGATAACAGTTTGTTATTAATCAATGCAGGTATGGCACCACTTAAACCATATTTTACAGGTCAGGAAATCCCACCTCGTAAAAGAGTAACAACATGTCAGAAATGTGTACGTACAGGTGATATCGAAAATGTAGGAAAGACAGCACGTCACCTTACATTCTTTGAAATGCTTGGTAACTTCTCATTTGGTGATTACTTCAAAGAAGAAGCAATCGAATGGTCATGGGAATTCTTAACAAAAGTTCTTGGACTTGAAGAAGACAGACTTTATCCATCTATTTATTTTGAAGATGACGAAGCTTTCGAAATCTGGAATAAAAAAGTAGGTGTTGATGCAGATCGTATCACACGTTTCTACCGTGATCCAGAAACAGGAAAATGTGATAACTTCTGGGAACATGGTGCAGGTCCATGTGGTCCATGTTCAGAAATCTATTATGACAGAGGAATCAAATATGGCTGTGGAAGCCCAGACTGTAAAGTTGGTTGTGAATGTGACCGCTTTATGGAAGTTTGGAACAACGTATTTACACAGTTTGAAGGCGATGGCAAAGGAAATTACGAAGAACTTGCTCAGAAAAACATTGATACAGGTATGGGACTTGAACGTCTTGCAGTAGTAATGCAGGATGTAGATTCTGTATTTGATATTGATACCATGAAAGCAATTCGTGACCGTGTATGTGAATTATCTGGAAAAACATATCAGATAAATGAAAAAGACGATGTGTCAATTCGTCTTATCACAGACCACATTCGTTCTTCAACATTCCTTGTATCAGATGGTGTAATGCCATCAAATGAAGGACGCGGATATGTACTTCGTCGTTTAATCCGTCGTGCGGCTCGTCACGGAAGAATGCTTGGAATCGATGGAACCTTCCTTGCAAAACTTTCAGAAACAGTTATTGCAGAAAGTAAAGATGGATATCAGGAACTTGAAGATAAGAAAGCATTTATCTTTAAGGTACTTACACAGGAAGAAGAACAGTTTAATAAAACAATCGATCAGGGTCTTAGCATTTTAGGAACCATGATGGAAGAAGCAAAAGCACAGGGAAGTACTTGTCTTTGCGGTGAAAACACATTTAAATTATATGATACTTATGGATTCCCAGTTGACTTGACAATGGAAATCTTAGAAGAAAATGGATTTACATGTGATGAAGAAGGCTTTAAGGCTTGCATGGAAGAACAGCGTACAAAAGCTAGAAATGCGCGTAAAGTAACAAACTACATGGGTGCAGATGCAACAGTTTATGAACAGATTGATCCAGCCCTTACATCAGAATTTGTAGGATATGATAAGCTTGTAGCCACTTCAAAAGTAACAGCACTTACCACAGATAAAGAAGTAGTAGAAGCATTAACAGAAGGACAAGCAGGAACTATTATTGTTCCAGAAACACCTTTCTACGCTACAATGGGTGGACAAAAAGGTGATAAAGGTATTATCCGCACTGCAAATGGTGTATTCCAGGTAGAAGACACAGAAAAACTTGTAGGTGGAAAAATTGGTCATATCGGACAGATGGTATCTGGTATGATTTCTGTAGATGATGAAGTAGAACTTGTAGTAGATGAAACACTTCGTGGAAATATCTGCAAGAACCATTCTGCAACACATTTACTTCAGAAGGCACTTCGTGAAGTATTAGGCTCACACGTAGAACAGGCTGGTTCTTTCCAGGATGGAGACAGAACACGTTTTGACTTCTCGCATTTCTCAGCAATGACTGCAGAAGAAATCAAACAGGTAGAAGACATTGTAAATAAACAGATTGCACAGAGCTTACCTGTAGTCACAGAAGTAATGTCTGTAGACGATGCAAAAAAATCTGGAGCGATGGCTTTATTTGGTGAAAAATATGGAGAATCTGTTCGCGTAGTTTCTATGGGAGATTTCTCAAAAGAATTATGCGGTGGTACTCATGTAAAAAATACAGCAGAAATTACTGCATTCAAAATTATTTCAGAAAGTGGTGTAGCTGCCGGAGTTCGCCGTATTGAAGCAATTACAGGAACAAACGTATTTGCATATTATGAAGAAATGGAAAAACAGCTTCAGGCTGCAGCAAAAGTAGTAAAATCTTCTCCAGCAAACTTACTTGAGAGATTAGAAAACTTAATGGCTGAAATGAAAGCACTTCAAAGCGAAAATGAATCCTTAAAGAGCAAGGCTGCAAAAGATGCCCTTGGTGATGTAATGGATCAGGTAGTAGAAGTAAAAGGTGTAAAACTTCTTGCTACAAGCGTTGATGGTGTAGATATGAATGGTCTTCGTGATTTAGGAGATCAGTTAAAAGAAAAATTAGGAGAAGGTGTTGTAGTACTTGCTTCTTCTAATGATGGAAAAGTAAATCTGATTGCAATGGCAACGGATGGAGCAATGGAAAAAGGTGCTCATGCAGGAAACCTCATCAAAGCAATCGCAGCAAAAGTAGGCGGTGGCGGCGGTGGACGTCCAAACATGGCACAGGCTGGTGGAAAGAATCCAGCAGGAATTCCAGATGCAATCGCAGAAGTTGCAGGAGCATTAGAAGCGATGTTATAAAATTCATATAAAAAATTGATATTTTTTTTAGAACATCTTGACAAATAGAAATTTTTTGTTAAAATTATCGTTAGTGCAAATTAAGAATTACCT
>JAXJUI010000118.1:0-2151 GCA_036309165.1 Agathobacter sp. | reverse complement strand
GTGTTGCGGAATTAAGGTTTATTATGAAACAAGCGGTGATAATGTTAGATGGACTGACAAAAAGTTATGGAAAGCACAGAGGTATTGAAAATCTCACATATTCCGTTCTGCCGGGCGAAATCTTTGGTTTTATCGGTCCTAATGGTGCTGGTAAAACAACAACAATTCGCACTTTGATGGGCTTGCTCAAACCCACAAGCGGCAATGCTACGATTTTCGGCCTTGATTGTACGCAGCATGCTGCAGAAATCGCAAAGAACGTGGGATATCTTCCCAGCGAGAATTGCTATTATAATAATTTGAAAGTGAAAGAGCAGTTACAATATACTGCAGATCTGTATGGTGTTAACTGCCATGACAGAATAGAAGAACTGGCTGAGAGACTGAATCTGGATTTGTCCAGAAAAATCGGAGATTTGTCTTTAGGCAACAAAAAGAAAGTTGGCATCGTGTCCGCTTTACTACCTTCTCCAAAACTTCTGATTCTGGATGAGCCTACCAGCGGCCTTGATCCACTCGTCCAACAGACATTCTATGAAATTCTTCGAGAAGAAAACAGCCGTGGAACAACCATTCTGTTTTCCTCTCATGTGTTGAGCGAAGTGCAGAAGCTATGTGATCGTGTATGTATTCTGAGAGAAGGTCGTCTCATTGCTATACAGTCCATGAAGGAATTGCGTGAAAACGGGTATAAAAAGATTTCGCTTTCCACCGAGGAGCCTGTCCCTGCGCAGTTCTTCGACATCCCAGGAATTGCCAACCTGGAACAGAATCAAAATTCCATTTCTTTTATGTTTAATGGCAATGTTATGACCATCATGGAAAAACTACATAAACTACCTTTGGTTGATATTCTGATTGAAGAACCGTCTTTAGAAGAGATCTTTCTTCATTATTACGAATGAGAGGTGACACTATGACTGTATTTCATTATGAGTGGAAACGTAGTCGAAAATATATTCTGATTTGGGGTCTTTCCCTTGCCGTTTGTATTTTCTCTATGATACCTGTCTATTACAGCATGATTGAAACGCCAGAGCTTCTGCCTAAAAACTTTGCAGAGGGTGGATTCTTTGAAACTGTCGGCATCTCTCTCGCACTGCTCTTGGAACCTCTGGGAATGTATGGATTTCTTAATGCGTTTTTTGCTTTGGCAGGCGGAATTTTCGGGATGCACTTTGCCTTATCCCTGTTTACAAAAGAATGTACCGAAAACACAGCAGAATACCTGTTCACAAAACCCTGCGGGCGTATTCAAATTTATAAAGGAAAGGTGCTTTGTCTACTTGTCGGCACATGCATTACGAGTGCTGCATATATCCTTGCGTCTTTTATAGCAATGATTGTGTATGAATCTGGCTTCTCTATGTTAGAATTTATTCTGTTGGCTGGCTCCTTCCCACTTGTTACTTTGATTTTTGGAGGGATGGGAGTATTGTTAGGATGCTGGCATCCTAACAATCGTTCTCCTTTGCTGACAGCATCTTTGGCTGTGTTTATGGGATACTGTATTACAGCTTTTTCAAGAACGATTGGAAGCAGAATAATAAGTTACCTCTCTCCATTTTCGTTTTTTCATCCAGCTCACATTCATGAGAACTCTTTTTATGAATGGGATTATTTTCTGTGGTATGTGCTTCTACTCACTGTATTTTTCTTCCTGTCTCGTAAGATTCTGATGAAGAAAGACATTAAATTAGCAGTATAGGGGGGGAACAACATGATATCATTGATAAAAAAGGAACTGAAACTTACAAGGAAAATACTGTTGATATGGCTTGGAATAATCATTCTTCTTTGTGTCTTTGCGTACATAGAGTATCTTTCCTTAAAAGACAGCTTACCGATTCTGGTAGAAATGCTAAACGACTTTCCAAGAATTTTGATGGTGATGTTTGGTGTTAGTGAAGATCTTAACACTGCATTGGGTTGGTATGGCTGTATTTATTTTTGGGTGGCAATCCTCGCTTATTCCTATGCGATTTATCTGGGCATTTCAAGCATTGCAAAAGAAAAAACGCAAGGAACAGCAGAATACCTATTCACAAAACCTTTAGGCAGAAATCAGATTGTTATAGGAAAAGCTGCCGCCAACGTATGTAATTTATTTATTCTTGCAGCTGTCAGCGGTGTATGTAATTACTATACTGC
>JAXJUI010000117.1:0-2231 GCA_036309165.1 Agathobacter sp. | reverse complement strand
GAACAAATGAGGATAGAAGGATTGCATGAGTTTTACCGCATACTTCACATTTGACACGACATATTCTGAAACGGAGTTTACCAGATGGAGTTTTGAGGTAACGGTGGTAATAACCATGAACTGTAAGGCATCCGGAGTGACCACATGAGCAGTGGAGTTTATGGAACTGAAGGTTAGAAATAAGATTATTATAAAAATTTGGTGTTATGGGATTGTTTTCCTGAACAAATATGGTTATCATAGCTAAGTAAGATTTTTTACTTTACATTGAAAGATGTAAGGAAAATCTTTGGTGTTTGAGGCAGGAAACCAAACTTTGGTCGGGGAGGTTCCTGCTTCTTTTGTTTATAGTTACATAGACTATAATATACAAGAAGGTGCAGGATAAAACAATCCGAATCAAAATACATCAGAATAATTTATACTGTACCTTCATTTAATTTGACTGAAAAATGGAAAAACAGGGGTACAGAAAGTTACAAATAATAAATAAACCTCATATGTTTATGAAGTTGGTAAGACCTATGCAATCAATGGCTTAATACTGCGAATATATTCATGGTGATGAATTTTATCTGCGAGCACAACTGTTATTAACTGTGTAATTCCTGCAAGGATTAAATCTGCATGGAGAGTTTTCTCGTTTTGTGTTTTTCTTCCTGCAAGACAAAAACTATCCTTGAAATGATTGATAGAACGTTCAACAGTAGTTCTGGTTTTATAAATTGAGTCCCATTCTTCAGTACCACGAAGTGTGCCGGGATAAGCTCTTAAATTTTGTTCTGGATAGATGTATATCATTCTGCCACATTTTGAATCGGTACAAGGATTTTCACAGGTGCATTTCCTGTGAGCACGCTGGGTTTGAGGATTGTAGTCCCAAATCATTTTAGGGCAAACGAATTTATATTTTTTAATACCGTTTTTGGTAATTAGGATGCCTTCCGATTTCATTGGAAGATTATCATCGTTAGGACAACAAGGAATACCATCTTCGTTGACAGTGTACTCACTTTTTATAGAAGAACGTGAGTTGAGAGGAATGTATGCTTTCTCAAAATGCTGACTGTTGAACGAGCCACCAGAGAGTAGGGTTTTGTATATATCGATAGAATCAAAAGCTGCATCACCTAGAAAAGTCTTTGGATTGATAAGAGGATGAGCTTTAAAAAAATCCATAAGTGTGGGGATTAAAAGCCTTGCATCATGAATAGATTTATCTTCGTCGGGAGAATCAGATTTTTTATTAGGTTCTAATTCTGGATGTTTAGCCAAAAAATCCTTGTTGTAAAAATCGAGATGGCGGATGATACCTAAACCGTTAGTTACTATTCCAATCTTATAAGCATAGCAGAAATGTCCATCCACATAGAGCTGCTTTATTTGATCATTTGCAGCTGAATGGGAAGGCATAGAACCATAAGCTGCTTTGTAAGGATCATAATTAGAGTCAAAGTTATTAGCTTTTGCATATGCCTTTAGTTGCTTGATTATTTTGTTGGCGTACTTGGGATTGTTTTCAGTAACCCAAGCTTCAATTCCAGAAGTATCAAAAATTGTCATGTCGGCTTTAGATGAATCAATGGCTTGGCATATGGGTTCAGTATAATCTACTAGATTATCAAAAACGGATTGTAAGTCTGACAAAAAATCTTGTTTAAAGCGAGTGATTTTGGAAGCATCAGGAACTTTTGAGAAGCCGCAGAAATCTCTTAAATCTTTTGAATAGTTCAAGAAGACTAACAACAGAGAATCTGTAGGAATAGAAAATATGCGCTGGATAATCAAAGCCCAGAGCATAGCTTTTAAAGGGTATTTACGGGATCTGCCCGTTGATGCATAAAAATGATTTCTAAAAGAAATCGGAATAATTGAATCAAGGTCAATATGGTTTTCTAGAAGAGAAAGAAACGCAGGCTTGTCAGAATTAAAAATTTTTTGGCAATTTTCAAAAGTATCTGCCAAAGAGAGCTGTTTGTATGTTATCATATGAATATATCTCCTTTAGGTGGATTGGTTGATAGTTTTTCGACAATTCTATTTTACCATAAACCTAGAGGAGATATTTTATTTTTGCAACAAAAAATGCCGTATTTATGCGGCTTACGGCGTTTCGCAAACGCCTAAGTGTAATATAGACAAAGAGGAGAGAAAATATATGATTTCAGATGGAAAATACTATTTGAGGGGGAATTTCCCATTTTTTCAATATCAAAGATAGAGTATTATAT
>JAXJUI010000116.1:0-3321 GCA_036309165.1 Agathobacter sp. | reverse complement strand
TAAAAATTCAGATACAACAAATACAGGAACAGCATAGCAGACAAATTCGTAATCTTCAAAGAATACATAATCAAGAACTTGAAGCCAAAGACAAGGAAATATCACGATTGAGCACCTTGCTTGAAAAAGCCCACAAATGGTTTCCCATGTTCAAAGAGATGTTGAGAATGGAAAAATTATGCGCTGTTATCGGGTTTACCAAAGACATGATAGAAAACCTCTTGACAAAGAAAGAATCCATACAATGTAGTGGCAAAATTTATTCCGAAGAACACAGGTGGAAATTTGACATCAAGAATGATATTTTTAGGGTTGAGAAACATCCGATGGATAGTGGTAAGCTTATGCTGACCATAAACCGACAACCCATAGTACAATGGTTTAAGGAACAATGGGAAAAGTTACAGCAGAATCTACGTAACTCGGTGCAGAGAGAGCAAAAATCCAGAGGATTTAGAATATAGAATAGCCTATTATTAATAAAATCAAGTATCTATGCATCCAAACAGATTGTTTTTATTACAGAATCAAAATCCTAAGAATTTATAAAAAATGAAGCCTAAAGAAGTTTTGGAAAAATGGATAGATTGCTTTAACAAAGCAGATGCTTATCATATAGCAGAGCTGTATGCTACTAATGCAGTAAATCATCAAGTCGCAAACGAACCAATAATTGGTAAAGAATCAATCTACAAAATGTTTGTGAATGAATTTGCCACTGCTAAAATGGTTTGTATGGTGGAAAATATTTTTGAAGATGGCGAATGGGCTATCATGGAATGGAAAGAATCTCTTGGACTTCGTGGATGCGGATTTTTTCATGTAAAAGATAACAAAATCGTCTTTCAAAGAGGGTATTGGGATAAACTTTCATTCTTGAAGCAACACAATCTTCCAATTGAATAAGTACTATCAGAATACGGACTGGGAAATTGAAATACCCAGTCCGAGTTATATAATGAATTTTACTTGTTAAACTATTTAAAGTCAGTTGGATAACAAACCATACCTTTCACATTCTCAGTAGCTCCAGGTATTAATTCAGCCACCATGCAATATTCATGAGAGACTTCGAAAGGAAATTCAATTCCTAAATCGATAGCCTTGCGATAGCCAAATCGAGGATAATACTCTTTATGCCCCAATACGACTGCTGTGCCGTAACCCAAAAGTGCTGCCCTCTGATGGGCTTACTGAATCAACATCCCCCCCCAATTCCCTTACGCTGGAATTCCGGCAAGACTGCCAATGGAGCTACACTCAGGGATGTGACAGACTGGGTGTCACTGTCTATCTTTACTTCTGTAAGTAAGATATACCAGACAATTTGTTTTTCTGTCATTTTCTTGTTCTTATCTAATTGTTAGGCTCATTGTTGTTATACATTGTTTAATTATAGATAAATCGTGAATATCCTTCTCTCTTAAATCGTAGCCCGAATGGAATACTTGTTGCCCTTTTGCAGAAATGCAAGGGATGCTTCTGCCTTCAAAGACTGCTGTTCCAAAATAGTCCGGTTGAAATTCATACCAGCCTCCATCCAAGTCGGCTTGTTTGGAAGTGCCGTCCGCATTCAAGACAAAAGGATGGATATCAATATAGCCTAATTCTTTGCTATACAGTTCCATACGGGTGGGCAACCAATTTGTTTCAATTTGATATCCTCTCTCCTGCAAAAGATCAAGGAGTTGGTCTGTATAATTGGCATCAAAATCAATGTCAATATCTCTATGCAAGCGGGTTTGCTGTCCGTACAAGACATCCACTCCCCAGCCTCCATCCAACCAAAACTGCATGTCCAGGCTTTCCAACAAGTCCAAAACTTGAAATAACTCTGTAATCGTAGTGTGTTCTTTCTTTGTCATATAATAATTCTTTAATAAATAATACTATGCGTAATTATCCAACTGCTTGATTGAAGAAATAAAATTTGCACCCACTCCAATCAGAAAGATAACCCATCCGCTGATCATAAAGACGGATGTGATACCCCATGCTTCCACCCAATATCCTGAAGCTACGATACCCAGCATTGATGGAAAGGTACTCAAACTAAAGATGAGAGAAAAAGTCCGTCCAAGCATGTCCGAAGCCAAGTTCTGCTGAATAATAGCGATGAAAAGCGCATGGTAAATGGAATAGGCTATGCCTCCTGTAAATGTTAGGCAAACAAAACCTATAAATGCGCTTGATGGTAAATAACTGGCGCTAATCAGATACAATCCCAATATCACATAAGCCGTATGCATCACTAATGTTTGCTTGCTTTTCAAAGCCTTACAGGCAAGTACTAAACCGCCCAACAATGCCCCTGAGCCCCAACCCATTTCCACAACTCCCATTTGCAAAATGTTTCCGTTGAAATGCAGAAGCGTCATAAAAGGAAATAACGTAAAAACAGGCATAAGGACAAAAGTCACCAGCGTAAAGCATACGAATAAAGGCAAAATGCCCATTGTACGCCGCAAGGTATGCCAACATTCCGTCAGTTCTTTTTTGAAATCTGGAAGAACTTTCGTTTTTTGAAGAGAAGGAATCTGGACACAAAGTAAGGTCAGACAAGCAGCAACAGCTCCGATCACATCTATGAGCAGAATATACTGTATGGGAAGCCAAACAACGAGGCTTGCCCCTACAACGGGAGCTATCACCTCACTGAAGGATTGAATGGAATGGTACAAACCTGATACCCTGACAAGATGGTGCTTGGGAACCAGTAGAGGGATGCTTGCCTGTAAAGCAGGTGCATGAAACGTACTGCCTATTGAACGACAAGCAGTCAATAGATAAAAAAAAGAAAGGTCTTTATAACCCTTGGTTATCACAATAAAAAGACATAGGGTACAGAACGCGATGAACAAGTCCGAATAAAACATCGTTTTCTTTCGATTCCATCTGTCAACATAGACCCCGGCAAACAAGCCTAATACAAATTGTGGTAAAAATCCAGCTAAAATAGCCAGAGATAAAGCTGTCGGGGATTTAAATTCGTTGCTAATCCAAAAAATAATGGAGAAGCCAACAATCGTACTTGTTAAAATAGATATGAGTTGGCCTATTCCTATCACGGCCAAAGTTGATTTCCAATGATTCATTGTGCTAATATTTCATGCGTTTATAGATAAGTACTTTCGTACATTAAGCAAAACGAAATTCTATCCACACAAAAAACTTGTATTATAATCCACTCCTGACGTTGGAATACAATAACAAATACTTTCAGGACGATGTAAAGTCCTGAAAAATCAAACTGAATGGATAGATAAATATTAGTCTTTTCTCATCGGATTCTTTTAATATCGCTACTCTTTTATTATGTAG
>JAXJUI010000115.1:0-24467 GCA_036309165.1 Agathobacter sp. | reverse complement strand
GTCTTTGTATTGCGGAGAGAAAAGAGATATTGACGAACTGCTTAAAGAGGTGGGACTTTTTGAACATGCAGACAAAAAGGTTTCCGCTTTTTCGAAAGGTATGAAATCCAGACTCAATTTCATCAAGTCGCTGGTGCATGATCCGCAGATTTTATTTTTAGATGAGCCTACAAGTGGTTTGGATCCAAATAATGCAAAGATTATGAAGGACATGATTCTAAAGGAGCGTGAGAAAGGGAAAACAATTATTATCACGACGCACAATATGCTAGATGCCACAGAACTCTGTGACAGGGTGGTTTTCATTGTGGATGGACAAATGAAGGCTCTTGATACGCCACATAATTTCATTATGAAAAGAGGGGCAGCAAAGGTGACGTATACTTTTATGGAAAACGGTAGAGAACAGGTAAAGACTACTGTATTGACAGAACTTAGTTGTGATGAGGTTCTTAAGAAACTTATATCTGAGAACAGGATAACCTCCATTCATAGTGCAGAACCAACATTAAGTGATATCTTCATTGAACTTACAGGCGCACAGTTAGATTAAGTGGAGGAATCTGTTTATGAGAAAAGTGAATGTAATAAAAGGTGATGTGATATTTCAATGGAAATATGGATTTTACGGTCTCTATTTCTTGATGATTATTATCTATATGGTTATTTTTTCGTTCCTAAATGGTGATATGAAAAATACGATTGTATCCATTTGCGTTTATTCGGATCCGGCAGCAATGGGAATGTTTTTTATGGGAGCACTTATTCTTCTCGAAAAAAGTCAGAGAATAACTAATTCTATCGCAATTTCTCCTGTAACTTCTGAGGAATACATATTGGGCAAGGTGCTGTCAATTGGAATTATTTCTGAAATTGTAGGGGTAATATTGATGGTACAGGGAAACTCAAAAAACTTTATGCTTAGCAGTATCGGAATATTTGCAGGGTCTATGATTTTTAGTCTTTGTGGAATTATTGTTGGATCAAAAATAGAAAGTTTAAACCAGTATATCGTTTGGACAATTCCTTTTGAAATCGTAGGATTTGTTCCGGTTATCATATATAGAGTAGGATTTATGTGGAATAGCAAACTCATGCTTTTACATCCGGGATGCGGAGTTATGCAGCTTCTTGAGGGCAATATGGATTTGGCTTGGCTTTCACTGATTAGTATCGTTATCTGGAGCACTATTCTATTTATCATCGCAGATTTATCCGTAAAAAGTATGTTTCAAGCTTCTAAGCAGACGAAATTGTAAAAGGGGAGATGCATATGAAAGCTATTATTAAAATGTTTACTTATATGGTAAAACAAATTACCCAGGAAATGATGATGATTCTGCTTGCGATTGCGCCTGTTTTAGTGGGAATATTTTTTAGGATAGGAATCCCTCTGCTAGAAAGCAAGGTTTTGATTCATTATGGGTTAGAAAAAATCATTGTTCCCTATTATGAATATTTCAGCTGGCTTCTTGCTATGGTGACAGGGATGCTGTTTGCATTTGTTGGTGGATTGGTTGTACTAGGAGAAATAGATGAAAATGTGGCAAAATATATTATTGTAACTCCTGTTGGAATGAAAGGATATCTCAGTTCAAGAATTATAATACCTGCATGTATCTCAGGTGTTGTTGCACTTGTATGTGTGCCTGCATTTTCTCTTACGTACATTGACCTTGTTAAGGTAATCGTAATGGTAGTATCAACAATGTTAAGCGGAATCGTTACAGCAATGCTGGTTGTAGCGATTTCCTCAAATAAGGTTGAGGGAATGGCAGTCGGAAAACTTTCTGGTTTGTTTGGAGTGATTTTTTTTGTTCCAGTGGCTATAAGTGGAAGTATCAAGTATGTTTTTTTCCTATTTCCAATGTTTTGGATTGGAGAGTGGACATTATCGGGTGGATGGTTCAAGCTTGTGATCGCATTTATCCAATTTGTATTATGGATTAAAATTTTGTTTTGGCAGTTTAAGAAAAAATTTGAGTAAAATTCATGAATATGATTTGACCGTTGTGTAATTTGAAATAATTTTATGATATAATGAGTGCAAGCGAGCTTGGGAGGGCGAAGCTCTCACACAACGAGCGGCGAATGACGATCACAGGCTTTGGCCTATGATATAATATGTACAATACTAGATAGCAAAAGAAAATGAAAGGTCATATCATATATGAAGAAAATATGGGAATTCTTTGATAATCTAAATGAAGTGGTGTATGTTTCTGATATGGATAGCCATGAGCTTATATACATGAATAAAAAGACCCTGGAGATATATAATCTTCATTCCGTGGAGGAACTTGCGGGAAAGAAATGTTATGAGCTTCTTCAGTGCAGTAATACTCCTTGTGCCATATGCAACAATGATGAACTTGAAGAGGGGGGGTTCAGGGAATGGCAGTACTTCAACCCGATTGTTAACAGGTCCTATGTTTTGAAAGATACCATGATTATGGATGGTGGTAGACGTTGCCGAATGGAGATTGCCATTGATAATAGTATACAAGAACAAAAATATCAACTTTTTTTAGAGCAACAGAATCAGGAAGCACTTGCAAATGAAGGTATGAGACTGGCACTTAAGGCAGAGACTCCGGATAAGGCACTTGATATTATTTTGGAGTATCTTGGAAAGGCATTACATGGTGAACGTACCTATATTTTTGAAAAGAATGAGTTCGGCGGTGATGATAATACCTATGAGTGGGTGGCAAAAGGTGTGACTCCGGAAATAGATAATCTGCAGAATTTACCGTCTGAAATCTGTGCAAATTGGTATCGGAATTTTAGCGAAGAAAAGAATATCGTAATAGAGGATTTAGAAGATATTAAAGAAAGTGATCCTTTGCAGTATGAGAATCTGAAACGGCAGGATATTCATTCTTTGGTCGTTGTTCCTCTATATAATGATACAGAAAATATTGGATTTTATGGTGTGGATAATCCGAATGGAGAGTCCTTTGAATATACACAGAATATGTTGAAAATTGTTGGACACTTTATTGTTTCTTGTCTCAAACGAAGAAATCTATTAAAACAGTTACAAGAAATGAGTTACCATGATCCACTTACGAAGCTAGGCAACAGATTTGCTATGGATAAATATATGGTTGAATGCACGAACGAAACTAGTTTAGGTGTTGTGTATTGTGATATCACAGGATTAAAGAGAGTGAATGACACAGAGGGACATAAGGAAGGGGACAGGCTGATACTTCGTGCCTGTGAAAGTCTAAAAGAAGTATTTGGAGGTTATGGACTGTTTCGAATTGGAGGGGATGAACTTTTGGCTTTGTGTCCTGGAATAGAAAAGGAGATACTGATACAAAAGACGGAAACTCTTAAGCAGGTGGCACTTGCTAATTCGGTGGTTTTAGCAGTGGGAGCAGTTTGGCAGGAAGTCACTGAGAGGGATATTGACAAGCTCTTGTCAGAAGCGGAGAAGCTTATGTATAAGGATAAGTCAGCTTATTATAAAAATATGGGAGTGGATAGGCGAAAATAAATATTGGAACAGATATTAATGTCAACCGCAAGTTGTATTGTGGTTGACATTTCTTTTTCTCTATCATATGATAATCCAAAACAAAAAGAGAAAAAGCAAATTAGGAGATTGTTTATAGAAATATTAGAGTTAGCACAGGAAATTATAAATGGTAAAAAAGGAAGGCATGTTGGTATGCTCAGGTGGAATTATTGGAATGGGCGAGACGTGGGAGGATCGATTAGATATGGCTATTAGTCTGTCAGAATTAGAAGTAGATTCTATACCGATTAATGCTATTATTCCGATAAAGGGCACACCATTAGAAAATCAAGATCGACTTAGTGAAGAAGATATTTTGCGCACAATCGCATTTTTTAGATATATGAATCCAAAGGCAGAGATTAGGCTTGCAGCAGGAAGAGTCTTGCTGACGAATGATGGAGAACTTGCGTTTCAATCGGGTGCTTCTGCAACGATTACAGGAGATATGCTTACAACAGTAGCGTGTGCAACAATCAGAAGCGATATTAAAATGTTAAAAGAGCTTGGAAGAAATGTTGATTAGTTTACTTATTCATAAATCAAATAGGAGAGTGGCATGAGCAGAGCAGATTTTATCGTGTTAGGAATTTTGTTAATACTTGTGATTTGTGCAAGTGTATATATTTGGAAAGAAAAGAAAAAAGGGCGTAAATGTATTGGATGTCCTTCGGCTGGCTGTTGTTCTAAGAAGGGGTGTTGCAACCAGGAAGAGAAATAATACGAGATAAAACGGGCTACGTTGCGCATGACAAAAAGATGTGATATAGTGGCATAAACGCAATATAAGGTGTGGGTGTTATGGTTAAAAATGAAATTGATACTGTATTGGCAGGAAGTTTTAAAGAGTTAGCGATTAAGCAGCCCATTGAGAAAATAACAATCAAAGAGATTACAGATAAAGCAGGTGTAATCCGTCCGACATTTTATAACCATTTTCAAGATAAATATGAAGTGTTGGAATGGATTATTAATAAAGAACTGCTTGAGCCGGTAGAACCCCTGATTCAAAATGGAATGGTATCAGAGGCTTTGATTCTTCTTTTTACCAATATTGAAAAGGACAAAGAATTTTATAGTAAAGCAGTCAAATTAGAAGGACAAAACTCTTTTAGTAGTATTGCGCAAACGTGCGTAGAACAATTATTGCTTCGAGTGGTTAAGGCGAATTCAAAAGGAAAGACTCCGAAATATGTGTGGCTTACTCAAGAAAGAATCGCAGAGTACTATGCGCAGTCTATGTGTTATGTGGTTGTTACATGGATAAAGAGTGGAATGATGATTCATGCAAGAGAGATGTCCGAAATATATGATTACATTATCAGGCGTTCAATGGAGGACGTTTTAGGAGAAATGTAGATTACAATTTCATACATATGTTTACTTTGATATACATTTTCATCAATTTGTATATTTCACAACGACAGAAAGAAAAGATTGAATATTTTCAAATTCAATCTTTTTTTTTATGCTTTGGAAGAAGCAAAAAGTGAATGGAGGTTTACAATGATTAAATTTGGAAAAGCGGTTGTTAAACTTCGTGTGCCGATTCTTATTTTAAGTTTCTTACTTTTAATACCATCAGCACTTGGGTATTTCAACACAAGAGTAAATTATGATATTCTGACTTATTTGCCAGAAGAAATTGAAACAATGAAAGGACAGGAAATTCTCTTAGAAGAATTTGGAACTGGATCATTTTCTTTCCTGGTTGTGGATGGGATGGATGAAAAGAACATCTCAGAAATGAGAGAACAGATTAGTGAAGTTGATCATGTAAAAAAATGTATTTGGTATGATTCTTTTGCAGATATCAGCATTCCGATGGAAATGTTACCAGAAAAAGTATATGAGTTTTTTAATAACCAGGAAAATGACAGTACATTAATGATGGTTTTATTTGACAGTTCAATGTCATCGGATGAAACGATGAATGCGATTGATGAAATTAGAGATATCGTAAAAGGACGATGCTTTGTAAGTGGTATGTCAGCAGTAGTAACAGATACAAAAAATCTTTCAGACAGAGAAGTGCCAATTTATGTATTAATCGCGGTTGTTCTAGCGATAGTCATTCTTTCTCTTACAATGGACTCTACAATTATTCCGTTGTTCTTCCTTTTAAGTATTGGAATGGCAATTGTCTATAACCTTGGATCAAATGTATTCCAAGGGGAAATATCATATGTAACACAGGCTCTTGCAGCAGTATTACAGTTAGGCGTAACAATGGACTATTCCATCTTTTTATGGCATAGCTATGAAGAACAGCAGGAGCGTTTTCCTGGAGATAAAAAACGTGCCATGGCACATGCGATTTCAGGAACTATTTCTTCTGTTGTTGGAAGCTCCATTACAACAGTAGCCGGATTTATTGCTCTTTGTTTTATGAGCTTTACACTAGGTATGGACCTTGGTATTACAATGGCAAAAGGTGTAGTTATCGGTGTAATTTGCTGTGTAACAGTTTTACCATCAATGATTCTTATCTTTGATAAGGCAATTGAAAAGACAAGGCATAAAACGATTATTCCAAACCTTGGAAGAATTGCTGGTTGGATTACAAAGCATTATAAGGTGTTTGCAATCGTATTCCTGCTCATTATTGGACCAGCAGTTTATGGATATACACATACAAATGTTTATTATGACTTAGCAGGAACATTACCAGAAAGTCTTGATAGTATCATGGCAAATACAAAACTTGCAGATGAATATAATATGGGTGCAACACACATGATTCTTGCAAGTAGCGATTTACCAGCGAAAGATGCGAGAATGATGGTAGATGAAATCAGTAAAGTAGATGGTGTAAAAATTGCAGCAGGATTAGATTCTATTATCGGACCAAGTATTCCAAAAGAAATTGTTCCAGATGATATTAAGGAAATTATGGTTAACGGCGATTATCAGATGATGCTTGTTACCAGCGAATATGCAGTTGCTTCGGATGAAGTAAATAAGCAGTGCGAACAGATTAATGAAATTATAAAGAAATATGATGAATCAGCAATGTTAATTGGTGAGGCACCATGTACAAAGGACTTGATTGAGATTACAGATAAGGACTTTGCAAGAGTAAGTGTTGTTTCAATTGGAGCAATTTTCTTAATCATTGCAATTGTATTTAAGTCAATTTCTTTGCCAATCGTATTGGTTGCAGTTATTGAATTTGCAATTTTTATTAACATGGGAATCCCTTGTTATACAGGAACAACATTACCATTTATTGCATCAATTGTAATTGGAACGATTCAGCTAGGGGCAACGGTTGACTACGCAATTCTTATGACAAACAGATATAAGAGAGCTCGTAGTCGTGGCGCCGAAAAACAGGAAGCAGTTACAACAGCACTTGAGGGTTCTATTCAGTCGGTTATCGTAAGTGCGTTAAGTTTCTTTGCAGCTACTTTTGGCGTAGGTATGTATTCAAATATCGACATGATTAGCTCACTTTGTTCACTAATGGCAAGAGGTGCAATTATCAGTATGTTTGTTGTAATTTTCATTTTGCCGTCAATGTTTATGATATTTGATAAAGTAATTTGTAAAACAAGTGTAGGATTTATTAGTAAAAAATCATAGAGTGGGAACGCGATGCCACACAATTAGAATAAAAACGCGTAGAAATGAGGAAAACGATGAAATTACCAGAACTTAAAAAAAGATTCAATAAAAAATTTGTCATTCGTATTGCAACTGGTGTATTAATGGTTAGCTTAGTTGGAACATCATTTTCTGCTTATACAGTATATGCTGCAAAAAATGATGGAAAAGTACAGTCAACAGAAGGAACGGAAGTTGAAGAAACAGAAACTGAAGAAGAGTTAGAAGACTTACTTGGAGAGGGTATTTCCTTTTCGGAAAAAGAAATAGGAAAAGATGAAACGGTATATATTATTGCTGATAGCAAGGGTAACCCAACACAAACAATCGTTTCTGATCACTTAATCAATAGTGAAAACAAAGAAGTCTTAGAAGATGCTTCTTCATTAACAGATATTGAAAATGTAAAAGGTGATGAAGAATTCACACAGAGCGGATCAAAACTTAGCTGGCAGGCTGATGGAAATGATATTTATTATCAAGGAACAACAACAAAAGAAGCACCAGTAACACAGGAAATTACATATTTCCTTGATGGAAAAGAAGTTGAACCGGAAGAATTGGCTGGACAGTCTGGAAAAGTAACCATTCGTTTCGATTACACGAATCATGAAAAAGTTGGTGATGTATATGTTCCTTTTGCAGCTATGACCGGAATGGTGTTAAACGAAAGCTTTACAAACATTGAAGTAGAAAATGGTAAAGTGTTATCAAACGGTGATACAAATATCGTAATTGGATATGCTCTTCCGGGATTAAAAGAAAGTTTACAGATTGAAGATGAAGATTTAGAAGATACTCAAATTCCGGATTACTTTGAAGTGACAGCTGATGTAGAAAACTTTGAACTTGATATGACAATAACAATGGTTGCAAACGCAGCAAACTTCATTGGTACAGATGGTGAGATGGATTTATCAAACCTTAATACTTTAGTAGATACATTATCAACTGCATCACAGCAGCTTGAAGAAGGCTCAAAAGATCTTGCAGATGGTCTTGATACATTACAGTCAAATATGGGAACATTTGCAACTGGTGTAAGCAGTTTACAAAATGGAATTGTTGCTTATACAAATGGTGCCTCTGAATTAAGTACAGGAATTGGTTCTTTAAAGACAGGAATTGATACTTTGGCAGGAAGTACACCTGCTATGGTGTCTGGGATCAGTGATTTAAAAACTGGTTCAGACGTAGCTTTAGAAGGCGCAGGTGCAATTGTTGCAGGACTTGAGGGTGATGGAACAACAGCAAATTCTGGACTTGTAAATGGTGCGGCAGCAGTGAGTGCTGGTGTTGATACTTTGGCTACAACACTTTCAGGAATGGGAACCACATTGGATGCCAAAAAAGATGGAGTATATACACAGTTTGCAAGTACAGCAGGAATGAGTTATGATGACGTTGATGGAGTAGTCTCACAGTTTGATGCAGCGCAAGATGGCCTTATTGCAGCAATTAATCTGGAAGCATCCTCTGGTTTGGCGGCAGCAACACCATACTATACTGGTATTCAGACACAATTAGCAGCAAAAGGAATTAATGTTACAATTACAGATGCTTCTTCAGCAGCGACAGCTATTCAGGTGTTGGGAAACAAAATAGCACAGTTGCAGGCAGGGAAAGGCCAGGTAGATGGTGCCGTAATGGTAATTGATGAAGTAAAAGCAAACTTAAGTGCAAGTGCAACTTCCGTTGCGGAATTGCAGGCCGGTGCAGCCGCAGTAAGTGAAGGTACTTCAAAATTGGCAGCAGGCGCAAATTCGTTGTATACAGGATTAGACTTAATTAATACAGGCCTTACTACATTAAATGATAAAACAGGAACTCTTGGAACAGGTGTAGCACAGCTTCAGTCAGGCGCAAATCAGCTGGCAACAGGTGCTTCAACATTGACTTCAAATAATACAGTACTTGTAGAGGGTGTTGGAACACTAAAAACTGGTACAGATAAAATTGTTTCTGGTGTTGAACAATTAGATGAAGGTGCACATGATTTAGCTGACGGAATGGTTCAATTCAACGAAGAAGGAATTGAAAGACTTGTAAATGCATACAACGGAGATATTAAAGTGTTAGTAGAACGTCTTCAGGAAGTTCTTGACGCAGGAGAAAGTTATCAGAGCTTTACAGAGGTTGCAGATGGTGTAAATGGTAGTGTAAAATTTGTTTACAAAACAGAGGGGATTTGTAATTGATAGGAGGAAAAAATGAACTGGATAGAAAGTTTGTTAATCATAGCAGGAATATCATTTGATATTTTTGCCGCAATGGAATGTCAAGGGTCATTGGTTGCGAAAGTGAATAAAAAGCATTTGAGTCTCATATGTTTATTAGTAACTATTTGGCAGATGGCGGCACTTTTTATCGGTAGTTTTTTTGCAGACTTATTATGGGAACAGGAAAGCTTTGTAGATGGGAATTTTACAGGACAGGTAATTGCTACCGTGATTTTCTTCTGTTTGGGAATTCGCCTTTTTGCAAAAGCAATTCGAAATGAGCGGATACATGAAAAAAGAGAAGACCATTTAGGTGTAAAACGTTTTTTACGTATGTCTGCAATGACAAGTGTTTATACCCTCCTTGCGGGTATCGCATTTGGACTTATGGGAACAAACTTACTCATTATTCTAATTATAATAGCATGTTTTTCTATTTTGTTTGTAATCTTTGGAATGTATATTGGATATCATTTTGGATTTGAACATAAAACAAAAGCATATATTGGTGGTGGTATCTTACTTTTGATAGCAGGAATAACTACAATTATTCGATATATGTTATAAAAGAATGAAAGGGCTACAAATGTAGTCCTTTTTGCTTATATTTTTATAAATGTGACCTTGATTTCACTGAAAAAAATTAGTAGTATATTAGTACTATGAAAAAGCTTAAGAGAAAAACAAATAAAACCTCATACAGTCAGCCATTGAATCGCGCAATTTTAGCTATTGTCGCTATTTTTTTTGTTTTGCTTATTGTTACGCTTAGGGTTGGTATCAAAAGATATAAACATAACCAGATTTTAACCGTACAAGATTCTATGGAAAGTCTGGCGAATAACCAAAAAATACAGTTTGAACAATATATCAACAACAAGATTAGTACGCTTCGAGCACTTTCTACATTCCCACAAATTTATGAAATGGATCCAGAGGCTCAAAAGGAGTTAATCTATGGACATTCACAGGACTTTGGTTTTCACCATTTGTTTGTGGCAAATGCAGATGGGAATGTCTATTATATAGAAGAAGATGTGGTACGTAATCAGGAACACGAGTTATTCTTTTATCAGATTATGAAAGAAGATGTGTTTATTACGGAACCTTTCTATGGCGCAGATGCGACGACAATGACCATCAGTGTTTCCATTTACAATAAGGATGAAAAAGTGGGAACCATTTGTGGTGCAATTGAATTAAACGAAGTTCAGGATATGTTCCGTGAAAATAAGATGTTTCGAAATGGAACAAGCTTTTTGATTAATAGTGACGGTTATTATGTCGCGACGGAAGATATGGAAAAGGTTTATAACAAGATGACCGTATATCAGGAAGCTGATACAGATACATCACTTATTAGTCATGCCTTTGAAACAAAAGAGGACCAGTTAGGAACGATGCTTTTATTGAATAAGGAATGTCAGACCTATGTTACTTATGTAGATAATTTTAATTGGGCGATTGTATACTGTGTAAAAACCGAAGACATTTTTAAAGAATTGATATTTATTGATTTCCTGCAGTATTTCTCGTATGCTATTGTTGCAGTTCTTTTTATTTGTGTTATTAGAATCACAATTTATTGGAAGCGCGGTAATACAAAAATGAGTACTGACTCATTAACAGGATGTAATAGCCGCTTGGCAACGCAGGAGTTGGTAAAAAAACTTAATCCTCGAAAGGATATAGATATTGCGGTTATTTATCTTGACTTAAATCATTTTAAACCGATTAATGATACATATGGCCATGACGTAGGCGATCAGATTTTGTGCATTTTTAGTGATGTGCTTATGGAGGTATTCCACGAAAAGGGATATGTTGGTCGTCTTGGTGGTGATGAATTCATGGTATTACTGATTGACACACCAGAAAATGAGATTTCAAAGATGTGCGAAAAAGTAAATGAATTATTAGGCGAAAGAACGAAGGATATGGAGCTTTCCAATAAAGTAAGTACTTCGTACGGATTTGTGATAAGAGAAAAGGGGAACACAAAAGATTTGAAATCGTTTATTGACTGCGCAGATGAATATATGTATGCGCATAAAGATGAGCAACGAAAAGAGGAAATGAAAAAAGAAAATAAATACAGTGAATAAAATTTGAAAAATCCCTCATTCTATAGATGAATTGAAATCATAATAGAGTGAGGGATTTTTATGTATCGAATTCCAAAACATATCGGAATTATTCCTGATGGAAATCGTCGATGGGCAAAAGAAAACGGAAAAAATAAATTTTCTTGTTAATTATGGTTGGGAATGTAAGGAATATACAAAATGCACAAAGAAATACAAAAATAATCTATATACTTGTGCAAAAAATAAAAACCGTTAAAATGTTGATATGGGATTTTACAAAAACATTTTGCGAGGAAAAGGTATGAAACTTAAGACGAAATTATCACTGATTATTGGGGTATTTGTGTTTGCTATTATCACATTTATAGGTATTTTATCTTATGCTAAAAGTGTTGATTCAGGGATGGCAAGTGCAAGCCACAAATATTCTTGTAGGTGTAGAAGCTATTGCACTTATTCTTGCACTTGTTTTTGCGGCATTGTTTGCAAATAGTATTGCCAAATCTGTTTCAAGAGTGAGTGTGGCACTTGAATCTATTTCAAATGGAGATTTGGATACAACAATTGTTCCAACCAAAAGAAAAGACGAAATTGGACAATTACAGAATTCTGCTTGCAAATTGCAACAGACCTTCCAGTCCATGATTGGAGAGACAAGTAACATTTTAGGTGGGATGGCAAACTATGATTTAACACTAAATGCAATGCATGCCTATCCAGGAGACTTTAATCAGTTAACAGAGTCTGTTAATCGGATTCAAAGCATTTTACACCAACTCATCCGTTTGATTCAAGAATCAGCATCTTCTGTTGGAACTGGTTCTGGTGAACTTGCGGATGCTGCAGAATCACTTGCACAAGGAACTGTCACACAGGCAAGTTCAATCAATCAATTGGTAATTGATGTAGAAGATATGACAGAGTGTATCTTACGTAATTCGGATAGTGAAGAAAAAGTGCAGATTCGTTTACAGCAGTTAGAAGAACTCATTCTTCAAGGAAATGAGGAAATGAAAAATCTTTCAGATGTCGTAAATAAGGTAGAAAATATGTCTTCTGATATTCAAAATATTATTGGAACCATCGAGTCAATTGCTTTCCAGCTTAATATTCTAGCACTCAATGCATCGGTTGAGGCTGCTCGTGTTGGAGAAGCAGGACGTGGATTTGCGGTTGTTGCGGATGAGGTTGGAAATCTTGCGACAAAGACAACAGATTCTTCACAAAAAACAGCAGAGCTTATTATTGATTGTTTGGCTAAAATTGAAAATGCTATGAAGTGTGCAGACTCTACATCAATTTGTTTAGAAAACATTGTAGAGAATGCAGAACAAATTGCACATGCATTTAAATCAATTTCTGCGGATACAAAAGAACAGGCTGAAAAATCAACGCGAATTAAGTCAGTAATTTCAAATATTTCTGATGTTGTGCAAGTGAACTCAGCTACAGCAGAAGAAACGGCTGCGGCAACAGAAGAATTGTCAGAGCGGGCAAAGAATTTAAGTCAAATGATTTCAAAATTCCAAATATAGTTAATAATATGTTTTTAAGGGTGTTCAAGGTGAAGGTCTTTGAACACCCTTTTGCTATAGGAATTGACAATAATAGTGAAATGATTATAATTCTATATATCCTATCGATATAGTCAGAAAAAGGAGCAGGGTAAGATATGACGTTAACACAGTTAAGATATGTGATTGCGGTGGCAGAAGCGAAGTCCATGAATGAAGCTGCAAAACAGCTATTTATTTCACAACCGAGTTTGTCATGTGCCATAAAGGAACTAGAGGAAGAACTTGGAATTGAGGTTTTTCGAAGAAGTAATAAAGGGGTTTTTGTGACTCCGGAGGGAGAAGAATTTGTTGGATATGCAAGACAGGTGGTAGAGCAGTACAAGCTTATTGAGACAAAATACATTGACAAAACAAATATAAAGAGTAAGTTTGGTGTATCCACACAGCATTATACATTTGCAGTAAATGCATTTGTTCAAATGGTAAAACAATTTGGTATGGATGAATATGAGTTTGCAATTCGTGAGACAAAAACCTACGAAATAATTGAAGATGTAAAGAATTTTAAAAGTGAAATAGGAATTTTATATATCAATGATTTTAATCAAAAAGTTTTGTCGAAGCTTTTTGCTGAATATGGCATAGAGTTTCATCCGATTTTGGATTGTCATATTTATGTTTATATGTGGAAAGGGCATCCTTTGGCCAAAAGAAAAGAAATTAGTTTAGAAGAATTAGAGGAATATCCATGTTTAGCGTTTGAACAGGGAAATAATAATTCCTTCTATTTTGCAGAGGAAGTATTAAGTACGTACCAATATAAGCAGTTGATTCGAGCAACGGACCGAGCAACATTACTAAATCTAATGGTTGGACTTAATGGATATACCTTGTGCTCCGGAATAATTTGTGAAGAGCTAAATGGTGAAGATTATTGTGCGGTACGATTGAAATCGGATGAAAAAATGACCATTGGATACATTTCAAGAAAAGGAACAGCAATTAGTTCATTAGGTATCAAATATATTGAGGAATTAAAAAAGTATCAGGATAAAGCTTTAGGATAGAAGGGAGAATACTCATGAAAATATCGACAAAAGGAAGATATGCATTACGTTTAATGCTTGATATAGCAGCAAATGAGGGAGAAAAGCCAATTAGAATTAAAGACATTGCAAAGCGTCAAAATATTTCGGATAAATATTTGGAACAAATTGTTGCGGTGTTAAATAAAGGTGGAATGGTAAGAAGTATTCGTGGTCCGCAAGGGGGATATACATTAAAGGTGAAACCAGAAGAGTGTACCGTAGGAATGATTCTTCGTTTGACAGAGGGAAGTCTTGCGCCTGTAGAATGTGTAGAAGAAGATGCGATTTCATGTGAAAGACAAAGCGATTGTATTACATACTTTTTATGGAAAAAAATTGATGAAGCAATTAAAGGTGTGGTTGATACAGTGACGCTAAAAGATTTGCTGGATTGGAAAAGACAGCAGTAGCCATTAAAATATTGTTATAGGATATAATTATAGCAGATAAAAGATTATAGGTAATATTCATAAGACGTTTCATATGTTATCTTTAATTCATACAAAAAAGGTATGAAATGTATTCGAGAGGAGAATGGCACATGAGTATAGAAGTACAAACAAAATGCGTTCACTTAGAAAATCCTGAAAAAGAAAATCCATACGGAGCAGTAAGTTTTCCAATTTTTCAGTCGGCAACATTTGCTCATCCAGGACTTGGAAGCAGTACCGGATATGATTATAGCAGACTTCAAAATCCAACAAGAGAGCAGTTAGAAAAAGTGGTTGCTGCCTTAGAAAATGGAATAGATGCACTTGCATTTTCAAGTGGAATGGCTGCCATCTCAAACCTGATGGAGATTTTTGAACCAGGGGATCATATTATTGTAGACTCGGATTTATACGGTGGGACTATTCGACTCTTTGACCATATCAGCAAAAAGAATGGTATTGAAATTTCAAAGATTGACTGTACAAAGGAAGAAGTGCAAAAAAATATAAAATCAAATACAAAAGCAATTTATATTGAAACTCCTACAAATCCAATGATGAATGTGATTGATATCGCGTCACTTGCTGAAGTTGCAAAACAGCAGGATATTTTGCTTATTGTTGATAATACATTTTTATCTCCATATTTCCAGAATCCGCTGGATTTAGGAGCAGATATTGTTGTACACAGCGGTACAAAATATCTTGGGGGACATAATGATACACTTGCTGGATTTTTGGTGACATCAAGTGAGGAAATAGCAGAACAATTACGCTTTATTATTAAAACAACAGGGGCTGGACTTGCACCCCTTGATAGCTGGCTAATTTTAAGAGGTATAAAAACGCTTGGAATCCGTATGGAAAAGGCACAGGAGAATGCGTTTGAAATTGCACATTGGTTAGAGCAGCAAAAAGAGGTAAAACGTGTTATTTACCCTGGACTTAAAGCGCATCCGGGACATGAGATTATTAAGAAGCAAAGTCGCGGATTTGGAGCGATGGTTACTTTCGAAGTGACAGATAAAACATTTGCAAAAGCAATTTTAGATAAAGTGAAACTTATACAGTTCGCAGAGAGTTTAGGTGGTGTGGAAACATTAATCACTTATCCCGTTACACAGACGCATGCAGATGTGCCAGAGGACTTGTTAAAAAGAAACGGAATCACAGATAGTGTTCTCCGCATTTCTGTGGGAATTGAGTCGGCAAAAGATTTGATTTTTGAATTCGAACGTGTATTTAAGGAGGCAAAAGAGGAAGCATATGGCAGAAAGAAATCTTGATTTTGACACAGTTGTAGATAGAAGAAATACGTATAGTTTAAAATATGATTTTGCAGAAGAAAGAAATAAGCCTAAAGACGTATTACCTTTATGGGTGGCGGATATGGATTTTTTGATTTCTTCTTATATCCAGGATGCAATCCAAAAACAGACAGAACATGGAATATTTGGATATAGTGATGTAAAAGAGGAATATTTTGAGGCATTAAAACGCTGGATGAAAACTCACCATAATTGGGATATTGAAGAGGAATGGTTGGTAAAAACACCAGGAGTTGTATATGCTCTTGCAATGGCTGTGAAAGCTTTCACAAAAGAAAATGAGAGTGTGCTTATTCAGCAACCGGTTTATTATCCATTTGGAAGTGCGATTACAGATAACCATCGTAAGCTTGTGGTAAGTGATTTGATTTTGGATGAGGATGGAAGATATCAGATTGACTTTGAAGACTTTGAAGAAAAAATTGTAAAGGAAGATGTAAAGTTATTCTTTTTATGCAATCCGCATAATCCTGTTGGAAGAGTTTGGACGAAAGAAGAACTTATTCGACTTGGAGATATTTGCTTAAAACATAATGTGCTTGTGGTAAGTGATGAAATTCATGCAGATTTTGCATTTAAAAGAGAACATCAGGTTTTTGTAAATTTAAAAGAGGAATACAAAGATATTTCAATTGTCGCAACAGCACCAAGTAAAACATTTAATATTGCAGGACTTCAGGTTTCAAATATTTTGATTCCAAATCCTTTACTTAGAAAAGAAATTGAAAAGCAAATAAGCGCATCCGGATATAGTCAATTAAATGTATTAGGTCTTGTTGCAACTTTAGCGGCTTATCAGCATGGACAAGAGTGGTATGATGCAATGTATCGTTATGTGAAAGATAATATTGCGTTTACAAAACAGTTTGTAGAAGAAAGACTTTCTGGGGTGAAAGTGGTTGAAACAGAAGGGTCTTATCTTGTGTGGCTCAATTTTAGAGGATTGCACTTATCAGAAAAGGAACTAGAAGATTTAATCGTCAACAAGGCGAAGTTATGGTTAGATAGGGGAAGCATGTTTGGAAAGTCGGGAGAAGGCTTTGAACGTATCAATGTGGCATGTCCTAGAAAGACGCTTGTTGAAGCTTTAAACAGGATTGAAAATGCAGTAAATACGTTGTAGAAATTGATAAAGGAGGGGTTTAAAGCCCTTCTTTTTTTGTGCTATAATAATAGAAATTATGATACAAAGGAGAAGGAATATGTATTATTGTAAGACACAATTGGTATGTTTGGTAATTGTTGCATTTATAGCGTTCTTTTATTTTAGAGAATGCTTACACGTTAAGAAAAATCATGACGCAACACTGTTTGATGAAATTCTTGTGGTAATATTATTTACGCTCTTTTTTGACACAGTTAGCGCATATTCTGTGAATCAGCTGGATTGGTTTCCGCCTACATTAAATGCCTTTGTGCATACGTGTTTTTTTATAGGATTGGATACTTCCATTTTTTTGCTCTTTATTTATATTTTGCAGATTACCGGTTCATATCCACAAGAAAAGAAAAAGAGGATATGGATTAATGTACCATGGGGGGTAAATGTTTTACTGGTACTTATGAATACATTTAATATTAAGTATGTGGAAGGTGTCCATACGAATTACTCAAATGGTCCGTCAGCATATACTTGCTATCTTATGGTGGGGATTTATTTGTGCTTAACAGTCTTTATGGTAATTCGTGGATGGAAAAATATTGAGAGTCATAAACGCATGAATATCGTAGTATTTATCCTGGTATTGTTTGTGATTTCTTTATACCAGCTATATGATCATGAAGCTTTACTTACAAGTTTTGGATTAACATTAATTGTTCTTGGAATCTATATGAATACGGAAAATCCAACTCTTGTATCCGTAAAACAGTATCATAAAGAAATGATTACAGGTTTTGCAACATTAGTTGAAAACAGAGACGATAATACAGGTGGTCATATTCGTAGAACAAGCGCATACGTAGAACTTCTTGCAAAGGAACTTTGGAAACGTGGTGTCTATAGAAGTGAATTAACAGAAGATTTTATTAACAATTTAAAACTTGCAGCTCCAATGCACGATATTGGAAAAATTGCAGTTCCAGATGCAATTCTGCAAAAACCTGGAAAACTGACAGATGAAGAATATGAAATTATGAAGAGTCATGCAAAAATAGGAGGAGAAATTGTTTTAGATACTTTCGGACATTTAGATGACAATTTTTATAAAGATATGGCATTTAAAGTGGCTACTTTCCATCATGAAAAATGGAATGGAAAAGGATACCCATATGGAATTAAGGAAAAACAGATTCCTCTTGCTGCAAGAATTATGGCTGTAGCAGATGTGTTTGATGCGATTTCTCAGCATCGTTGCTATAGAGAAGCTATGCCGATGAATCAGTGTTTTAAAATTATCGAGAATGGAGCAGGTGCTGATTTTGATCCTGAGATTGTAAAAGTATTCTTAGAAATTAGAAGTCAGGTAGAAGAAGTACATGCAAAGATTCAGGATAAGATTGAATGAAATAGAAAGAAAATCACTTGAAAAAATGGAGGACAAAAATGAAAACAGAACAGATGTCAATGATTAAGAAAATGGTGTTAACCGGATGTTGTATAGCACTTTGTATTGTATTACCATATGCATTTCATATGATACCTAATGGTGGAACGATTTTTTGTCCAATGCATATTCCGGTTCTGATTTGTGGACTAGCTTGTGGCTGGCAGTATGGAATGATTTGTGGAGTGTCAGGTGTATTTTTATCAAGCATTCTTACAGGTATGCCTCCAGTGGCAATATTACCTTCTATGATGGTAGAACTTGCCGTGTATGGCTTAGTGACAGGCATTCTTATGAAAGTAATAAAAACTGGAAAAGTTTATGTGGATTTATATATTAGTTTAGTAGTAGCAATGATTGTTGGAAGAGTTGTATATGGTTGCGTTAGCGCAATTTTGCTTACAAATGGTGGAACAAGTATTGTGATGTGGGCAACTGTAAAATTTGTAACAGGACTTCCAGGAATTTTGTTGCAGCTTGTTTTAGTTCCAAGTATTGTTTTTGCGCTTATGAAAGCAAAAGTGATTCCAATGAAATATAATGCAAAGAAAAACCAATAATTTCATGTTGACATAACCACCACTTTTATAGAAAATAGAGTGGTTGGAGGTAAGTAGACATGATGAATAATCCAGTAGAAATTTTGAAAGCGAATATAAACGCACAAGTAAATCGTACAAAGATGCCAATTGTAAAAATGGTGTTTTTAGGAATATTAGCGGGAATGTTTATTGCTTGTGGTGCATCTGCAAGCAGTGTGGCAATGCATGCAATTCCAAATGTGGGACTTGCAAGAACGGTGGCTGGTTGCGTATTCCCAATTGGCCTTATGTTAATTGTCTTTATTGGTGGAGAACTTTTTACAGGTGACTGCTTATTAATTTTAGGAAATTTAAAGAAAGAATACAGTGTATTCCAGACAATTCGAGTACTCCTTGTTGTATGGTGTGCAAACTTAATTGGATCAGTTGTTTTTGCAGCAATGGTTTATTTTAGTGGGCAGTACAATTATAGCGACGGACTTCTTGGGGCATTTACTATTAAAGTAGCACTTGGAAAAGTTACTATGTCATTTGGAAAAGCATTTGTATCAGGCATTTTATGTAATATTTTTGTGTGTGGCGCAGTTCTTATGGCGGCAGCCGCAAAAGATGTCGCAGGAAAAGTATGGGCGATCTTTTTCCCAATCCTAGCATTTGTAGTAAGCGGATATGAACACTGCGTTGCAAATATGTACTATATTCCAGCAGGAATTTTTGCACTTAACGATGATAAATACGTTCAGGTTGCAATGGATACATATGGCTATACAGAAAGCCAGCTTGCACAGCTAAGCTGGAAAACATTCTTTATCAATAGTTCAATTCCGGTAACACTTGGAAATGTTGTTGGTGGAATGGTATTCTTAGGAGTAATTCTTTTTATCGTGTATAAAAAGGATTTGACTGGTGATAAGAATTAACAGGAGATAAGTGATGAAGAATCTTTGGAAATCGATTCAGAAAATTCTTAGAAAAGTTGGACTTAATAGTTGGATTTATACTTATTGTGTGGGCGCAATTGTAGCGATTGTCATTTCAGTGAGTGTAATTGGATTAAATGTTATTTTGGATAACGTAGAGGTAATTGGAACGAGAACAGAGTTAAATTGGTTTTTGTTAATTTCTATGTTTGTGGCATATTTGTTTGAAGCAATTGTAGAAGAAGTGATGTTTCGTGGCGTTGTATTTACTGTTCTTAGAAAGAAGGCAAGCATCCCTGTTGCGGTTATTACAACATCAATTGTATCAACGATGATTCATATTTCTTCCGTGCTAAACGAAGATTTGCTACTTAGTGTACTTCGTATTGTAAATGTATTTACGCTTTCTATTGTACTTGCAGCGCTTCGCGTGCGTGAAAAGAGTTTGTGGGGAGCCATTGGAATGAATTCGGTTTGGAAATTCATTGTATATGGTGTGTTTGGAATGAATTTGACACAAATGGTTTCAAACGAAAATGCGTGGATACAGTTAAATGTAGTTAAGACAAATGTATTAAGTGGTGGTGTATTTGGAATTGAAGCAAGTTTAGTTACAACAGCACTATTTATTGGTTCGACCATTATCTTATTTGGAAGCTGGCTTTTCGATATGCGAAGAGAACATGATTATAAAGATGTGTGGTATAGGTAAAACAGAATGAGTATATTTGAACGAACAGAAGCGTTATTTGGAAGCGAGTCGATGGAAGCATTGGCTCGTTCTCACGTTGCAGTGTTTGGTGTTGGAGGTGTCGGTGGACATGTGGCTGAAGCACTTGCACGTACTGGTATAGGAAAAATTGATTTGATTGATAAGGATGTTGTTTCAGAATCCAATATCAATCGTCAGATTATTGCACTTTGTAGTACAATCGGCAGACCCAAAGTAGAGGTCATGAAAGAACGTATTTTAGATATTAATCCAGAATGTGAAGTGCAGGGATATGAGTGTTTCTTTTTGCCAGAAACAAAGGAACAATTTGATTTCTCAAAATATGATTACGTAGTGGATGCAGTTGATACGGTAACTGCAAAAATCGCGCTTGTGATGGCCTGTCATGAAGTGGGAACACCTATTATTAGTAGTATGGGAGCCGGAAATAAAATGCATCCGGAGATGTTTGAAATTACAGATATCTATAAAACAAGTGTATGCCCGCTTGCAAAAGTAATGCGAAAAGAATTAAAGACACGTGGAATAAAAAAACTTAAAGTGGTTTATTCGAAAGAAGAGCCCGTACTAAAAAGAAGAGTACCGGCGTCGAATGCATTTACACCGTCGGTGGCTGGGCTTCTATTAGCAGGAGAAGTGATTAGAGAACTAATTTCATAACAAAAAGTTGAATTAGTGGTACTTTTTTGCTATAATATACTCATATGTTTGGCAGAAACTATTGGAGGATGGATTATGGGAAAAGGTTCCACTATTTTTTCGTATGAAACAGTAAAAGAAGTAATCAAGCAAATCAGCCCATATATGGATGATTTTTTATATGTTATTGATATTAAAAAGGACTTGTATTATATTTCAGAAAAAGCGTTAGAGCGTTTTGACATTGAAAAAAACGAGTTTAGTAACGTTTTGGATACGCATAAGAAATTTGTTTATGGTGATGATATCGATATCTTACTAACAGATTTGGCAGAATTGTTATCAGGAAAAAAGACAGAACACAATATTCGCTATCGTTGGATTGGTATTGATGGAAAGCCGGTTTGGATCAATTGTCGTGGATGTGTTTTTTTGGATGAATCAGGTAAGCCTGTAGTAATGGCTGGCTGCATTAATGAAATTGGAAAGAAACCAAAGGCAGATAATGTGAGTGGCTTGTTAGAAAGTACTGCAATTATGGATGTTTTGGAGTGTTTTCCTATTTCATGTCCGAATGGGTATATTTTGCGAGTAGGAATTGATGATTTCAAAGATATTAACGAACGTTTTGGAATAGAGTATGGAGACTATATTCTTCATGGAGTGGCAAAATGTATTACGGATTCATTGCAGTCAGGTCAGGAGGCTTATCGCGTAGTTGCAGATGAATATTTGATTGTAGACTTTATTGGTGGTCAGGAAATTGGAGCCACACGTCTTTATAGAGAAATTTGTAATCGGGTAGAGAAGTTTGTTGAAAAGAATGGGTATGATGCAGTTTTTACAGTTTCAGCAGGACTAATTGCATGTAAAGATATTAAAGAATCAAGCTATAATGAGATTTTAAAGTTATCGCAGTATTCTTTAAGCGAAGCAAAACACAGAGGTAAAAATCAGATTTATTTATTTGATGAAGATGATTACAAGAAGTTTCTTCGAAAACGTCGTATTTTGCACGAACTTCGTGAAGCAGTAGCTAATGATTGGGCGGGATTCGATTTGTATTTTCAGCCGATTATGGATTCTGATTCAGGAAAACTTTATGCGGCAGAATCCTTACTTCGTTTCAAGGACTCTACGGGAGAAATGATTCCTCCAGTGGAATTTATTCCAATTCTTGAAGAGAGTGGTTTGATTATTCCAGTCGGCAAATGGATTCTTAAAAAAGCAGTGGCAATGTGCAAAGAATGTCAAAGATATGTAGAAGATTTTAAGGTGACCGTAAACCTTTCCTACATTCAGATTTTGAAGAGTTCCATTCTTACAGATATTTTCAATAGCTTATCTGGTTGTGAATTAAAACCAGATAGTTTGGTAATTGAGCTTACGGAAAGTGGTTATTTGGAAAATACTCCATCCATTAGACGTGTTTGGGAAAATATGAAAGAACTTGGCATAATGATTGCGATTGATGATTTTGGAACCGGATATTCAAATCTTCAAAGTATCAGTAATATGACACCTGACATTGTAAAACTCGATCGTGGATTTACGGTAAAAGCGTTAAAGAATGCATACGAAAATCAGTTGATGACCAATATTATTCAGCTTGTTCATAGTATCGATTTAAAAATCTGTATCGAAGGTGTTGAAAATGATGAAGAACTAAAAATAATGCAGGAGCTAAATCCAGATTATATTCAAGGTTATTTCTATGGAAGGCCTTGTCCACGGGATGAATTTTTGAATAATTTTATCTATGAGAAGAACAAATAGAATAGTAAAAGACGATGGAAAAGTATATCTGAATGTTTCATCGTCTTTTATTTTGTCTAAAATGTGATATAATACCAATGTTTGATTTGGAGGATAAAAGAGTGAAGAAATTGTTGAGATTTTTGAATGGATATAAAAAAGAAGTAGTGATTGCTCCTGCTTTTAAAATGCTTGAAGCAATCTTTGAACTTATTGTGCCTTTGGTTGTGGCATCTATCGTTGATAAGGGTATTGGAAACAAAGATCAAACCTATATCTTTAAGATGTGTGGAATTTTAATTTTGCTTGCAGCGGTTGGACTTACTTGTTCTGTTATTGCACAGTATTTTTCTGCAAAAGCAGCGGTTGGATTTGCAACAAAGCTTCGTCACGCATTGTTTTCTCATATTGAAAGCTTTTCATATGCAGAATTAGATCAGGTGGGGACATCTACACTTATTACAAGAATGACGAGTGATATTAATCAGCTTCAATCTGGGGTGAACATGGTACTTCGTTTGTTCCTTCGTTCTCCATTTATTGTATTTGGTGCAATGATTATGGCGTTTACCGTAAACGTAAAGGCTGCATGGATTTTTGTGGTAACCATTCCGCTTTTATCAATTGTTGTATTTGGCGTTATGTTAATTACGATTCCGCTTTATAAAAAAGTGCAGTCGGGCCTTGATCGTATTCTTGGAAGAACAAGAGAAAACCTAACCGGCGCGAGAGTGATTCGTGCGTTTAACAAAGAAGAACAGGAAATTGAACAGTTTGCATCAGACAACAAATTTTTGACTAATATGCAACTTACCGTAGGCCGTATTTCTGGTCTTATGAATCCGGTTACGTTTATCATTGTAAATGTAGCAACGATTTTAGTGATCTGGGTTGGCGGAAAAGAAGTATACAGCGGTGTGATTTCTCAGGGTGAAGTAGTCGCACTTGTAAACTACATGTCTCAGATTTTAGTAGAACTTGTAAAGCTTGCAAACCTTATTATTTTGATTACAAAAGCAGTGGCATGTGGAAACCGTGTGCAGGAAGTTTTTGAAATGGAACCATCGATTAAGAAGACGATTCAGTCTACTTCTGTATTGCCAGAAGATATCAATATGGAACGCGGTGTAGAGTTTGATCATGTTTCTATGAACTATACAGGTTCTGATGAATCAGCACTTTCGGATATTCATTTTGAAGCAAAGCCTGGTCAGACGATTGGTGTAATCGGTGGCACGGGTTCTGGTAAATCAACCCTTGTAAATCTGATTCCTCGTTTTTATGATGCTTTCAAAGGTACGGTAAAAGTATTTGGAAAAGATGTCAAAGACTGGGATGTAGTCGCACTTCGTGACCAGGTTGGTATGGTACCGCAGAAAGCAGTATTATTTAAAGGCAGCATTCGTGACAACTTAAAATGGGGAAATGGTGATGCTACGGATGAAATGCTTTGGAAAGCAATTGAAGCGGCGCAGGCTAAGGAGGTAGTGGAAAAGAAAGAGGGACAGCTTGAGTTTGAAGTTAATCAGG
>JAXJUI010000114.1:0-9748 GCA_036309165.1 Agathobacter sp. | reverse complement strand
TGGTACAATATTGAAGAGTATCATTACTATACACGGATATCTTTGTAAGAATCTGTATCGGAGGAAATAGGATATGCTGAATATATTAGTTGTAGAAGATGATAATGATTTGAATCAGGCAATCTGTTATTCTTTGAAAAGGTCAGGATATGGAGTTTATGGTGTGACTTTTATGGAGAAAGGAAAGCAGATTTTTATTGAGAATCAGATAGATATGGTCCTTCTGGATGTGAATCTTCCGGATGGCGATGGATTCTCTTTTTGCCAGTGGGTAAAAAAGCAAAGAGAAGTTCCGGTCATTTATCTGACAGCCCGGGATATGGAGGAGGATGCTCTTGCAGGATATGAATCCGGGGCAGAAGATTACGTTACAAAACCATTTTCAATGAAGATTTTACTTAGAAAAATAGATGTCATTTTAAAAAGAACTGCTTCGGTCAATCGTCTGATTTTTGCCGATGAGTATTTATATATAGATTTGGATAATGCACGAGTGACGGTAAAAAGTCAGGAATGTCCCGTCACACCGACAGAGTGCCGTCTGCTTCGTCAATTTCTTATGAACCGGGGACAGCTTCTGACTTATGATTTGTTATTGGAGCGGTTATGGGATAGTGGAGGACAGTTTGTGGACAGGCACGCACTGGCAGTAAATGTGAATCGTCTGAGAGGAAAGATTGAAGATGAGAATCACAGATATATTTCAAATATATATGGGATGGGATATCAATGGATTGGCTGATGTGTATCATGATGATAATTTTATTTGTAGCAGTACTGGTATTGTTATGGAAAAACTATCGGATAAAAAAAGAAGCGAGGTTGTTTGCTGAAAAGGTGGAAGCTGCTCTGGATGCTATTGTTACAGGAAAAGAATGGAATATGGAAGAAGAATTAGAGGATAGCCTCTGGGGAAGAACGGGAACACAATTGGCGAAAGTCGGGCACGTATTTTGGAAAAAAGAAGAAGACGGTTTTCGTGAGAAAGAAAGAGTAAAGGGATTGATTTCTGATATATCCCATCAGACAAGGACGCCCATCGCCAATATAAAACTATACCTGGAACTACTTGAGGACGAGGAGTTATCGCAAAAGGGTCAGGAGTTTTTGGAAAAAATCAAAGAGCAGATGGAAAAAATTGATTTTTTAATGCAGAGCATGGTAAAAATGTCAAGGATTGAAACGGGAATTCTACAAATACATAAGGAAGACAAAGAGCTATACGAAACAATTCGCCACGCAGTTGCCGATGTGGTTCCGGAGGCGGCGTTGAAGGGTATTGATATATATGTGAACTGCGAAGAAAATATGATGATCCGTCATGACAGCAAATGGACGGAGGAAGCGATTTATAATATTCTGGATAATGCACTCAAGTATACCGAACCTGGTGGAAAGATCCATATTCAGACAGAAAAACAGGAATTATTTTTTAAGATCAGCATTTCCGATACTGGAAAAGGGATTGCCCCGGAGAGGCAGGCAGAGATCTTTACAAGATTTTACCGTGAGCCGGAGGTTCATGATAAACCAGGGGTTGGGATCGGATTATATCTTGCAAGAACAATCATGGAGCTTCAGAAGGGCTACATAGAAGTACAGTCTGAAATGGGAAAAGGAGCGTGTTTTCGCCTGTATTTTCCAGTGAATGAATCGTAACATAACCGATAGGGGATTGTCACAATCTTGTGATAATTGAAAATTGAGACAGGTTTGTGATTTTTAGGAGATATTCTATAGAATATCAAAAGAAGGAGGCAAACCAATGAAAGAATACATTGTAGAGACAAAAAGCTTAAAAAAATACTATCAAATGGGTGAAAATACGGTAAAGGCATTGGATGGCGTAGATTTTCGTGTGAAAGATCAGGAATTCGTTGCTATTATTGGAAAGAGCGGATCCGGGAAAAGTACACTTTTGCATATGCTGGGCGGACTGGATGTGCCAACAGAAGGGGAAGTGTTGGTAGAGGGTAAGTGCCTTCTGGGACTGAAAAAAGAACAGCTTGCCATATTCCGCAGAAGAAAGATCGGGTTTATTTTTCAAAATTATAATCTTGTCCCGGATCTTAATGTATATGAAAATGTCATTCTTCCAGTGGAACTGGATGGGAGAAAGGTTGATGTGGAATATGTGGATGGGATACTGGAACTTTTAGGGCTGTCAGAGAAGAGGGAAGCTCTTCCTGGAACATTATCTGGTGGACAGCAGCAGAGGGCTGCGATTGCCAGGGCGCTTGCGGCTAAGCCCGCCATTATTCTGGCTGATGAACCGACGGGAAATCTGGATTCGGTTACCAGCCATGATGTACTTGGCCTTTTGAAAATGGCAGCAAGGCAGTTTAGCCAGACCTTGATCTTGATCACTCATGACAGAGACATTGCACAGCTTGCAGATCGTATCGTACATATTGAGGACGGAAAGATTGTAGGAGATACCAGGAAGGGAAGTGATTCCTATGCTTAAGAATCCTAATCAGAAAGTGATCAAAAGGATGGCACGGAATGTTTTAAAAGTAAACAGGAGAAAGACCATTACTTTGTTCCTTGCGGTTCTTCTTTCTTCCTTTTTGGTATTCACAATATTCACAGTTGGGGATTCTTATTTTAGACTTCATAAAATTCAGAACATCCGTATGTCAGGAGCTGAATTTGATGCAATAATGTATGGAGTGACGGATGAACAGAGGCAAATGTGTGAGAACAACCCGGATATCGTTCTGACAGGTACGGTGGGAGTCTGTGGATGGGTAGAAAAAACAGATCAGGATTCCACACCTAATGTGGAACTGATCTGGGCAGATGATGGATATTGGACACAGATGATGGAGCCGGTCAGAGAAAAGTTGGAAGGAAGATATCCGACGGCTTTAGATGAGATTATGGTAACAAAATCCGCTTTAAAAGAATGTGGTTACGAAAATCTTGATGTAGGCGATATCCTTGCTATGTCTTATGGAACACATGAGGGAATCTTTACAGGGACTTTTCGAATCTGTGGTATCTGGGATGGATATGGACCTAAGAAACAGTTTTTTGTCTCGAAAGAATTCTATGAACAATCGGGATGGAAGCTTTCTCAGGCAGCTTCCGGTCGTTACTTTATGGATTTTAAGCAAAAAATAATGACAAAAACAGAGCAGAATGCTTTTATCGAAAGTATGAACCTTGGAAAGCAGCAGAATCTTTTCTTCATGGGAGATCTTGGCGCATCGGTTCAGATATTGGCAGGTCTTATTGGCTTGGTTGCAGTTACCTGTTTGTGTGCTTATCTGCTTATTTATAATATTATGTATCTTTCCGTGGCTGGAAAAGTTCGTTATTATGGTCTGCTTCAAACGGTAGGAATGACGGAAAAGCAGATAAAAAGGATGATGAAGGAACAGATGCTTCTGATAGGATCTGCAGGGACAGTACTTGGATGTCTGTCAGGGGGGCTGGTATCCTTCTTCCTGATTCCTGTTGTAGTAAAATCACTTGGAATCAAAAGTGGTTATGTAGGCGCGGATATGGTTCGTTTTCATCCGGCAGTTCTGCTGGCAACCATTTTACTGGTTGGAGTTACCATCTTTCTGGCCAGCCAAAAACCGGCAAAAATGGCAGCAGATATCTCTCCAATAGAAGCACTTGGTTATCGTCCGACCCACAAAACCGCAAAAGTAAGAAAAGCAGGAAAGGGGAAAGTAATAGCAAGACTCTCTCTGGAGCAGTTTACAAAGGATAAGAAAAGAACTGCGATGGTACTGTTGTCTTTGGCAGCCAGTCTGTCTGTGTACCTTTGTATTGTGACCATGCTGGACAGTCAGGCAGCAAGAACCATAGTGTCAAATTATATGGATACAGATATGGTCATTAAAAATGATACGGCGTACAAAGATAAATCAGAAGACAGAAGAGACATTCTGGATGAATCTTTCGTGAAGTCAATCAAAGAAAATGCTGGAGTCTCTGAAGTACATTCTATGATATTTGCCGAGATTACAGTTCCATGGGAACCGGATTTTGCAGAGATGTGGATGAAAGAATTTTATGCAAAGTGGATGAGCACTCCATATAGTAAGGAAAAGGACGAGTATCAGAATCATCCGGAGAATTTTGGATCCTCTCTGATTGGAATTGATGAACAGGAATTTGATTATTTAAATAACAGTCTTGATCATCCGATAAATAAAGAGGACTTCCTTTCGGGAAAGGCATGTATTGTTTATCGAAATGGTTTGGATTTCTCTGATGCTGACATAATAGGAAAAAATGTGACATGTGCTTTGTATGAAGATCAACAAACGACAAAAACTTTTACCATAGAAGGAGTAACGGACGAGAATTATTATACGGCACTCCTTGGATACCCACCGACGATTGTAGCCAGTGATCAGGTGGTGAAAGCATTTGCCAATAATCCAATTACACTAAAGAGCAGCATAAAATATCACAAAGAATATGATAGGGATACAGAGCGGGAAATCCTGGCGTTATTAGAAGAAAATGATAATGCAAAAGATTTTTCCTGGGAATCAAAAATCGAAGATGCGGATGAAATTGAAAAAGCACAGGGCAATATGCCGCAAGTGGGAATCGGGATTGTGTTGATTCTGGCTTTTATCGGAATCATGAACTATATGAACACCTTTGTAGTAAATGTGCAGAGCCGGATGACGGAGCTTTCAGTTATGGAGAGTATCGGGATGACCTCGAAACAGCTTCTTGGAATGCTGGTCAGGGAAGGAGTTTTCTATGCAAGCGGCGCATGGCTTGTTACGCTAACAGTAGGAATGGGTGTAACGTATCTTCTTTATGAATCAATGAATTATCGGGGGATTGCGTTTTCGATACCATTACTTCCACTTTTATTTGCAGTGGGAATCAGTTTGCTGGTTTGTACTATGATTCCGGTACTTACCTGGATAGTTTTGGAAAAGAATGGAACTGTTGTTGAGAGAATTAAGGGAGTTGAGTGATTTAATAGCCATTGAAGATTGACCGGTGTATTCTGATTCGCTGTCCATATTTAGAGATTAGGCGTCTGTGAAATAACAGACGCTTTTCTTTTGCATGAGAATCAGTATATTGCATATACAATGTTGATTGACAGAAGTATCAATCAAACTGCAACAGTTGAAGGGTTAATCCCAATACGAATAGAAAAATTAAACGTTTTTGATTTTGTTGCACTAAATTAAAATAATCCGATGATAAATCGAAAGACATTTGGTAAAATATAACTAAATAATGTGTATTGAAGGAGAGAACGGTATGGCGTGGTATGATGAAGCGGTGTTTTATCACATATATCCTTTGGGGCTTACAGGTGCACCAAAGCAAAATTCTTATGGGGAGCCTGTACATCGTTTAAATACATTGCTTCCTTGGATTGGGCATATTAAGGAAATAGGATGCAATGCTATTTATATTGGCCCGCTTTTTGAGTCAGTTGGACATGGATATGAGACAACAGATTATAAAAAGTTAGATACCAGACTTGGAACCAATGAAGATTTGACTAATTTTGTTTCTGAATGTCACAAGCAGGGAATTCGAGTTATATTAGACGGTGTGTTTAATCATACAGGTCGTGATTTTTTTGCATTTTTGGATATAAAGCAGAATAGAGAAAATTCACAATATAAAGATTGGTATTGTGATGTGAATTTCTGTGGAAATAATTCTTACAATGACGGATTTTCTTATACTAATTGGGGCGGATATGACCTCTTAGTAAAGCTGAATCAAAGAAATCCTGCGGTTAAGGACTATATTTGTGATGTCGTGAGATTTTGGGTTAGTGAGTTTGATATTGATGGAATTCGCCTTGATGCCGCTGATGTAATGGATTTTGAATATATGAAAGCTTTAAGAAATGTGGCTAATGAAGTGAAACAGGATTTTTGGCTTATGGGCGAGGTAATTCATGGGGATTACTCAAAATGGGCCAATGACGGAACACTTCATTCAGTTACTAATTATATGCTTCATAAAGCGTTGTATTCCGCGCACAATGACCATAATTATTTTGAGGTGGCTCATACTATTAAATATGTTAACGACATGGTTGGAAATAATCTGAAATTATATACATTTGTTGATAATCATGATGTCGAACGTATATATACGAAGTTGAACAATAAAGCACATTTTGAACCGGTTCATGTAATGCTTTACACATTGCCTGGAATTCCGTCTCTTTATTATGGTTCAGAGTTTGGAATTGAAGGACGCAAGGAACGTAACTCAGATGATTCTCTAAGACCGGCACTAAATTATGACGATTATAAAGATGCGGTACACACGAATCCATGTACGCAGTTAATTGCAACCCTTGGAAAACTGCGCCAGAATATCAAAGCTCTTTGTTATGGCGATTATAAGCAGTTGGAATTGCAAAATACGTATTTTGCATATGCGAGAATTTTGGATGGGGATTATGTTATTACAACTGTGAATAATGGCGATAACGAAGTATATATGAATATAGAAGCAGGGACAGAGCGAGCATCAGATCACTCCGGCAAAACCCCAAATTATGTTGGCGTATTGACTGGCAGAAGGGTAAGTGTAAATGATGGAAGAATTCAAGTGAGTGTTCCTGCAAACTCAGGAGAAGTATGGATTCCAGAGGCGCTAATGAGCGAAGGTCTTGCCCCTCTAAAGACGGAGAATAGCACCGAAAGCTTTACGGACAGTGGCATCATGATTCGCTTGTAAATTGGGTTAAAAGTTTTAGATAATGTACAATAATCTGTAAAAGCTTACCATGATTATAGTCCGGAAATGTCAAGAAAGTCCCAAGATTTGGGACTTTCTTTTTTATTGCATATAAAAGATAATCGAGGTATAATTCGATTGCTCAAAAGATTATAATAAGAAAACAGGAGGAGCAACATGAACATAATGAATGTCTTAAATCAAATGTTAGTACTATTTGTAATGATGGCAATCGGATATTTTTGTTATCAGAAAAAATGGGTAAATGATACAACATCTTCGCAACTTTCAAAACTTATTGTAAATGTTACGAATCCCATCCTGATTGTAAATGGTGTATTAAGTCAGCAAAAAGAAGATGCGGGTAATGGAATCTGGTGGAATATCGGATTTGTTTTTATATATTATGTTTTGCTTATTTCAGTAAGTTTCGTAATTCCGTGGATCATCGGAGTAAAGAAGCAAAGATTTACCACCTATCAGATGATGACAATTTTTGGAAATGTTGCATTTATGGGAATTCCTGTTATTCGAGGGATTTATGGAAACGGAGCAATGATATACATTGCATTTTATATTCTGGTCTACAATATTCTTCTTTATACAATAGGAGTTATCCTATGTAAAAAAGCATCACAGGGTCAAGAAGGACATAAAGAGAAAGGCGCATGGAAAAGCATTATGAATCCCGGTGTCGTTGCATCCATTCTTGCAGTGGTGATTTTTGCTTTTGGAATTAAAGTTCCAGATGCGGTTCAAACATTCTGTGATTACATGGGAGGAGTAACGATTCCACTTTCCATGATTATCATTGGAATTTCACTCGCGCAGGCAAACTTAAAAGAAGTATTTAAAGAGTGGAAACTATACCTTTTTGTATTGCTTCGAATGATTGTCTTACCAATCGGGCTTTCACTTATAGGAAAAGGATTTGTATCTGCACTTGAAATTCCGGAAATTGTATTTGGAATCTTTGTTATCCAACTTGGAATGCCAGTAGGAAGTGTAATCGTAATGCTTGCAAAAGAATACAATGCAGACAGTGAATTTTGTACAAAAGGCGTTGTAATTAGTACGCTTGCATCGATTCTTACGATTCCGGTAATATGTATGTTTTTGTAGATTAGAGGATGGATATGATTATTGAGACGAGCAGACTTGTGTTGCATCCATATGTGGCAGAAGATTATGAGGCAATGAAAGAGCTTCTTACAAACGAAGAAATAAAAAAGACCTATATGATCCCGGATTTTATGACAGAAGAAGAGATTAAGAAGTTCTTTGAAAAGATAAAATCTGTATCCTATGATCCGAATCGAATTGATTTGGGAATATATGAAAAAGGCAAATTGATTGGATTTATAAACGATGTTTGCATCGAAAATGAAATGGTAGAACTAGGTTATGTGATTCATCCTTCTAAGAAAGGACGAGGATATGCAACAGAGGTATTGTCCAAAATGATTCAAATTCTATGGGAAAGAGGTTTTCAAAAAATACGAACAGGTGCATTTGAAGAGAACCTTGCCAGCAGACGAGTGATGGAAAAATGCGGGATGAAAATGACAAGTGAGCATGATACAATAGAGTACAAAGGTGTTACACACGCTTGTGTATTTTATGAAATAGAAAAATAGGAATATTTTATGGAAATAGAGCAGATTAAAAGCAAACAAAAGTGTTATAAGCGACAAATGGACACCGTGTCGATAGACGAAAGTGGACAAGTTCCAATCATTCGTTTTAAAAGTGTGGAAAAGTTTCCGTGGGTGTCCCTTGGGTTTTCAACAAAATTTGGCGGAGTAAGTACCGGTTATTTAGAAAGCCTAAACTTAGGGTGGAATCAAGGAGACTTGCGGGAAAATGTAGTGGAAAACTATAAAAGAATTGCAAATAGTTTACACGTAGATTGGAAGAAAATCGTATTATCGGATCAGGTTCATGATAAAGTAGTAAAAGTAGTTTCTGAAAAAGAAACTACAGGGGAGCAGTTCAAAAAGCATTTAGAAGGTGTTGATGGGCTTGTAACAAAGGAGTCTGGAATTACACTTGCAACGTCGTATGCAGATTGTGTACCTATTTTCTTTATTGATCAGGTAAACAAAGTGATAGCATCCTCACATTCTGGCTGGAAGGGAACAGTTCAAAAAATTGGTCAAGAGACACTTCGTGTTATGAAAGAAAATTTTGGTACAAATCCAGAAAATGTACATGTTGTAATTGGACCATCTATTTGTCAGGATTGTTATGAAGTAAGTAAAGATGTGATTGAACAATTTCAAGAAGCGTATAAAGAGGAAATATATAAAGATATTTTTTATCCAACAAAAGGAGATAAATATCAATTGGATATGTGGGCGGCTATCTGGCATCAGCTAAAAGATGCAGGAGTAAAAGAAGAGAATATCTTTATTTCTGGAGTGTGTACCTGTTGTAATCACAAGATATTGTTCTCGCATAGAAAAACACAGGGAAAAAGAGGAAATCTAAACGGATTTATGACCATTGTGGGAGAGTAAAATTCATATGTCAATAACAAAGCAGTTTGGAAAATATGTATCCCAGAATATCTTGGGAATGATTGGGTTGTCAGCCTATATTTTGGCTGACACCTATTTTATATCGGTAGCAGAAGGCGCAAATGGGATTACAGCATTAAATCTTGTGTTACCAATTTATAGCATGATTTTTGCAATAGGTTCTATGATTGCAGTTGGTTCTGCAACGAGATTTAAAATTGCAAGGGCAAAAGGAGAGAAAAAAGCAGAATACTATTTATCAAATGCAATCATGTGGGCATTTCTTTTTAGTATTATTTTTATGGTGGGAGGACTTTTCGTCCCAGAAAGAATTGTATCCTTGATGGGCGGAAAAGGGGAGATTATTTCGGTTGCGACGCCATATACGCGAATCTTTATGAGTTTTGCGCCATGTTTTATGTTAAATCACATATTTAGTGCGTTTGTTCGGAATGATGATGCACCATCGATTGCTATGATTGCGACATTCTCAAGTAGTATTTTTAATGTGGTAATGGATTATGTAT
>JAXJUI010000113.1:0-7556 GCA_036309165.1 Agathobacter sp. | reverse complement strand
ATTTTGGATAAAGCTTTTTATGATTTTTGTTTGTGTTTTTCTTTCGTGCGAGTTATATTATGAAAGTAAGAAAATTTGCGATAGAAAATTTATAAAAGAAATGCATTTGAAGTAGCGGAGGTATTATGAAACAAATTTCAAAATATGTAAAAGGTTTTATTTTATGTCTTGTAATTGCAGTTCCATCATGGTTTTTGGGAAAGCAAATGCCACTCATAGGTGGACCAGTTATTTCGATTCTTCTTGGAATGGTAGTTGCTTTATTTCTAAAGGACAGAAGTCAGTTAGAAGATGGAATTAAATTTACTTCGAAAAAAGTTCTTCAATGGGCAGTAGTGTTGCTTGGCTTTGGAATGAATTTAACGGTTGTGCTTGAAACAGGAAAACAAAGTCTTCCAATTATTGTTTCAACGATTACAGTATCTCTTGTGATTGCCTTCGTTCTTCACAAAGTGATGAAAATACCGGGAAATATTTCAACACTTGTTGGTGTGGGTTCATCCATTTGTGGAGGTTCAGCAGTAGCGGCAACAGCGCCAGTTATTGATGCGGATGACGAAGAGGTTGCACAGGCAATTTCGGTTATCTTTTTGTTCAACATTTTGGCAGCAATTATTTTCCCATTATTAGGAACCCTGATTGGATTTTCAACAGATTCCGGAGATGCATTTGGTATTTTTGCAGGAACTGCCGTAAACGATACATCTTCTGTAACAGCTGCAGCAGCAACTTGGGATGGAATGTATAACCTTGGAACACAGACCCTGGATAAAGCGGTTACTGTTAAATTGACAAGAACACTTGCAATTATTCCAATTACTTTGGTATTAGCATTTATTCGTACAAGAAAAAGTAAAGAAGATGGAAAGAAAGTTTCTATGAAGAAAATATTCCCATTCTTTATTTTATATTTCGTGGCAGCATCCATTATTACAACAGTTGCAATTTCACTCGGCGTGTCATCAAGCGTGTTCTCACCATTTAAAACAATTAGTAAATTCATGATTGTGCTTGCAATGGCAGCAATTGGATTAAATACAGATATTGTAAAACTTGTAAAGACAGGTGGAAAACCAATCGTATTAGGAGGTTGTTGCTGGGTAGGTATTACGGTAGTGAGTCTTCTTTTACAGAATTTGCTTGGATATATGTAATGATTTATATATATTGTTTTTGTAATTAAAATTTTTGTAAAGAGTGTTTAATAATTTTATTAAAGATGGTACTATAGTAACAAACGAAAAATTAATAAACTTACGAGGTGGGGAAAGCATGAAAGTACAAATTTCAGAACAAATCAAATATATTGGAGTGGATGATACAACCATCGACTTATTTGAAAGTCAGTATGTTGTACCAGAAGGAGTTTCATACAACTCTTATGTTATTTTAGATGAAAAGGTGGCCGTTATGGATACGGTTGACAAACGTGGAATGGAAGAATGGGAGAAAAATCTACTTGAAGAGTTAGCTGGAAGAAACGTTGATTACCTTGTGATTCAGCATCTTGAGCCTGATCATGCAGGAAGTATTGGTCGTTTGATGGAATTATTCCCAGAGGTTACTTTGGTTGGAAATGCAAAAACATTTGCAATGCTTCCACAGTTTTTTGATGTACCAGAAGGAATGAAGACACTTGTAGTAAAAGAAGGGGACACCCTATCATTAGGAAATCATGAACTTACTTTTGTAATGGCACCAATGGTACACTGGCCAGAAGTAATGGTTTCATATGAAAGTTTAGAAAAAATTCTTTTTGCAGCAGATGGATTTGGTAAATTTGGTGCACTCGAATTAACAAAAGATGATGACTGGGCATGTGAAGCAAGAAGATATTATTTCAACATTGTTGGAAAATATGGAGCACCAGTACAAGCATTGCTTAAAAAGGCAGCTGGATTAGACATTCAGATGATTTGTCCACTTCATGGACCAATTCTTTCTGAAAATCTTGGATATTACATAGAAAAATATGATACATGGAGCAGTTATCGTCCAGAAGATAAGGGCGTGTTGGTTGCTTATGCTTCTATCCATGGGAATACTGCAAAAGTCGCAGAAGAGATTGGAAAAATGTTAGAAGCAAAAGGTGTCGAAAAGGTTGTTGTAAGCGATCTTGCAAGAGAAGATATGGCAGAAGTAATCGAAGATGCTTTTCGTTATGATCGTATGATTGTATGTGGTGCAAGTTATGATGGTGGAGTTTTCCCATGCATGCAGGATTTCTTACATCATTTACAGAGTAAAGCATACCAGAATCGTAAGGTTGCAATCGTAGAAAATGGTTCATGGGCACCGACAGCAGGAAAAGCAATGAAAGCCATTCTCGAAACAATGAAAAATGTAGAAATCGTGGAAGATATGGTAACGATCAAATCTACAATGAAGGAAGCAGATAAGCCTGCACTCGAAGCACTTGTAGACCAGATGGTATAATGTTGTAAGTGAAAATATTGATACGAAAACAGTAAGGATATGATATGAAATTTATCTCGTGGAACGTAAACGGATTAAGAGCCTGTGTACAAAAAGGCTTTATGGATTTTTTTAAAGAAATAGATGCAGATTTTTTCTGCCTTCAGGAAACGAAATTGCAGGCTGGACAGATAGAGCTTGATTTGCCAGCCGGGTATCATGATTATTGGAATTATGCCGAGAAGAAGGGATATTCCGGAACTGCGATTTTTACAAAACATGAACCAATTAGTGTAGCATACGGAATTGGAATCGAAGAACATGATAAAGAAGGTCGTGTCATCACCCTTGAATATGATAATTTTTACATGGTAACCTGTTATACGCCAAATTCACAGAATGAGCTTGCGCGTTTGGATTATCGTATGGAATGGGAAGACGCTTTTCTTACATACCTTGATGGACTTAAAGCAAAGAAATCGGTTATTTTATGTGGAGATCTTAATGTTGCACATAAAGAAATTGATTTAAAGAATCCAAAAACAAACCGTAAGAACGCCGGATTTACAGATGAAGAACGCGGGAAATTCACAGAGTTATTGGCCCATGGATATATTGATACGTTCCGCCATTTCTATCCTGACCTAGAACAGATTTATTCATGGTGGTCATATCGATTCAAATCGCGTGAGAAGAATGCAGGATGGAGAATTGATTACTTTGTGACATCTGAAGACCTAAAAGAGAAACTTCAGGATGCAAAAATTCATACAGATATTTTCGGATCCGATCATTGCCCTGTTGAAGTGGACATTGATTTGTAGAGAATTGTTTTATAAATTTTTCTTTGAAATATTACTTAAAGATATTTTTTTAGAATTACTTTAGAATATTTCTTTTAAATATTACTTTAAAATATTACTTAAGAGTATTTCAAAAAATATTATCTTATTAAATGAAGCTTAAATGAAGCAGCAATTTTTTATTATAGTAATTCAAAAATATAGTTAATTCAAAGAAGTAAGCTCGTCAGAACAGAGATTCTGGCGAGCTTTTTATTGCCATGCATCCGAAGGAGGCTGCCGGTGGCAGGTTCTGTAGGTGTTCAGACGACGAGGAAAAGGGGCAATGCGTATCTCGTCCCTGTTCCAATCTTATTTAGGAGAATTATTTAAGAAAAAATGTTCTAAATATTGAATTATACTCAATAATATGTAAAAAACGGCAAACAAAATGATTAATCGAAAGGTTACCGTCGTGTTTTGAGGGAGAGAAACGGTAACAAATAAAGAAATAATATATGTTACCGTCACATAAACGGAGGCTGAAACGGTAACATGGAAAGAAATGTACAAGGTTACCGAAAAACGAACGAAAGCAGGAACGGTAACAAACGAAGAAATGTACAAGGTTACCGAAAAACGAACGGAAGTAAGAACGGTAACAAACGAAGAAATGTATAAGGTGACCGATGACCAGTTAGATTCTACCACTTGAGGATGTATATTTACCTCTTACGTGTTTGATATAGACGTAAAAATTTGTATGAGATAGTATGATGAAGAAGCAAGATTGAAGGAGAAAAAACACGCAAAATCTTGTTCCCTAAAAAAGAAATACGAGACAGTATGATTTTTAACATGTGGGTAAAAGAAGATAGAAAACACAAAAAAGAAAGAGGTTAATTATGGAAAAGAAATCGATATGGAAAAGAGATTTTGTTCTTGTTGTATTAGGACAAATAATTTCAATTTTTGGAAATACGGTATTACGATTTGCTTTACCACTTTACTTATTAAGTGAAACAGGTTCGGCAGCACTATTTGGAGTAGTAACAGCTATTGCATTTATTCCAATGATTATTTTGTCTCCAATTGGGGGGATTTTAGCGGACCGAATCAATAAACGAAATATTATGGTTGTGTTAGATTTTGCAACGTCATTGCTGGTAGTTGGATTCATTGTATTAAAAGGACGAATGGATGCAGTAAGTCTGATTACTCTTACGATGGTAATCCTTTATGGAATCCAAGGTGCATATTCTCCAGCGGTACAGGCAAGTGTACCTATGCTTTTGGATGGAGAAATCTTGATGCAGGGAAATGCAGTCATCAATTTAGTAAACTCATTTTCAAGCTTAATTGGACCAGTTGTTGGTGGTGCCCTTTACTCGCTCTTTGGAATTACACCAATTCTTTTTGTGAGTGTATTTTGTTTTTTTGCATCTGCAACTATGGAAATCTTTATTCATATTCCATATGAAAAGAAAAAAGCAGAAGGAAGCATGTTTAAAATAGCATATGAAGATTTGAAAGAAAGCTTCCATTACATGATAAAAGAAGAACCAACGATTATAAGAGTATGCATCGTTTTTTCTGCTATTAACATGATTTTATCAGCTTTATGTATTATTGGAATTCCGGTTATTGTCACACAGAAACTTGGATTTAGCGCAGAAGTAGGAAGCAGACTTTATGGGTATGCAGAAGGAGCCTTTGCAGTAGGTAGTTTAGTCGGAGGAGCATTAGCAGGCGTACTTGCACCAAAACTTAAAGCAAAAATGGCACCAGTTATTATTTTTGTTGATGCATTAACTTTGATTCCAATGGGAATTGCTCTCTTCGTTCCAATGAAAGCTATGACAAGTTACATCTTTGTTTTAGTTAGTTGCGCAGTTATGATGTCACTTGCGACCATGTTTTCTGTTCAGATGATGTCATGTCTGCAAATGATTATTCCAAAGGAATTACTTGGAAAAATTATTGCAGGGGCGATGTGTATCAGTATGTGTGTAACTCCAATTGGACAAGCAATTTATGGTATTTTATTTGAAATTCTTTCAAATCATTTGCACATTATATTCTTTGGAGCAACAATACTGACTTGTGTAATAGCGTTTCTTTCGAATTCTTCTTTCAAAAAAGTAGACCAAATCGTCGAAAACAGACGAACTACCTTGAATTAGAAGAAAAATAATAGTATAATCGTGTGGATTGAGGGATATAACAACAAAAGATATATTTTTAAGGAGGATCCACCATGATTAATTGGACAAATCTTGACCAAGTTGCAGCTTATCAGGAACTTTCAAAAGTTGAAAAAGTAAATCTTGTAGATGCAATGACCGGTGAAAACGGTGCTGACCGTGTAAAAAAATACACAATGCCTATGGCAGCAGGACTCGTATATAATTATGCAGCAAAACAGGTAGATGATAAAGTTCTTAATGCTCTTGCAAAATTAGCAGAAGAAACACAGCTTGTTGAAAAATTCGAAGAACTTTACAACGGAGAAGTTGTAAATACAGGTGAAAACCGTCGTGTACTTCATCATATGACACGTGGACAGCTTGGAAATCCAGTAGAAGCTGACGGCGTTGATAAACGTACATTCTATTTAGAACAGCAGAAACGTATTGCTGAACTTGCAAATAAAGTACATTCAGGTGAAATCACAAACGCTGCAGGAGAGAAATTTACAACTGTTGTTCAGATTGGTATTGGTGGAAGTGACCTCGGCCCTCGTGCTATGTACTTAGCACTTGAAAACTGGGCAAAAGTTAATAATACATTTAAGATGGAAGCAAAATTCATCAGCAATGTAGACCCTGATGATGCTGCAGGAGTATTAAACGGAATTGACGTAGCTCATTCTCTTTTCGTACTCGTTTCAAAATCAGGTACAACACTTGAAACATTAACAAATGAATCATTTGTAAAAGATGCATTAGCAAAAGCTGGTTTAGATGCATCAAAACACATGATTGCTGTAACAAGTGAAACATCTCCACTTGCTAAGAGTGCAGATTACCTTAGCGCATTCTTCATGGATGACTATATCGGTGGACGTTATTCTTCAACATCAGCAGTAGGTGGTGCTGTATTATCCTTAGCATTTGGTCCAGAAGTATTCGAAGCATTCTTAAATGGTGCAGCTGAACAGGATCAGCTTTCAAAGAACAAAGATGTACTTAAGAACCCTGCATTATTAGATGCATTAATCGGTGTATATGAACGTAACGTATTAGGATATCCTACAACAGCGGTTCTTCCATACTCACAGGCACTTAGCCGTTTCCCTGCTCACTTACAGCAGCTTGATATGGAGTCAAATGGAAAATCAGTAAACCGTTTCGGAGATCCAATTAACTATGTAACAGGACCAGTTATCTTTGGTGAACCAGGAACAAATGGACAGCACTCATTCTATCAGTTACTTCACCAGGGAACAGACATCGTTCCACTTCAGTTTGTTGGTTTCAAAAACAATCAGATGGGACAGGATGTTGTAATCCAGGGAACAACAAGCCAGCAGAAACTTTGTGCAAACGTAGCGGCTCAGATTGTTGCATTTGCATGTGGTAAAGCAGATGATAACCGTAACAAAAACTTTGAAGGAGGACGTCCATCAAGTATCATTATTGGTGAAAAACTTGATCCAAAAGCACTTGGAGCACTTCTTGCACACTTCGAAAACAAAGTAATGTTCCAGGGATTTGTATGGAACATCAACAGTTTTGACCAGGAAGGTGTACAGCTTGGTAAAGTATTAGCAACTCGCGTACTTAAACATGAAACAGATGGTGCATTAAAAGTATTTAGTGATCTTTTAAATATCTAATTCATCTATAAACATTATTGTAAAAAATTATCTAAACAATACTTATATAGGACACCGGATTGATGGGAAAAACCATCGTTTGGTGCCCTATATGAGGAAAATAAGTTCTAGCTCTATATTTCATAGAGAAATATCCAAATTAAAAATAATTAAATATAGAAATAGCCTGGGATAGCAAGGAAAATACCGTGTATTTTGCCTTTTTGTGGTCTCTTTATAATGATATGTGTAAAAGAAAGTATGAATTTTGCTTTTTCTTAAAAATTTCGGTAGAAAGTTGGACAAATAATCATTTTACCGTTTGCTATTATACGTGGAATTCGGTAACAACGGGAAGAATTGGGAAGATTGTAAATGTCAATATAAAAATGCTCAAAAATTGGAAAATAAAAATGTACATTTTCCTATGCTTTATTCCTCAGCTTGTGTTTCCAAGAAGGACCGCTTTTCTTTAAGTCGATATGACGGACCTTTTATTGAAACTATTTGTGAATGATGAAGCAGTCTATCTAAAACTGCAT
>JAXJUI010000112.1:0-13415 GCA_036309165.1 Agathobacter sp. | reverse complement strand
ATACTATATAATAAATTTTGCGTTTATGAAAGAATTATTTCTTTATAGCAAAAAATATTATCTGGACCACTAGCTCAGCTGGCAGAGCACCTGACTCTTAATCAGGGTGTCCAGGGTTCGAACCCCTGGTGGTCCATGTCGAAAGCACTGTTCTTGTTGGAATTGGCCAATGAGGGTGGTGTTTTTTATTTTGTGTTTTTGGAGCAAAATCGCTCTTTAAGTATATGATAAGCATATTGCAAAACTATAATCCTCTACACTACATGTGCAAAGCATTCCGATGAGCCTCTTAAAAGCAAAAAGTGCAAAGCAAAGGCTTTCCACTTTTTTGAGTCTCATCTCCATAGCACATGAAAGCGTGTAGAGGGGTTATACTTTTCCAATATGCAAAATCAAAATCTAGGAAAGCGATTTTGCATTTTCAACAAACAAAATAAAAGAGAAGTGGTTATTTAGTTGGAAATTGAAATGTATTCGAAGTTATGCACATTTTAGCTTCTTCTTCATTTTGTGTTCCCATATAAAGTAGGTGATGATGAGGAGGATTCCAGTTGTGAGCCATGCGGCTACATCGCCGAAGCATACTCCAATATATCCGAATGGTTTAGCGAGGAGTAGGATTACAATGTAGCGGGTAATTAGTTCCACTCCTCCACTTAACATAGGAATAAATCCACGGTTTAGGCCCTGGAGTGCGTTTCGGTATAGGAAAATCCAAGCAAGTGGAAGGAAGAGTGAGCTTGCAATATAGAGGTATTGCATTGCATAACCGTATATTTCTTCCGTTGGGTTTTGGATAAACCATCCTACTATGAATCTTCCACAGAAAATGCATATAAATGCGCCGATGATTGTGATAATAAAGGAAAGAATAAAGCCTGCTTTCATCCCTTTAAAGATTCGGTCATATTTTCCGGCACCGAGATTTTGTCCACAGTATGTTGCCATTGCAGTTCCAAGTGTTGGCATGGTTTGTGTTGCAAGGCTCGTTACTTTTGAGGCAGCAGTAAATGCAGCCATTACACCTGATCCAAAAACATTAACGGAACTTTGAATAACCATGGTTCCGATTGCAGTTATAGAGTAGTTAAGCGCCATTGGAATTCCAATATTTAGCATGCGTGAAATACTAGTTTTATCCAAATAAACATCTACAAAAGAAATTCGAAGAATATCAAACTTGTGAAACATATATAAGAAACAAAAAATAGCGGCTACTCCCTGAGCAATTACAGTTGCATATGCAGCCCCAGCAGTTCCAAACTTACATACAACAATAAAAATAATATCAAGTGCAATATTCAAAAACGAAGATAGAATAAGGAAATAGAGGGGTGTTTTGCTATCTCCAATTCCTCGTAATATACCAGATGCAACGTTATATGCCATGGTAAGAAGAATACCTGCAAAGATGATCTTGATGTAAGAATCTGCAAGTGGCAAAACATCCTTAGGTGTATGTAACCACGTTAATAAACTTTTTGATGCTAATACGGTTGGAATTGTCAGGATAAGAGAAATCACAACTGTAAGGATTAGTGATAAGGCGACATAGTGTTTTAAAAGCTTATAGTCTTTTGCACCGTAAGCATGTGAAATGGAAACACCAAAACCTTGTGCGATTCCAGTTGCAAATCCCAATACCAAAAACATAAGGCATCCGGTTGAACCTACTGCTGCCAAAGCCTTTTCTCCAAGATATTGACCAACAATGATGGTATCTACCATGTTATAAAATTGTTGAAAAATATTACCAAGCAAAACAGGAAGAGAAAAGAGTAGTATTATTTTCATCGGATTTCCCGAAGTCATATTTTTTTCCATGATAAATCCCCCATAAACGATTCATTTAATAAAAGTACTCTATAAAAGCACGCATTTTGTGTATCATACATAGGAATTATATGTTCAAAAAGTTAAAAAATCAATAAAAAATGAAACAAAAGTACTATAAAAATATGGAATTTTTTTGGTATACTAGTTAGGTTAAGATAAACGGAGGTTTACAATGATAAAAACAGTAATTTTCGACTTAGACGGAACACTTCTTCCAATGAATCAGGAAGAGTTCTTAACAGCGTATTTTCATAAACTAGTAACAAAAATGGCTCCATATGGATATGATGCGAAGGAATTGATTAAATCTGTATGGACGGGTACAGCTGCGATGGTTGCAAATGATGGAAGTGGTACAAACGAAGAAAAATTCTGGGATACTTTTACATCAATATATGGGGAAGAAGCAAGAAAGCATGAAGCTGTATTTGAAGATTTTTACCAAAATGAATTTCAAGGAGTAGAAGATGCGTGCGGGAAAAATCCACTCGCAAAAGAAACCATTGATTTATTAAAGAAACGTGGATATCGCGTTGTTCTTGCAACAAATCCGATTTTTCCAAAAGTTGCGACATATAGTCGAATTCGTTGGGCAGGGTTATTACCAGAGGATTTTGAATATATTACGACATACGACAATTCAAGACATTGTAAGCCAAATATAGCATATTATCAGGACATCATGGATGAACTTGATTTAGATCCGGAAGAATGTATTATGGTAGGGAATGATGTGACAGAAGATATGGTTGCTCGTCACGTTGGAATGAAAGTCTTCCTAATTACAGACTGTCTTATTAACAAAGAAAACGAAGATATTGACAATTATCCACACGGTACCTTTGAAGATTTCAAAGGTATCATGGGATTATAGAAGGTCATTATCTTGATGCGATAAGTTTACAAATAGGATTGCCTTTACTAGAAAATTTCTCTTCGTACTCGGTCATGATATTTCCTTCATTTAAAACGGGATCATGATGTAAATCACGGGTTGAGGCATCCAAATGCCAAATTGGAGAATTTTCAATTTCTTCTAAAGAAAAAGTAAATAGGTCCTGATTGTCTGTTTTAAATTCTACACGACCATCTCTTGCAAGAATTTGATCATAACGAGCAAGATATTCGTGAGATGTTAAACGGCGTTTGGCATGTCGATCTTTTGGCCATGGATCAGAGAAGTTTAAGTAAATACGATCAACTTCTCCTTTGGCAAACATTTCTGGGAGTGTCGCAGCGTCAATACATAAAAAGTGTACATTTGGAAGTGGATTTTCGTCCATTTTCTGTACTGCACGAAGAAGTACACTTGTATATCTTTCTACACCGATATAGTTGATATCTGGATTTGCAGCAGCTAAATCCATAAGAAAGCGACCTTTTCCCATTCCAATTTCCATATGAATAGGATTTTCATTTCCGAGGAATGCTTTCCATGTTCCTTTTAATTCTGTTGGATTCTGTATACAAAAGGTGCTATTCGACACGATTTCGTCTGCACCAGGGATATTACGAAGTCTCATAGGGACATCCTTTCCTTCAAAAATTTGTAAGTTTTTCAAAGGACAATTTATCATAATTTCTCCAAAAGAGCAAGAATTATGGTATACTAGAGCGTGTGTAAAAATTATGAGGTACAAAAATGAAGAAAAAGAAAAGATGGATAGTAGGCTTATTGGCAATCGGACTACTGTGTAAAAGTCCAGAACCGATTCAAGCAGAAACAAAGTGGCCAGAGGGGATTAGTATTTCATCTGGAAGTGCTTGCGTTATAGAGGTTAATACGGGAACCGTTTTGTATGAAAAAAATGCGACGGATAAATCATATCCAGCGAGTATCACAAAAGTTTTGACAGTAGATGTGGCATTAGAAAATGCACAGCTAGATGAAACAGTAGTCTTTTCAGAAGAGGCAGTCTTTGGTGGAAATGAAGGCGATACATCAAATATTGCGCGAGACTATCTAGAGGAAATGACTCTAGAGGAAACGATATATGCAGTAATGCTTGAGTCAGCAAATGAATGTGCATATGCAACGGCAGAACACGTGGGTGCAGATATGGGTGGTGATTATCAGACCTTTATTGATGCCATGAACGAAAAGGCAAAGTCGCTTGGTTGTGTGAACTCTAATTTTATGAACCCAAACGGGCTTCATAATCCGGACCATTATACTTGTGCATATGATATGGCATTAATCGCATGTGATGCTTATCAAAAAGAAGATTTTCGAATTATTTGTGGAAGTAAGAGATATACGATTCCACCAACAAATAAGCACAGTGATCCAACATACTTAAACAATAACCATGCAATGATTCATAACTATAAAACAGATGCATATTTGTATGATTATTGTACAGGCGGAAAGACGGGATTTACAAACGAAGCAGGTAATACACTTGTTACTTTTGCAGAAAAAGATGGATTAACATTATGTTGTGTCGTTATGCAATCAAGTAGACCAGCACACTATATAGATACAAGAGCTCTATTTGATTATTGTTTTGAGAATTTCCAGGCAGTAAACATTTCTGAAAACGAAACAAGTATTACAGAAACCGAAGCAAAGGATATGGGAATCTTTAATACAAATGGATTCTTCGTAACACTTGATACAAATGCTTATGTAGTGCTACCAAAAGATGTCAGCTTTTCGCAAACATCATATGAGATTGTAAGAGACGGGCTTCCAGAGGGAACCATTGCATCGTTACGATATACGTATGCAGATAAAGAGATAGGAAGTGTAGATATAGTAGCGAGTGATATACAGGTAGAGGATTCTTATTTTGAACAGGCAAAACAGAAAGAAGAAGCTTCTGATGTAAAAGTTGTAAAAATTAAACCGGGAACCATTTTCCTTATAGTATTTGGAATCATTCTATTTGTAGCGTTAGTTTATTTCGGAAAGCAATTATATGAAAAATTCTATGTGATCAAACATAATTTTAATGTATGGAAGCATAGAAAGAGTCGATTCCGCTCGAAAACAAAAAAGAAACGCTATAGAAGAAGAGATCGATTGTTCAAATAGAATCAAAAGACAAAAAAGACAACATAATACGACAAGAATATAAAAAGAGGACAAATTTCTAGGAAGAAATGTTGTCCTCTTTTTAATATATGACATATGAAAAACCATGTTAAATTGTCAGACTATTTAGCAAAATGAGCAATTGATTTCTGTTTTGCGTGTAAATCATAAGTCCGTTACAGGTTTCCATGATAGTAAGATACTTTCCTTTAAAGATTTCTGCAGTTTCAATAAGATGCAAAAGATAAGAACGCATATGAACATCGGATTCTATAAAGATAGTTTCTACATTTTCCATATCATGGACTAACACATGAGCTGCAGAAAATGCATTTGAAATATCTTTTTCCTGATGAAATTGTGCGACCGTTTTGTTAACAATAAAATATCCCTTTTCATCCTTTGGCATGTCAAGAGATTTTATAGCACGCTGCACTTGTTTCGTTAATGCATCCGATGCCGGATAAAGTGATTCAAAGTAGCTCATAAAATCACTTGCGCTTTTAAAGTGAGTATTGCTACCATGCTCAAGAACTTCTGTCATTAAGATTCGTTTGATGACGCCTTCACAAGTTTCCCGTGAAGGGTTTTTTCGTATCGTATTATGTTCCATATTGAAAATATCCTTTCAAAAGACAATATCTAATCAAAAAGACAAATATGCATGTCGTTAAATATATCATAAGACAAAATACTAGAAAATTCAACGACAAAAATTCGTTGACGTAAATCAAAAAGAGAAGTAAAATATATAATAAATACCACTATATTTTTGATGGAGCGGAAAAATGTCAGAAAAACTTGAGAAAGTAATTTCGTTTATTGAAGAAAATGGCGGAATTGTAAAGAAGGAACAATTTAAGGAATTAGATGTCGACTATCGTCATATTTTAGAGTTTGTAGAAGCTGGAGATTTAGTTCGAATCAAAAATGGATATTATACAGACAAGATAGATCGATTTACAGAAGAAGAGCTGGTTGCAAAATTATTTCCGGATGCACTTCTTTGCATGGAAAGCGCATTGTATGCATATGGATATATTTCGCAAAAACCATTTGGATGGAGACTTGCAGTTGATAAAAATACATCCAAATCACGTTTTAAGATGGATTATCCAAAAATTATTCCATATTATACGGAACCAGAAAGTTTAGAGATTGGTGCATCGAAAATTACTTTTTGTGGATTAGATTTTCAGATTTATGATAAAGAGAGAGTTATCTGCGATTGTCTAAAGTATGAATCAAAAATGGAACGCGAAACATTTAAAGAAGCAATTCAGTCCTATATCAAAGATGAGGACAAAGATATTTCTGCGTTAATGGAATATGCGCGAGAACGTAAAGTTGTTAAAAAAGTGCAAAGTTTAATTGGTGTATGGTTGTAAAAGAAGGAGCAATATGAAGGTTGTTGTAAATGAAGCAGTATTGCTTAAAAAGATTAGTACAAAAAAGAATATTCCATTTGCAAATCTATTACAGGCATACATGATGGAAGACTTTGTTTGTAGGATTTTTTCTTCTCCATATAGTGAAAGCTTTTTATTAAAAAAGGATAGTTTTTTATCGGAACAATCGTATGAAGGTGGTTTTGATGGAAGAATAGAGTTGTTTTATCAAGAAAGTGATAGAAAGTTTCTTGGTGAAAAGCTTGTACCGGGGCAAAAGATGTCATTGCTTCTACTTAAGGCTATCGAAGAACAATGTTTCTTAGAAGACAACCCATATGAAATTCATTGGTTGGCAATGGGAGAGGAAAGTGAAGGTTCATTTTGTATTTCTCTTATCGGGGAATATATGGACATGACGGTTCCGCTTAAGGTATGCATTTACCCAATTCCAGTAGATAGTAAAACTTTTGTGAAAAAGAGTTATGTATCCATTTTTACGAAAAAGGAACTTACATATTTTTCTTATTCACCAGAGCATATCTTAACAGAGAAGTTTTTTGAAATTATGAAAAAGCTTGAACTCATTCCAAATATGGAGGCATATGCAGTTGTCGATGAGATTCTTCGTACGGAATCTATAAGTGGAAGACACGTTATGGAAATATTAGAGGCTCTATCTAAACAGGAACCCAAAGTGGCAAAACAGAAACGTATTGAACAAATAGAAGCATATCGTGATTATGCGTATATGAGGAAGCGCTGGGAACAGTATGAGAAAAATCATAACCTTTCGCCAAGATCATGGACGGAAGTGTTAGATCGATTTATGGAGTTTGCAAAACCATTATGGGAATGTCTGTGCAGAAATGAGATATTCTTTGATGATTGGATGCCAGAACTAGGTAGATTTCTAGGCTAGTTTATATTATACTAAAAGGACGGTACAAATGGGAAAAATATTTTGTGTAATAGGAAAAAGCTCAACGGGAAAAGATACCATATATAGCGAACTATTAAATAGGAGTGATCTTGATATAAAAAAAGTAGTGCCATATACGACAAGACCACTTCGTGAAGGAGAGCTGCCAGGAAAAGAGTACTTCTTCTGTGACGAAGAGAGGGTTCGTCAGTTAGAGGAAGATGGAAAAATTATTGAGCTTCGTGAATATGATACGATTTATGGTATATGGAAATATTTTACCGTGGACGATGGGCAGATAGATTTAGATGCGGGAAATTATTTGTTAATCGGAACACTTGAAATGTATCAAAATCTTAAGAGATATTTTGGTGAAAAGAAGGTTTGTCCGATTTATATTGAAGTGGAAGACGGTGAGCGTCTCATGAGAGCAATCGCAAGAGAACGTTTACAGGATACACCTAAGTATCAAGAGATGTGTCGTAGATTTTTAACAGATTCCGGTGATTTTTCGGAAGAAAAGATACAGGATGCAGGAATTAAAATTCGATTTGAGAATCGAACATTAGAAGATACGATTGAACAAATTGTTTCCTATATTCATCAGGTGGAAAATACAGAGGAATAATTTATGGATATGAAAGTAAATAACATAAATCAGATAACTCAGGTTCCGGATACAGCCAAAACAACAGTGGGAGATGGTTCTTTTAAGTTTACACTTGCGAGTGCCATTACAGATGCTGACTTGCAGGCAAAAGTAGATATGCTTTTGAATGATATCACTGCACAGGGAAATCGGATTGCGGAACACATGGATATTCGTGATATGAAGAAATACCGTGGGCTTATCAAAGATTTCCTAAACGAAGTTGTTTATCGTTCCCATAAGTTTTCCAGAGAAAACTTCTTAGACCGGAGAGGTCGACATCGTGTTTATGGAATTATTAAACTAATCGATGAGAATTTAGATGAACTTGCATCAGAGCTTTTAGCGGATGAGAAAAATCATATCAGCATATTAGAAAAAATTGGTGAAATTAAAGGATTGCTTTTGGATATTTTTACATAAGGAGGCGAAATGGCTGGTTTTAAAGACATTGTAGGGCATAATCAGATAATTGAACATTTAAAAAATGCCATTTCTATGGACAAGATTTCACATGCCTACATTTTAAATGGGCCAGACAAAGCCGGGAAAATGATGTTGGCGGAAGCTTTTGCGATGGCTTTACAGTGCGAAACGAAAGCGGATGGAAAGCCTTTGCTAGATGGGTGTATGGAATGTCGTTCCTGTAAGCAGGCAATCGACCATAATCAGCCGGATATCATTTATATTACGCATGAAAAACCAAATACAATTAGTGTAGATGACATTCGCGCGCAGCTTAATAATGATATTGTAATTAAACCATATAGTAGCAAATATAAAGTATACATTATTGATGAAGCAGAAAAGATGAATGAGGCAGCGCAAAACGCATTGCTAAAAACAATAGAAGAGCCTCCTGCATATGCGGTTATCCTTTTGCTTACCACAAATGCAGATCAATTTTTGCAAACGATTTTATCAAGATGTATTATGTTGAATCTAAAATCGGTAAAAGAAGAAGTAATCAAAGATTATTTGATGAAAAGCTATCAGATACCGGATTATCAGGCAGAGGTGTGTGCGGCGTTCGCACAGGGAAATGTAGGAAAAGCTATTGCGCTTTCCTCATCGGATGACTTTAACGAACGAAAAAAAGTAGCGTTACAGGTAATGAAGCGTTTAGAGGAAATGGATGTATGGGATATTCCATCTGCTGTAAAAGAATTTGCAGAGCAGAAGACACAAATCAATGAATATTTGGATTTATTTATGATTTGGTTTCGAGATGTTTTGTATATGAAATCCACAAACGATGTAAATGGACTTATCTTTAAAGATGAGGTTTATGATATAAAAAGACAGGCGGCAAGACGTTCCTATCAGGGAATCGAAGCCATTTTGCAAGCACTTGGTCAAGCGAGAGTGCGATTAAATGCAAATGTTAATTTTGATCTTGTGATTGAATTACTATTGCTAGCCATTAAGGAGAATTAACATGACAAAAGTAGTAGGAGTACGATTTAAAAATGCCGGAAAGATTTATTATTTTGATCCAGGCGATTTTGAGTTAGAGACAGCAATGCATGTCATTGTAGAAACAGCTCGTGGAGTGGAAATGGGAACTGTTCTTATTCCATCAAAAGAAGTTGAAGATGATAAGGTTATTCAGCCACTGAAGCCAGTTATTCGATTGGCAACAGATGAAGACGAAAAAATCATCGAAAAAAATAAAGAAAAAGAAAAAGAAGCTTTTCGTATTTGCAAAGAAAAGATTATCAAACATGAACTTGATATGAAGCTTGTAGATGCAGAGTATACATTTGATAATAATAAGCTTTTATTCTATTTTACTGCAGATGGAAGAATTGACTTCCGTGAGTTGGTAAAAGATTTAGCAGCAGTGTTCCGTACAAGAATTGAACTCCGTCAGATTGGTGTTCGTGATGAAACAAAAGTGATGGGTGGACTCGGAATTTGCGGAAGAGAATTATGTTGTAAATCATATTTGGCTGATTTTGTTCCAGTATCTATCAAAATGGCAAAAGAGCAGAACCTTTCTCTAAACCCAACAAAGATTTCAGGGGTTTGTGGACGATTAATGTGTTGTCTAAAAAATGAGCAGGAAACATACGAATATTTAAATAGCAGATTACCAAATGTTGGTGATATGGTAACAACACCGGATGGTTGTCAGGGAGAAGTAACGAATGTAAGCGTTCTTCGTCAGATTGTAAAGGTTCTTATCGATAATGGAGAAGAAAAAGAAATCCGTGAATATAACGTAGAAGAACTTCGTTTCCAGCAAAGACGTCGAAAAGACATAAAGTTTACGGAAGAAGAATTAAAGGAATTAAAAGGGTTAGAGGATTCTATCGAAATCACAGAAAACGAAAACCCTGCTCCGATAGCAGAACAAGAAAACGAAGAGAATCGAAACCGTAATCAGAATAATAACTACAAGAAAAATAATAAAAATAACAGAAACAATAATCGTAAACGTCAAAACAATTACAAAGGAAAACGTAATTTTGACAAGAAAGGACAAAGTGGAGAATCTGATTCATAAGGAAGAGCGATTAGATGACTTACAGTGCAAGGGTTATCAAATCATACAAAATCCTAAAAGGTTTTGTTTTGGAATGGATGCAGTGCTTTTGTCAGGATTTGCAAAAGTAAAAAAGGGAGAGAGTGTACTTGACCTTGGGACAGGAACAGGTATCATTCCAATTCTTTTGGCTGCGAAAACAGAGGCAGGACATATTCATGCGCTTGAAATTCAAGAAGAAAGTGCGGATATGGCTAAACGAAGTGTTTACTATAATCATTTAGAAGATAAAATTGAAATCGTAACAGGTGACATTAAGGAGGCTTCCCAGATTTTTGGGGCAGACTCCTTTGATGTTATTACAACAAATCCACCATATATGATTGGACAGCATGGATTACAAAATGATAAAGATGCCAAAACAATAGCAAGACATGAAGTGTTGTGTGATTTGGACGATATTCTTCGCGAGTCTGCGCGTGTCCTAAAACCGGGTGGACGATTTTATATGGTACATAGACCATTTCGATTAGGAGAGATAATCAGTAAAATGGTAGAGTATCGTATTGAACCAAAACGAATGCGGCTTGTTTATCCTTATGTGGATAAGGAACCAAATATGGTTCTTATAGAAGGATATCGAGGTGGTAAATCAAGAATGACAGTGGAATCTCCTCTTATTGTTTATGAGAAACCAAATGAGTATACCAAAGAGATACTTGAAATATACGGATTACTATAAAAGTAGAAAAGGTGTCATATGGTCGGAACATTATATTTGTGTGCAACACCGATAGGAAATTTGGAAGACATTACGTATCGAGTGCTACGCACCTTAAAAGAAGTAGATTTGATAGCAGCAGAAGATACAAGAAACTCGATCAAACTTTTGAATCATTTTGATATCAAAACACCCATGACGAGTTATCATGAATTTAATAAAATTGAAAAAGCATATCAGTTAGTGGATAAGTTAAAAGAAGGCAAGGATATTGCTCTTATTACGGATGCGGGAACTCCGGGAATTTCGGATCCGGGAGAAGATATTGTACGTATCTGTTATGAGGAAGGGGTGACGGTGACCTCACTTCCTGGTGCTGCTGCGTGTATTACAGCACTTACGATGTCCGGCCTTCCAACTAGAAGATTTGCGTTTGAAGCTTTTTTGCCAAAGGATAAAAAAGAAAGACAGGCGGTTTTAGAAGAACTTAAGACCGAAACGCGCACTCTTATTATTTATGAAGCTCCACACCATTTGGTAAAAACACTTCAAGAGTTATTAGACGCACTTGGAAATCGAAGACTTACGGTTTGTAGAGAGCTTACCAAAAAACATGAAGAGAAAATACAGACAACCTTTGAGGATTTAATTTCTTATTACAAAGAAAAAGACCCGAGAGGCGAGTATGTACTTGTTATAGAGGGGCGTTCGAGAGAAGAACTTCGTAAAGAAGAACAACAGAGTTGGGAAAGCCTTACAATTGAGGAACATATGAATCATTATGAATCGCAGGGTATTACAAGAAAAGATGCAATGAAATTAGTTGCAAAAGACCGTGGGGTTAGTAAACGAGATATCTATCAGGCACTATTAGAGGAGTAGAGATGAAAAACAAAAGAATATCCTGCCTTTTGGCAATTTGTATTATGGCAACAACTTTGGGATTAACAGGTTGCGGAGAAAAGGAAACTAAACAGGACACAGAACTTGACGAGAAAACCGTAAATGAAACAGAAACAGAGAATACAAGTGTAGAAGAAAGTGAAACAGAAGAAGAGAATGAAACAGTACAGATTATCATGGTTGGTGACATGTTAATGCATGACCGTGTATATGAATCTGGAGAACAGGATGATGGAACATATAATTTTGATCACCTGTTTACAAATGTTACGGACTTCGTACAGTCTGTAGATTTAGCACTTGTAAATCAGGAAACAATTATTGGAGGAACCGAACTTGGGTTATCAGGATATCCATGTTTTAATTCTCCATATGAGCTTGCAGATGCAGAATTAAAGGCTGGATTTGATGTTTTATTACAGGCAACAAATCATGCTATGGATAAAGGAAAAACTGGAATATTAAATGATATCAATTATTTGAGAGATTCTGTTCCTGAGTTAACATACTTAGGAATTCATGACACAAAAGAATCTTATGATTCTGTATACATCTGTGAAGTAAATGGTATCAAAATTGCAATCCTAAACTACACATATGGAACAAACGGGATTCCACTTCCAGAGGATATGCCATATGCGGTAAGTATGTTAGAAGAAGAAAAAGTACTTGCAGATATTCAATATGCAGAGGAAATGGCGGACTTTACAATCGTTTGCCCTCATTGGGGAACGGAATATGTATTAGAAACAGATTATATGCAGGCGCAGTGGACACAGCTTTTCTTAGAAAATGGTGTAGATCTGGTAATTGGTGCACATCCACATGTAATCGAGCCAGTAGAGTGGGTGGAAGATGAAGAAGGCCACAAGATGCTCGTATATTATTCGCTTGGAAATTTTGTAAATGGAACAAGTAGTGAAGGCCATGGAGTAACCACTCGTATGGTAGGTGGTATGGCAGATGTTACAATCGGGCGATTAGAAGATGGATCTGTTGCAATTATAGATGATGATATTCATCCTCTTATTTGCCACATTGATGAGAACGAAAGCTATACAACATATTTTATAGAAGACTATAATGAAGCTTTAGCTTCTGAGAATTTGATATTAAGACAGGATGATTCGTTCTCGTTAGAACAATGTCAGGATATTGTAGATACTGTCTGGGGAGATTATTTCGAACAGAAGAAATAGACAAAGGAGTAAATGAATGACAGTTTATGAGGTAGGAGATATTGTAAAATTGAAAAAGCCACATCCATGCGGAAGTGCAGAGTGGGAAATTTTACGAGTAGGCGCCGACTTTCGTTTAAAATGTCTAGGTTGTGGGCATATGGTTATGGTACCAAGAAAGATGGTTGAGAAGAATACAAAAGGATTACGTAAACCAGAATAAGAAGGTAAAAAACTTTTCCAAGAAAATAGGAAAAAGGACTTGCGAAGATGGAAGAAACATGGTATAGTCT
>JAXJUI010000111.1:0-2233 GCA_036309165.1 Agathobacter sp. | reverse complement strand
ATGTATGCCACGCCAGTCGTTTTACACTCTCATGACATTCTCCGGTAATCCAATCCACATCATTCGTAATCCAACTCATAATCTCCAGCATCTTTGTTTCCCAATTAATATCCGCCTGACGTTCTTCCTCCGTCTTGTCGTGTTCCATAGTGGTGTCAATCTCGTTATAACCAAAGATATATGCTCCGGCGTTCCAGATGGAGAAATTGCTGTCAGGTCCTTCGGTCACTTTGTCACCGCGGGCTTCCACCAACGCATCATGCCTTGCCTTATACTCCTCGGCCATACCTTCCACTAACTTTGTCATAAAGACACGATGGCGAATCAGTTCCTTACTCTCTCTCACAATCCCAAAATCATGATACATCAACCGCATTTCTTCAAAAGGCGTGGAAACCCAGGTGTAAGAACCACCATACGTTTCTTCCCAAGTGGCTACCTGCTTTTTGTCTTCCTCTGTAAATACAGTCACCTGATCCGTTTCGTAGTATCCAAATACCAGATTTTCAGCATTCCAAATACTAAAATTCTTCATATGATGCGCATCCAAAAATGCTGTCAGCTCTTTCCATATCTGCCACAATCCCTGGCGAAACACTTCTGTTTTGCCAGGATGAATTTTCATTGCAAATCCATGTCTTTCCATATTCTTACCTCCACTTCCCTATCATAATTTTGTACATCCTGTTCAAATCGTACCATATTGATTCCCGCATAACTATTTTTCCGGCATCTCACGTCCGGCTTCCCTGTAAATCGCCTGCAAATCCTCATCCGACAGAGACGGGATGGATGCACGCACCAGCTCATAACTTCCTCCGTTCTGAAACAATCGCAATGCGTTTTCCTTTACTCTTTCCTCTGCCACTTCTTCTGCATATTCTTTCGCATACTGTTCTACCAAATCACACATATTGTTCGTCCCTCCATCCTCTTCTTTGAACTGTCTTTTTCGTTGTGATACCCTTGGAAACTTTTCAAAATCGTAGGCCGTATCCTCTATAAAGATACGCATCAGCTGCGCGATGTCCGAACCGTCATCTACCTTGGCATTGACATAGATTTCATACAATCCGTTATCCAATACCTCGCCCGTCTCCCGTATGACCCGTTCAACATGATAGACCGTCTTCCCCGCCTGAAACAAGTCAAATTTCGAAATATAAATTCCAATCACATCCGGCACCTGTCTAAACTTCAAGCCCGGATCCGTGATGTTCGCCGTAATACAGGAAGTGTTGTACCGCATGCGCCTCTGGTGGTCATCGTCATTGGCCTTCTGCACTTCCACCATACACTGTTTCTGATTCTCCAACACGCAAAGCGCATCCAAGGTAACCGAGCGCCCCTGCAGATTTCGGATACTGTTCTGCGGTGTAACTTTCTTGACAGTCACTGCCTGCTGCAGAATCGTGGAAATCATTTCCTCGCAGAACCCCGCATCCTCCGCCATCTTTTGAAACATGGTATCATCAATAATATTTAGTTGCTGCGCAATCTTTCGCACTTTTTCTTTTCGTTCTTCCATGTTACCTCCTTATTGTACCATACAACCGCACAAGATTGTACCTATTTTGTAAAATCATCCGGTGAAATTTTGTCGGCGAACTGCCTGTGAAAAATTCAGAAGCTGTTGCACACGCGACACTGCGTCATTTGAAAATCATAAAATGTGCAACGATGATTTGATGTAGAAAGAGCGTAACACAAAGGAATTTATCCACACAACAGAGCGAGGGCATCGCTCCATCATCCAACCGGATGAAATTACAATGCCCTCGCAAATTATTCTCTGATTTTATCTTGTTTTTGCTGTCTTTACTTTGCTCCAAGAAGAAACATAGCTTCCTTTATATGTACAGATACGTATATAATACTTTTTATATGCTTTCAAGCCTTTAATAGTCGTGTAAGTTGACTTATTTTTTGAAATCTTTACTGTCTTTACACTCTTCTTGAAATGCTTATCTGTAGATACCTGAATCTTATATCCTGATGTCTCTGACTTCTGGGATGACCATGTAATCCTAAGACTCTTTCTTAAACTTTTTACGGACTTGATGCTTGTTCCAAGCGGATATATTTTCCACTTCACCGACATCTTACCAGTGTATTTTGATCCCTTAAAGGTAACCGTTGCTGTGTATGTTCCAACCTTCGTTGCTTTATTTCCTGAAACGGTATACTCTGAGGACGGAATCACTTTACCTTTACTGTCTTTTACAACGATGGT
>JAXJUI010000110.1:0-64043 GCA_036309165.1 Agathobacter sp. | reverse complement strand
TTAATCTATATGGTCCAACAGAAGCGACGGGAATGTCTTGTTATTATAAGGTAGACCGGAATTTTTCAGACGAAGAAACAATTCCAATTGGAAAGCCCTTCGAGAATACTTCTGTCTTGTTATTAGATGAAAACAACCAGGAGTCAAACGAAGGTGAAATATGTATTCGTGGAACCGGTGTAACGATGGGATATTACAACAATCCAGAAAAGACAAAAGAAGTATTTGTTCAAAATCCTTTAAATACGATGTATCCAGAGATTATTTATCGTACTGGAGATATTGGAAAATATAATGAAAACGGCGAGCTTGTGTTTGTATCACGAAAAGATTATCAGATTAAGCACATGGGACATCGAATCGAGTTAGGAGAAATTGAAGCAAATGTTAATGCGATTTCTGGAGTGAAAATGAGCGCGTGTGTTTATGTGGATGAAAAAATTGTACTTTTTTATGCAGGAAGCTTAGACGCAAAGAATGTTTTGATGCAATTGAAAGACAAGCTTCCAAGGTATATGATTCCAAATAATGTGGAGCAGGTGGATACGCTTCCGTTTACAGAAAATGGAAAGGTGAACCGGCGCGAATTGATGCGGATGTGGATAGAAAGTAAAGTAAACTAGGTAAAAGCAGGTGTAGGGAGATATTGGGTGTGAAGAAAATGGGTATATAGAATAAATTTATTATGAAATACCCAAAAGCGACCCTAAAAAGATGAATTCACATTCTAAAAATCTATATAGAACAAAAAGATATAAAAATACCCAAGATAATGAAAAAGTTTGGGTATTTTGAATGATTTTTTTTGTATATAGAAAGCAACAAAAGGAAGTAGTGGAAATCTCCCGGAAAATCAGGGATTTTCCGGAGAAATAGAACTGTATGTTGGGCATTTTTCGTAGAAAAGAGAGTATATACCCAAGTTGTGTGGAAATGGAAAAAGATATGAGTGAAATTAGAGCAACTTTGTTAGGAATATTAAGTGATCTCCACCCCGAGGTGGATTTTGAAAAGGAAACAAATTTGATAGAAGATAAAATATTGGATTCGTTTGATATCGTTTCTGTGATTTCAGATGTGAAGGATGAACTGGGTGTGACGATTACCGCAGACCTTATTCTACCTGAAAATTTTGGGTCATTGGATGCGCTTGTAGAGTTGGTTAAGTCGCTAGAAAAGATGGGATACTAATCGTTGTCAAATCGACATTTATTCATTATTTGAAATTTAAACAGGGAAATCCGTGTTTATGTATTTGTCTTACTGTAAAAGAGGGGTTAATTGTGTTATTTACATCATATGAGTTTCTTGCATTTTTTGCAGTTTTACTAATTTTATATTACGTGATTCCAAAGCGTGGACAGTGGATGCTTCTGCTTGCAGGAAGCTATATTTTTTATGCTTTCAGTGGATGGACAAACTTAGTATTTATTCTAGTAACAACGCTATCTACATTTATCGCCGCAAGACGAATTGCTTTCATCAAAAACAGCCAAGGTCGAGGGGCAAAAAGCTGGCTTGTAATAGCACTTTTTTTAAATCTTGCAATTTTGTTCGCAGTCAAATTTCTTGATGCGGGATTTTCTTTTTGGAGTTTTCGTGGTATGGATTTTGTGATTCCTCTTGGAATCTCATTTTATATGTTTCAATCACTAGGATATTTGATTGATGTATATCGCGGGAAGTACGAACCGGAAAAAAATTTATTTAGGTATGCGTTGTTTGTGTCGTTCTTTCCACAATTGATTCAAGGACCAATTAGTCGCTTTGATGATTTGAAGAAGACATTATTTGCGGAGCATAAATTTGATACTAATCATATTTGCAGAGGACTGCAAAGAATTCTTTGGGGATTTTTCAAAAAGCTTGTCATTGCAAATCGTTTGGAGATAGCAAATGAAATTCTATTTGGTGACCCAAGTACTTATCAGGGTGGATATGCATTTCTTGGAATGCTTTTTTATGCCTTACAGCTTTTTGCCGATTTTACGGGAGGAATTGATATTACCATTGGAATTGCACAATGTTTTGGAATTGAAGTAACAGAGAATTTTATTCGTCCATTTTTTTCAAAAAACATCAAGGAATACTGGACTCGTTGGCATATCACAATGGGAAGTTGGTTTAAAGATTATGTATTTTATCCATTATCCACCAGTGAAATGATGCTAAAACTTCGTCGGTTTTCAAAGAAACATTTTTCGCCGAAGATTGCGAAGCGTGTTACTGTTTATGTTTGTACGCTTGTCGTGTGGCTGGCAACAGGCATTTGGCATGGAGTACGCCCAAATTATGTGGTGTGGGGACTTCTAAATGGAGTGATTATCCTTATTTCTTATGAGTTAGAGCCGCTGTATGAGAAATTTAGACAGTGGGTAAATATTCATGTTTATCGTGAGAGTGATTTAAATGCTGTGAATTGTGCGGATGATTTAGATACTGTAAATCGTGTGAATGCTGTAAATGATGTGGGAAATTCCTGCATGAAACATACTGGATATAAAATTTTTCAGGTAATTCGAACGCTGCTTCTTATGAGTTGCATTCGAATGCTAGATTGCTACAAAGACGTGGCAACTACGTTTTGGGCATTTATTTCGATGTTCCAACCTCGAAAATGGAATGGTTTTTACACAACAATCGTGGAAGGGCTTGGAGAAAAAAATGCTTTTCTTGGTCTTGGATTAAAAGACTATATTGTGGTTCTTTGCGGAGTTTTTATCTTAGTGATAGTAAGTTTGTGCCAACGAAAAGCACCTGTGCGTGAACAAATTGCATGCAAAGGTTATCCGATTCGATTTGCAATCTGGTTTTTGCTATTTCTTTTGGTTGTTGTGTTTGGCGTGTATGGAATTGGTTTTGAGGCGACGCAGTTCATCTATAACCAATTCTAAAACAGGAATTTTAGTAATTTGTGATAAGAATATAGTAAACACAAATAAGAAGAAGTACGAATGATATGAAACAAAAATGATTACAAATATGAACAGTTTGAAAAATTACTAAGGAAAGAGAGTGCGTATCTATAGAATGATAAAGAAAGAACATAAGAAATTTGTGCACAATTTCATAAAGTACGTGGCATCTTTTCTGGTGATAATTTTACTTCTTGGTTTGTTGCAAAGACTTTTAATGCCAAAGTACATGTCTGGTAATGTAGAAGGTGCAATGACCGCAGAGTATTATTCAGAAATGGAAGAGCATAAAGGCATAGAGCATGATGTCATTTTCATCGGTGACTGTGAGGTATTTGAGAGTTTTTCGCCAGCAATATTATGGGACGAATATGGAATTCATAGTTATATTCGCGGCTCTGCGCAACAATTAGTTTGGCAGTCCTATTATTTATTAGAGGATACGCTTCGTTATGAAAAGCCGGATGTGGTGGTGTTTAATGTGATGGCAATGCAATACAACGAACCGCAAAATGAGGCGTATAATCGTATGACCTTAGATGGCATGAAGTGGTCGACTGCAAAAATTGATGCGATTCGGGCATCTATGACAGAGGAAGAACATTTTATCGATTATCTCTTCCCAATTTTACGTTTTCATTCTAGATGGGATGAACTGACAAAAGATGATCTGTATTATCTTTTTCAAAAGGATACGGTGACGCATAATGGTTACTTAATGCAAACAGGAGTAAAACCTCTTGAAGAACTTCCAGCCCCACGCATTTTGGAAGACTATTCCTTTGGCGGAAATGCTTATTTTTATTTAGATCAGATGGTTGCTCTTTGTGAGGAAAATGATATCGAGCTTGTGCTAATTAAAGCGCCTTGTGTGTTTCCTTACTGGTATGAAGAGTGGGATACACAAATCGAAGAATATGCAAAAAACAACGGCTTGAAATACTACAATTTCCTTGATAAGATGGAAGAAATCGGAATCGATTGGAATCATGACACTTATGATGGAGGACTTCATTTAAATGTCTATGGGGCAGAAAAGTTGACTTCTTATTTTGGAGAAATTCTGGTGGAAGAATTTGCTCTTAAAGATAGACGAAATGAGCTGAAATTAAGTGCCGACTGGGAGGAAAAAATACGTGTTTATGAAAATGCGAAAGAAGGAATGTAAGCAGAAAAATTGGAAAAGAACTGTGCTGATACTTGGTTGTGCATTTTTACTTTCTAACATATTTGTGGCATGTGGAGAAGATGGAAAAACAGGTGTTATAGGTGAACAAAAGAAGGAAGACGGGTTTGCTTTTGTGGTAAATGGCTTTTCTTTAACTCCGAATATGGACGCAAGCGGAATAAAAGGAGCACTCGGAGAACCGTTAAGTTACTTTGAAGAACCAAGTTGCGCATCTCAGGGAACTGACAAATATTACACATATCCAGGATATATGATACAAACCTATGATGATGGAGAAAAAGAAGTCATAAATTACATCACATTCAAAGATGACTCTGTTTCGACCAAAGAAGGCATAGATTTATCTATGACGAAAGAAAATGTAATTGAAGCTTATGGAGAAGATTATTACGAAACTGCAAACAGTATTTCTTATGAAAGTGGAGATACAAAACTGAAATTTATCTTCGAGGATGATTTGATTATAGCAATTGAATATAGTGTGAAGTAAGAGAAAAATGTGAAAGTCTAGGCTTTCACATTTTTTGTTGCCATGCATTCGAAGGAAGCTGCCGGTGACAGGTTCTGTAGGTTATGGCTGGTTTCTCTAAAGAGAAACGATACAGAAAAAAATTCTCTAGGAAAATCAATATTTTCTATAGAGAAACGATTTCCTCAATGACGTATTTGAATGGAGTCGTGGGGATGTGTTTATGGAGAGTGGTTTCTCTATGGAGAAAAAAGGGAGTTAGAGATAAAAAAATATGAAAAAGGTTTCTCTATGCAGGGAAAATGATGCTAAGGATAAAAAAGTATGAAGCTGGTTTCTCTATACAGAAAAATTGATAAGAGAGATAGAAATAATTTCTTTTTATAAGGAAAAATTACATGAAAAATAGAGGGATTTTCTCTATATAAGAAAAATAGTATCCCAGGTACAAAAAATGCAGGGATTTTTCATCTGGGAGTTTTAATATTTTCCATAGAGAAATAATATGGGAAAAAGCCCCTAAAAATGGATATTATATTAAGAAAATGCCGAATTTTTGTAGCTCACAGACAAATTTTTTTCTATAGAGAAATGGTACAGTAAAAAGATTCCCTAGGAAAACCAATATTTTCTATAGAGAAACGATTTCACCAAAGACGTATTTGAATGGAGCCGTGGGGATTTGTTTGTGGAAAGAGATTTCTCTATAAAAAAAAGGAGTTAGAGATAAAAAATAATATCCCAGATACAAAAAGACGTGTCATTTTGTATCTGGGATACATTTTTTTGCGCATAGAGAAAATTTCTCTACTTTACCAGTATCTCGACTTGATTCTTAGGTTGTCTGTTATGAGTGCGATAAACTCAGAATTTGTTGGTTTCCCTTTCTTAAAATCAATGGTGTATCCAAAGATTTCTTCCATGATAGCGGTGTTTCCTCTTCCCCATGCAACTTCAATGGCATGCCGAATGGAACGTTCCACACGGCTAGGGGTAGAATTTGTTTTCTTTGCAAGAGCAGGATAAAGCCCCTTAGTAATACTATCAATGAGCTTTGGATCGTTAAAACTCATGATGATTCCCTGACGAATGAGTTCGTAACCTGCTAAATGGGCTGGTAGACCTACCTGATGTAAAATCTCTGTAACCTCAGATTTTAGATCAATATCATCTTTTAAATATGGGTTTTTTGTGATGAAGTCTTTTCGGATGTTTTTATGTTCACGATGAGCAACTGCGCGATGAAGATGTGAAATAACCTGTTCATATGAAAGTGGTTTCATAACATAGTCAAATGCACCATTTAAAAAGGCTTCATCTGCGATATGTTCTGAGCCGATGACACTTTGCATGATAAAAAGTGGTTTGTCATTAAAATCGTGGTCATTCATAACGTGACTTAAAACGTCCAAACCACCTAGTTCAGGCATGATGATGTCTAAAAGAACAATATCAGGCTTTGTTTCGTAAATTTTGCTTAGTGTTTCTTTCCCCTCTTTTGCGATTGCGACAATTTCAAAGTCTTTTTCTTCTGCAATAAATTCCTGAAGAAGCGATAGCGCTATCTCGTTATCATCTGCAATCAATACCTTCGTTTTATTCATTACACTATAGTCCTCCCTTTCTACACATTGCTAATTTTAGTCATTTTCGATGATTTGTCTAGCTATTTCGACAACTTTAAATCGACAATATTCGACAAATAATCCTTATGTGAAGTTTTCCTTAATTGTCTTAAGAAATTATGAAGGTTATTGCATTCAAAAAGCAAAAGGAGTAGACTTCAAAACATTCTAAGCGAATTCTGTCGTTTTATGGCAATTTTCGCAGAAAGAAATCTCTTTTATTTCATATTTGAATGTGATAGAATGACTTCGTATGAATGATTTGATAAAAATACGGAGGAATGAATAATGGACTACAGAGCGGAATACGAAAAATGGTGTACAGACTCATATTTTGATGAAGACACAAAGGCTGAATTAAAAGCAATCGCTAATGATGAGAAGGAAATTGAGGATCGTTTTTACCGTACATTAGAATTTGGTACTGCTGGTTTACGTGGGGTAATCGGTGCAGGTACTAACCGTATGAATATATATACAGTTCGTCAGGCAACACAGGGACTGGCTAACTACATCATTTCTCAGGGTGGACAAGAAAAAGGTGTAGTAATCGCACATGATTCTAGAAATATGCATGATGAATTTACAGATGCAACAGCACTTTGCTTAGCCGCAAATGGAATTAAGACTTATGTATTTAAAGACTTACGTCCGGTTCCAATGCTTTCATTTGCTGTTCGTACGCTTGGAACACTTGCGGGTGTCGTAATCACAGCAAGCCACAATCCACGCGAATACAATGGATACAAAGTTTACTGGTCAGATGGTGCGCAGGTTACACCACCACATGACACAAATATCATGGCAGAAGTTGGGAAAGTAACAAGCTTTGATATGGTAAAAACAATGGACAAGGATGCTGCTATTGCAGCAGGTTTATATAACATTGTTGATGATTCTGTAGATGAAGCATATTTTGCAGAACTTCGTAAGCTTTCAATTCATCCAGAAGTAATTAAAGAAATGGCAAAGGATATTAAAATTGTGTACACTCCTTTCCATGGCTCAGGTTTATTACCAGTACAAAGAGTTTTATCAGATTTAGGATTTGAAGAAGTATACATCGAGCCACAGCAGGCAATTGCAGATGGAGACTTCCCTACATGTCCATATCCAAACCCAGAAAATGAAAAAGCCTGGGAACTTGCTCTTAAACTTGCAAAAGAAAAAGATGCAGATATCGTTCTTGCTACAGACCCTGATGCAGATCGTCTTGGTGTTTACTGCAAGGATACAAAAACTGGTGAATATGTTACATTTACAGGAAATATGTCAGCTATGTTAATCGCTGAATATATTTTAAGCCAGAAAAAATCTAATGGCACAATGCCAGCAAATCCAGTACTTTTAGAATCAGTTGTTTCTACAGATTTAGCAAAAGCAATTGCGACAGCTTATGATGTAGAACTTATCGAAGTACTTACAGGATTTAAATATATTGGTGAGCAGATCCTTTCATTTGAAAAGACAGGAGATAAAAACTATGTCTTTGGTTTTGAAGAAAGTTATGGATGTTTACCAGGTACATATGCGCGTGATAAAGATGCTCCAGCCGCAGTTGTTATGCTCTGCGAAGTTGCTGCATTCTTAAAATCACAGGGCAAAACTCTTTGGGATGGCATGATTGATATTTATGAAAAATATGGCTATTACAAAGAAGATATCACTACTTTAGAATTAAAAGGTATTGATGGGGCTGCTCAAATTCAGAGCATTATGGCTGGCGCTAGAGAAAATGTTCCAGCTAAATTTGGTGATTACGAAGTGCTTGCAGTTCGTGATTACAAAGCAGACACAAGAAAAGATATGAAGACAGGAGTAGTAGAACCTACAGGGCTTCCATCTTCAAATGTACTTTATTATGAACTAAACGATAACGCTTGGTGCTGTGTACGTCCTTCAGGAACAGAGCCTAAGATTAAATTTTACTTTGGAGTGAAAGGAACATCTTTACAGGATTCTAACGAAAAATTAGAGGCGTTAAAAACAGCTGTAAATGCATATTTTGGTGAATAATAAGCGATGATGAAAATTTACATATGTCCGGATTGTGGGTGGATTCGTCCTGTTTCGCGCAGGGTAGATGTGGAGTGCCACAAATGCCATAGGTCTCAGATGACGCTTTGCAATCTTGATATGGAAACCTACTCAAGTATGTCTGAAAAAGAAAGAGACGATTATGTCAAAGGATGGCTTTACATCCATGGCAAACGTGAAAGAAAGAAATAAAGGTGTAGTTATGGCAAATAATCGCAGAGATAACAAAGTGACTGGACATCCAGCAGAAGCTCGAAGACAGAGTGCATCTGGAACTTCAAGACAGAGTGTGCAAGTAAGAAATTCAAGGCGCGCTGATTTAGAAGTGCCAACTGGTACAAGAAATTCTCGCGGAAAAAAGAAAATGACGAAAAAGCAGAAACGTAAACGTAGACTCGTAATGCTTGGTGTGGAAGCATTTGCACTTTGTATTTTGCTTTTAGGCTTATACATTGCAAATATTGTTGGAAAAATCGACTTCCGTAGAGGCTTGTCGGATGAAGAAGCCGGAATTAACTCGGACTTGGATGCAGATACATTAGCGCGTTTGGAAAATTTCCAGAATATTGCAATTTTTGGATTGGATAGCCGTAGTGCTAACGCTTATGATTCAAACAATTCTGACGTAATTATGATTGCAAGTATCGATAAAGATACCAAGGATGTAAGACTTGTTTCTGTATACAGAGATACTTTGATGAATATCGGAAACGATAAGTATCGTAAAGCAAATGCTGCATATTCAAATGGTGGTGCAGAAGCTGCGGTTCAGATGTTAAATGCAAACCTTGATTTAAATATTACAGAATATATTTGTGTAGACTGGTGCGCAATGGTAGAAGCAATTGATGCATTAGGCGGTGTTGAAATCGAAGTTTCGGATGCCGAAATGTCTATGATTAATGATTATATGTGGGAAATTGAGGATGCTACAGGACAGACAGCTCCACGTCTTTACCAGAGCGGTCTTGTGACTCTAAATGGAACACAGGCAACAAGTTATGCGCGTATTCGTCATCTTGCTGGTGATGATTTCATGCGTACTTCAAGACAGCGTATTTTGCTTGAAGCTATGCTTAATAAGGCAAAGCAGTCAGATATCGGTACATTAACGAAGATTTGTAACAATGTATTTGATGATGTTGCAACAAATATTCAGTTGACAGATATTATTGGAATGGCTGCAGATGTTATGAAATATGATGTGGTAGGATCTACCGGATTCCCTTTTGCGCTTACTACGCGAATGCTTGATACAGGAGATACTGTTGTTCCAGCTGATTTAGAATACAATGTTGTAACTCTTCACGAATTCCTTTTTGGTGTGGATGATACAACTGCTGCAGATACAAACTCAACAGAAGAAAGTGCTGACAACGAATACGAAGTATCCGATACTGTTAAGAGTATTAGCCAGGAAATTATTTATATTTCTGGCGTAGACAGAAATACGGAAGGTCTTGTTGATACTACAAAATATAACGATACAACTGGTTCTGGAGGAACCGGAAATATCAATCAGGGAGAATAAGGGTATAAGATACCAGAGGATGATAGGAGAGCGTTATGAATAACAATTCGATTACAAAAATCAAAGAAACAAATCAGAAATATTTAATGGGATTAATCGGAAAACAAATTCCAAAAAAATTAGAAGAACAGATTGATGGAATGGATTGGTCAAATCTTGATCATTTAGAATCAAGAGAACAAAAACGTGGCGAAATTACTCCAATTGGAGCAATGGAACTTAGCGAAATCGAAGCAAAGAAAGATGAATTTGAATCAGCTGGTTTAGAGGCAATCAAAGCTTGTAAAGTAGGTGCTATTCTTCTTGCAGGTGGACAGGGAACACGTCTTGGTTTTGATAAAGCAAAAGGTATGTATAATATCGGAGTAACGCGTGAACTCTACATCTTTGAACAGTTAATCGAAAATTTAAAGAAAGTAACAAACAAAGCAGGTGCGTTCGTACCACTTTATATCATGACAAGTGATAAAAATGATGAGCAGACAAGAGCATTCTTTGAAGAGCATAACTTCTTTGGATACAACAAAGATTTTGTTAAATTCTTCGTTCAGGAAATGGTTCCAGCGGTTGACTTTGATGGAAACATTCTTATGGAAGCAGAAGATTCTCTTGCAATGTCTCCAAACGGAAATGGTGGCTGGTATAAATCATTAGTAAAAGCCGGTCTTGATAAGGATTTAGAAGAAAAAGGTGTAGAATGGTTAAACGTATTTGCTGTAGATAATGTTCTTCAGCAGATTGCAGACCCTGTATTCGTAGGAGCAACATTAGCATCAGGCTGTGTATCAGGTGCAAAAGTAGTACGCAAATGTGATCCATACGAAAGAGTTGGAGCATTATGTTTAGAAGATGGAAAACCATCAATTGTAGAATACTACGAACTTACTCCAGAAATGGCTGAAGCAAAAGGAGACAATGGCTCGCTTCTTTACGGATTTGGTGTAATCTTAAACTACATTTTCCGTGTAGACAAATTAAATGAAATCGCAAATTCAGCACTTCCACTTCATATTGTAGAAAAGAAAGTGCCATATTTAGATGAAAACGGTACATTTGTAAAACCAGAAACTCCAAATGCATATAAATTTGAAACACTTATCTTAGATATGATTTATATGATGGATAATTGTTTATCGTTTGAAGTAGACCGTGAAAAAGAATTTGCTCCAGTAAAAAATGCAACAGGCGTTGACTCTGTAGAATCTGCTCGCGAGTTGTTGAAGAAGAACGGAATTACTATATAATGCAAATTGCAATATAATGAAAATTATTATATAAAGCAAAAGGAAACGAAGCTTGTATAGATAAAGAGAAGTGAATGAGTAAACGAGGCGATAAGAAATCTTATCGCCTTTTCTTAAAGGCTGTTATCAGCTGTAGGAATGAAAGTTGCATTAGTAAATAAAATATTGTAAAATGATAAAACGATTGTGCATGATTTTTGAAGAAAAATTTTCTTGAACAATCAAAAAAGGCATAAATGACGAGCCTTGAAAAGGAGGATTCACTATGTGTGGAATCGTAGGATATATTGGTAAGGAACAGGCTGCTCCAATTCTTTTGGATGGTCTTTCAAAATTGGAATATCGTGGATATGATTCAGCTGGTATGGCTGTTTTTGATGGAGAAAAAATTAATATTCAAAAGGCAGTAGGCCGTCTTAAAGTTTTAAGTGAACTTACGCATGATGGTGCAACCATGAATGGAAATGTCGGAATTGGACATACACGTTGGGCAACTCATGGAGAACCATCGGATGTAAACTCTCATCCACATTTTAATGCGGATCAGACAATTGCAGTTGTACATAATGGTATCATTGAAAACTATATCAAATTAAAGAAGAAATTAACAGAAAAGGGATATGTGTTCCTTTCTGAAACAGATACAGAGGTAGTAGCACATTTGCTTGATTACTACTACAAAAAATATGGTAATGATCCACTTGTAGCGGTTACGAAAGTTATTCACCGTGTAGAAGGTTCTTATGCACTTGGAATTATTTTTCAGGATTATCCAGATGTTGTATACTCTGTACGTAAAGACAGCCCACTTATCGTTGGACATTGTGAAGGTGGAAATATTATTGCATCTGACGTTCCAGCTGTTTTGAAATACACAAGAGACGTGTATTTTATTGATAATGAAGAAATTGCACGTTTGTCCAAAGATGAAATTGAATTTTTCGATATGGATGGAGAAGCGCTTACAAAAGAGTCAAAACACATCGATTGGGATATTAATGCTGCGGAAAAAGGCGGTTACGAACATTTCATGTTAAAAGAAATCTACGAACAGCCAAAAGCAGTTCGTGATACAATCAGCCCACGAATCAAAGACGGACAGATTGTGATTGAAGAACTTGGAATGACAGATGAAGAAATTCGTGCTATTAAGAAAATCCATATTGTAGCATGTGGTTCTGCTTATCATACAGGTATTACAAACAAATATGTATTTGAAGGAATGGCACGTATTCCAGTAGAAGTAGATATTGCTTCGGAATTCCGTTATCGTAACCCAATCCTTGACGAAGGCTCATTAGTTATTATTATCAGCCAGTCAGGTGAAACTGCAGATTCGCTTGCGGCTCTTCGTCTTGCAAAAGAACGTGGAGTTACAACACTTGGTATCGTAAACGTAGTAGGAAGTTCTATCGCGCGTGAAGCGGATAAAGTAATGTATACATGGGCTGGACCAGAAATTTCTGTTGCTACAACAAAGGCGTATAGCTGTCAGCTTGTTGCACAGTACTTACTTGCACTTAAATTTGCTCACGTACGCGGACAGATTTCAGATGCTCAGATGGCATCATACCTTCATGAGGTAGAAATGCTTCCAACACAGATTGAAAGCTTACTTGGAAATAAAGAACGTATTCAGAAAATTGCAAACCGATATATCGCAGCAAAAGATACTTTCTTTATTGGTCGTGGAATTGATTATGCGATTTCACTTGAGGCATCCCTTAAATTAAAAGAAATTTCTTATATTCATTCCGAAGCGTATGCAGCAGGAGAATTAAAACATGGAACAATTTCATTAATCGAAGATGGAACCCTTGTTTCAGCAGTTGTAACGCAGGAAGAATTGTACAAAAAGACAATTAGTAATATCGTAGAGGTAAAGACACGTGGAGCATATATCCTTGCCGTAACAAATGAAGATAATCTCGAAATCGAGAAATGTGCGGATAGTGTTATTTACATTCCAAAGACAAATAGTTATTTTACAAACTCTCTTGCAATTATTCCTCTTCAGATTTTCAGTTATTATGTATCTGTTGGAAAAGGATTGGATGTTGATAAACCACGTAACCTTGCAAAATCAGTTACTGTTGAATAATAAGAAGATATAGAAATGCCCGGCGCTTGCGCCGGGTTTTTTATGTAGAATAGTTTATTTCTATACAAAAAAATTTTATGTTTTTCTTTTAAGATGAACTATACATATTTCCTGTGTAAGCTGGGCTTCAAACCGGCAACAAAAGGGAAAAGAGGAAATGTTCCCGGCATGTAAAGAGGGGAATAGTCGGCAACAAATGGGAAAATGTATAAGTTTACCGTCGTACAAGCGAAAGCAAATACGGTAACAAATAAGAAAACAGGAAATGTTGCCGACATGTAAAGAGGGGAATAGTCGGCAACAAATGGGAAAATATATAAGTTTACCGTCGTACAAGCGAAAGTAAATTCGGCAACAAAAGGGAAAAAGGGAAATGTTGCCGACATAAAAGGAGGAATAGAGCCGGTAACAAACACTAGAATGTATAAGGCTACCGATTTGTGAACGGAAATAGGAACGGTAACAAATGTAAAAATGGAAAAGTTTGCCGACTTGAAAACGAAAAAACGTGCCCAACCAGGCGAAAAGCAGGATTGAACACGTTTTATTCGTCATCGTCATCATCAGATGTCTCAAGGAACATCTTTCTTGATAAGAAATTATATAAAGATACAATCAAGGTAGAAAGAATTTTTGCAAGTGCATAAAAGACATGTAGGGATTCTACGAGAATGAGCATAATCATCTGGTTTAGGCCAAGACCAATGGCGCTTAATACGAAGAAACCTATTACTTCTTTTGTTTTGCTGATATCCTCTCTTGATTGGAAGACGAATTTCATACTTAATATGTAGTTTACAATAATGGATGTGGTATAGGAAATTCCGCTTGATACAATGTATTCCCAACCAGCAAATTCTGTCAATGCAATTAGAAGAAAGTAATCAACGAGAAAGCTGATAACACCTACGATGCCGAACTTTCCAAATTGCAAAAACAAAGATTTTATCTTATTCATAGTAATGCCTCTTTGCTTGCATCTTTGTAAGATTAGAAACACCTTATTATACCCCAGACATATTACTAGGACAAGTGTAAACTTGCCTAAACAATTATTAAGAATTTATGTATTTCTTGGTGAAAAAACGATGTTTATACGTTAAAATAGTCGAGAAAACAATTTCTCAAAAATTTAAAAATTATAGAATTTTTCGAAGAATATAACAATAGATTATAGAATTTTTAGAAGAATGACACAGTTTGTTCACAAAATAGCGCTAGACTCTTTTTTATGGAGTAAAAGATACATAATTATAGATTGGAGGAGAGGAATAATGAACGAGAATAATTATGGAAATCCTTTTGAAAAACCAAATCTAAGTGATGAAGAGAATGTGGGTAATATAAGTGATCCTGGTGATACAAGTGATTTGAGAAATACAAGTGATGTAGGTAATCCAAATAATATAAAACAAGGAGATACATATGGTTTCTCACGAGACCAGATTGTACAGGATGACATTGCAGGATTCACCTCATATGCAAATGTAAATAGCAATGCAAGTGCAAACTATAATGCAAATACAAATATGAATTGGAACCAGGAAATCAGCAGAAAGAATAAACAAAAGAAAAATTCTTCTAACAATTTCGGTGTCAAGCTTGTAAAATGTGCGGCGATTGCACTTGTATTTGGTTTAGTTTCTGGCGGCGTTTTTACAGGCGTAAGTTATGCTGGGGTTCATTTGCTTGGATTGGATAATACAACAAATGCATCGTCAATTAGTAGTGGAAATGGAGATAATGCGTCTGGAAATAATGCGCAGACGACGGATATGACAGATATCAACGGAAACGGACCACTTCAGACAACAAGTCTAAGTTCGACCTCTGAACTTATTGATGTATCTGATCTTGTGGAAGAGGTAATGCCAAGTGTTGTTGCAATTACCAATACTTCAACAGTTACTTATTCAAGTATTTGGGGTAGACAGGAGTCTTATGATAGTGAAAGCTGTGGATCGGGCATTATCATTGGTCAGGATGAGGATTATATCTATATTTCTTCCAATAATCACGTGGTAGAGGGTGCAGATACATTAACGGTACAATTTGTAGATGATACGACCGTGGAAGCAGAAGTACAGGGAACTGCTCCATCAGTAGATTTGGCTGTAATAAAAGTTCGTATCTCTGAAATTGAAAAACAGACGTTGGATGTGATTAAAGTTGCATCCATAGGTGATTCGACACAACTTCTTGTAGGTGATTCGGCGATTGCAATTGGTAATGCGCTTGGATATGGACAGTCAGTTACAACTGGTGTAATCAGCGCACTTGGAAGAAGTGTAACTGTAGAAGATGATTATGGAAATGTTATTATCAATAATAACCTGATTCAGACAGATGCGGCGATTAACCCGGGAAATAGTGGCGGTGCGCTTTTAAATGTAAAGGGAGAAGTGATTGGTATCAATTCTGTCAAATATGCAGAAACAGGAGTAGAAGGATTTGGTTTTGCGATTCCAATGGAGGATGCTTATCCAATCATCGCACAACTTATCGAAACTGGAACTTCCAATGGAGGTCAGACAGCATATCTTGGTATTAAGGGACAGGATGTGACGTCAGATATTTCGCAGGTATATAGTATGCCAGAGGGTGTATACATCTATGAAGTGATTGAAGGTGGAGCAGCAGATGAGGCAGGACTTAGTAGAGGAGATATTGTTGATTCAATTGGTGGAGAATCAGTAAAAACAATGACAGAACTTCAGGCACTTCTTCGAAATTATGAAGCCGGTGACGAGGTAGAAATCACATTTTACCGATTAGAAAATGGAGAATATAAAGGATATCGAACAAATGTGACACTAACAGATATAAGTGTCATTCAGTAAACACTTAGGCAGGACGTGGAAGACGCGTTCTGCCCTTTTGTACATATTGGTGTATGTGTATATATTGGTAAAATTGAATTAAAAGCACGGGAAAAGACAAAAAAAAATAGATAAAATGTACCAAATAATATTTGTATATCACCAGATAAGTGCTATAATACTATTGATAAATTACGGTAGAAGAGCTAAATAGAGGGCTAGAAGGAGATACTGATTTGGAGGAAAAGATTTTAAAAAAGCGTCAGGATATTCCAGACGAGTTTAAATGGAAAATGGAAGATATGTTTGCAACTGATGAACTTTGGGAAGAAGAAGTAAAACAGGTTGAAGACATTGCTAAGAATATGAAACAGTTTGCAGGTAAGTTAGATGATGCAAAGACGCTTCTTTCATTTTTTATGATGAGTGATGATTTATTGTATCATGGCATGCGTGTTTACGTATACGCAAATCAGCGTTTACACCAGGATACAGCTGTTTCAAAATATCAGGCATATGCGGCAAAGGCAGATAGTATTTTAGTTTGTATGCAAAGTGCAACTGCATTTTCTAATCCGGAGATTTTGGCGATTGATAGTAATCGATTAGATGAATTTTATAAAGAAGAACCAGGGCTTGAGAAATATCGTAGAGCCATTGAGGTCATCGTTCGAAACAAAGACCACGTGCTTTCTTCAGCAGAAGAAAATATTTTAGCGCTTGCAGGAGATTTAGCGGTAGGGCCTGATAATATTTACTCAATGTTTAACAACGCAGATTTGAAATTCCCAACAATTCGCGACGTAGAAGGAAATACCATCCAGATTACGCATGGTAATTTCATTCATCTGTTAAACGGCAGTGACAGAGGATTTCGTCATGAAGCATTCACTGCATTATATGATACTTACAAGAAATTTGGAAACATGATTTCTACTACATTTGTAAGTCATTTAAAACAGGAAGCATTTTTTGCAAGAGTTCGAAAATATGATAGTGTTCGTGCAATGCATTTAGCAGAAGGAAATATTCCAGAAAGCGTTTATGACAACTTAATCGAAACGGTTCACAAACATTTGCCTGCAATGCACAAATATGTAGCACTTCGTAAGAAGATGCTTGGCGTAGATAAGCTTCATATGTATGATATTTATGTTCCAATTGTAGAAGATGCGGACAAAAAGATTTCTTATGAAGAAGCAAAAGAGACAGTTATAAAAGCGCTTGAACCAATGGGCAGCGATTATGTAAAGACGTTAAAAGATGGATTTGAAAATGGCTGGATAGATGTTTACGAAAATGAAAATAAACGCTCTGGTGCATATTCATGGGGAGCATATGGAACACACCCATATGTACTTTTAAATCATCAGGATAATTTAGATTCTATGTTTACATTGGCACATGAGATGGGGCATGCAATGCATACCTATTATTCAAGCAAAGAACAGCCGGTAACATATGCAGAATACCTAATCTTTGTTGCTGAAGTTGCTTCTACATGTAATGAATCTTTATTAATGCAGTATTTATTAAAAAATACAACGGATAAGAAAGAACGTTTATACTTAATCAATCACTATTTGGATGGATTCCGTACAACGTTATTCCGTCAGGCAATGTTTGCAGAGTTTGAGACGATTGTTCACAAACGTCTTTGGAATGGGGAATCATTGACACAACAGGACTTAAATCAGATTTATCATGACTTAAACGTGACATATTATGGTCCGGATATGGTGGTTGACGAAGAGATTGATTATGAATGGATGAGAATTCCACATTTTTATACATCATTCTATGTATACCAGTACGCAACAGGTTATTCTGCAGCAGTAGCTTTTTCTAAAAAAATCTTGGAAGAGGGGCAGCCGGCAGTAGACCGTTATATAAAAGAATTTTTAAGTGGCGGATGTTCAAAGGATCCAATTGATTTACTTAAAAATGCAGGTGTAGATATGAGTACACCACAACCAATTGATGAAGCACTTGGAGTATTTGAAGAGTTTCTTAACATTTTTGAACAGGAATCATAAAGAAGGTACATGGTTTTTTCATTAGATAAGGGGGATGTCTATGGAACTAGAGAAAAAACATTTACAAGAAAAGAACAAAGAGGGATTACTTGCAAATATTTTTATTTGCGGGGCAATGATTACGCTGTCGCTGATTACACTAATCGGGGGAATGAATTTTAGTCTGTTATTTCGTATGGTGGTATCGATAGCAGTCATTATTGCAAATGTGATTGCTTATAAGAGCATGAAATATGGTAAAAACTATCGTTATTTCTGTTACTTTTCGGCATTGGCTGTTTATGGCGTGACGTTGATTACGGCGACAAATTTAGGTGTGTATGCGCTGGCTTTTACGATTATATTTTTGGTGGTATTATTTGCAGATCCAGTGCTTACAAGAATTGGAACAATCATCGTGCTTGTTACAATCATACTCTTTTTTGGGGCATACTTAGCCAAGGATTTTACATTATATATTCAGGGCATTATTTTAGATATTTTGCTGCTCATAGTTGCTGTTACTATTGCAAACAAAATGTCTAAGCTTTCGATTAGACAGTCAAATGAAACCATAGATGCCGTGCAAAGTGGTGCAAGAGAACAGTCACAGACTTCTGAAAAAATTGTTGTACTTGCAACTGAGTTAAATGAAAAATTCCGTCAGGCAAAGGATGTTTCAGAAGAGTTAAATGAAACAGTAAATACAAGTAATATATCTGTTTCACAGATTTCGGAAGCTACACGTGTGAATGCAGAAGCGATTGAACAGCAGACAACACAGACTGCGGATATTCAGCAGAGCATTCAGACGGTCGGAGAAGAAGCTCGTCGTATGGGAGAAATTTCTGTTCGTACAAATGAAACAGTGGATGAAGGTGTTCGCTTGATTGAACAGCTTAAATATCAGGCGGAAGAAGTTGCAAAGATTAATACAGAAACAAATCATACAACTGTTCAGTTAAATGAAAGTATCAAAGACGTACAGGCAATTACAGAGACAATCCTCGGTATTTCAAGCCAGACAAACCTTCTTGCATTAAATGCTTCTATTGAAGCTGCTAGAGCTGGTGAAGCAGGTAAAGGATTTGCAGTTGTTGCAGATGAAATTCGTAATCTTTCTGAAGATACACGTAAGGCAACGGAACAGATTAGTACAATTATTGAAAGACTTACTTTAGATGCACAGTCTGCATCAAATAGCATGGTACAGTCAGCAACCAATGCTGAAAAACAAAATGAACTCATTGCCGAAACAGGTGATAAGCTTATAGAAATCAAACAAGAAACCGATGAGTTACATAATGGTGTTGTACAAGTTAATGCTTCTGTAGAAAGTATTATTGAAGCAAATGAGTTAATTATGGATAGTATTACAAATCTTTCTGCAACAGGTGAAGAAGTATCGGCATCAGCAGAGACCACTCTTTCTATTAGTGATTCTTCCTTAACAGCATTACATGGTATGAATGATGTTTTGAAAGATATCAATCGTATTGCACAGGAAATGGAAGAGGTTGCGAAATCCTAGGGTAACATGGTAATATTAAGGCGTAGCGTTTTGGCTACGCCTTTAATTTTGTCAGCTTAGTGAAGGAGAATTTTTATGGAACGAATTAAATCATTTCAGATTAATCATAATGTGTTAGAACCAGGTTTCTATATTTCAAGAGAAGATGGAGATATCATTACTTATGATTTACGTACAAGAAAGCCAAACAATGGTGACTATATGTCAAATGCTACTATGCATTCGGTAGAACATATGCTTGCAACATTTTCTCGTAATTCAGAAATTTCTGATAAAATCGTGTATTTTGGACCAATGGGATGCCAGACCGGATTTTATCTTTTGGTCCGTGATATGAAGCCTACTGAGGTATTTGCATACACAAAAAAATGGTTACAGCAGACAATTGATCATGATGGTCCAGTGTTCGGAGCATCGGCAATTGAATGTGGAAATTATGCAAATCTTGATATTGAACTTGCGAAAGAAGAGTGCAAAAAATACTTAGAAGTATTAAATAATCAGGATAATATGGAATTTACTTATCCAGAGTAAATGATTGGTTGTGAATCAAAGTATATATAATCTTTGATTCGGATTAAATATTTGATGTGCAAGGAGAAATAAGAATGAGAATCGGAATTATCGGAGCAATGCAAATGGAAGTGGATACTTTAAAGGAATCCCTAGAAAATATCAGTACAGAGACAATTAGTGGAGTAGAATTCGTAAGTGGTACATTTGGAGACAAAGAAATCGTAGCTGCTGTTTGTGGTGTTGGTAAGGTGTTTGCAGCTATTTGTGCACAGACTATGATTTTAAAATATAATGTAGATCAGATGATTAACATCGGTGTTGGTGGAACTTTAACACGTGATTTATCTGTTCTTGATGTTGCTCTTGCAACACAGGTTGTACAACACGACATGGATACTTCACCGCTTGGCGATCCAGTAGGGCTTATTTCTGGAATTAATCAGATTTTTTTTGAATCAGACAAAGGCATGGTAAATATTTTGGCTTCTTGCATGAAAGACAAAGGAATTCATTTTGTAAAAGGTACAATCGCAACAGGAGATCAGTTCTTAGAAAATCCAGAAAAGAAAGCTTCAATTCGTGAGATGTTTCAGGCAATTGCTTGCGAAATGGAAGGTGGAAGTATCGGACATGTTTGTTTTGTAAATAATGTGCCATTTGCAATTCTTCGTTCTATCTCTGATGGGGATGGAGGAGCGATTGATTATCAGACATTTGCAGAAAAAGCGGCGGTACAGTCAATTGATGTTGTAATTGAATATTTAAACCGTATCTAGATTGGTATGAAAGTCTTGGGTATAAAGTAAAGAATTTATAAATAAAGATTGAGTTTAAGAGGAATCTTCGCATAAATGTTTTATTCAAGGAATAAGATATGAAAAAAGCAGTTTTGCTATGAAAAGAAGAATTCCTCTTTTTTTATTTGTGATTCTTACTGGGATTTATTTTGGAACAAAAATGATGTTTCAAATTGAACCGTCTGAAGAAGTGCTAAGTAATACCGTAAAAATCTTGGCATCTAATACGTTTGGAGATAGAGAGCTCCCGATTTATTCTGTAGAGACCGATGAAAAAAGAATTGCTCTTAGCTTTGATGCGGCATGGGGTGTCGAAGACTTTAACGATATTTTGGCAATTTTAAAGGAACATAATATTAAGGTGACGTTTTTTATGACTGGTGGATGGGTGGAGGCAAATCCAGAGTGTGTCAAAAGACTTGTGGAAGAAGGCCATGAGTTGGGAAATCATAGTGAACATCATTATGATATGACAACACTTTCCGAGGAACAAAAGCGTGAAGAAATACAGCTTACACATGACAAGGTGTATGACTTGACAGGATATAAGATGTGCGTATTTAGGCCTCCATCAGGTGCATATGATAACGAACTTATTTGTGTTGCAAATGATATGGGATATGAGACAGTACAATGGAATGTGGACAGTCTCGATTGGAAGGATTACGGTGTTGAATCGATTATTGATACTGTTTGTAACCATAAAGAGCTTGGAAATGGTTCTATCATTTTGTGCCACAATGGGGCAAAGTATACCGCTGACGCATTAGATACCATGCTTACAAATTTAGAAAACCAGGGTTATACGATTGGAACGATATCTGATTTGATTTTGACCGAGGATTATCATATGGATGTGACGGGAAGACAGATTCCAGATAAGAAGAATGACATGAAGAATCAAGCAAGTGAAATAGAGACAGAAACGGAGCGTAAAAAGAAAGAGTGATAGGATTCCTATCACTCTTTTAATGTCTTGAATTTGAAATTAGTATATATCCACGATATACCATTTACCATCGATTTTTCCTACAGTAATTACACCATATTCTGTAGACGGAACACCGTACTCTTTATAATTTATTGTTACGTAGCAATCATATGCTTCAGTAACATTAAGAGTTCCGTTTGGTGCAAGATATGCAAAGTCGCTGTATTCACGTAGGTCTGTAAGATCATATCCTGTCAATTTCTCTGTGTCATAAATTTCGATTTCAAGATCTTCAATTCCAACACAGTAATCAGCCATGGAAGAATACATATATGTACTTGTTGAGGCAACCTCTGGGAAGGCTTCCATAATTATGGAAGCATCGCCCTTGTTAACACCTTTTTCAAATTTGTTGATTGGTTTTTCATAGCTTTTTCCACCAAAGATAAGTACGCAAGCAACAATTACAACGATGAGGAAGAATGCAACTGCTCCAAGGATAATGCCGATGATTGCTCCAACTGGAAGTCCTTTTTTCTGAACCTGTCCGTATGCTGTTGTACGCTGTCCATTTGTTGCGTAAGCCTGCTGGTAAGCTGTTGTCTGCTGCACGTTATTTGTATAAGCTTGCTGATAAGCTGTCATCTGAGGCTGCTGAGGCTGAGCGTTAAATCCAGGATTTACTGGAGTAGGAGCTACTGGAGTAGGAGCTACTGGAGTAGGATTTACTGGAGTAGATGCTTCAGGAGCTGAATAATCGGTAGAAGGAGCTGGTTCTTCAACTACAGGTTCTTCTACAACAGGAGTTTCAGCAATAGGTTCTTCAACAACAGGTGTCTCAACAACAGGTGTTTCATTTACTGGATTTTCTGCAGCTACTTCTACAGGAGTGCCACAGTTTACACAAAATTTTGCTGTGTCTAACAATTCTGTTCCACATTTTTTACATTGACTCATAACTAAGTCCCCCTTATATTTTTTCGCTGTATCTATTCGGACACCTATATGAATAATAAAGAATATCTGAATAGTTACATCTAATAAATAGAATAGCAGAATTTTGTCGATAAGGCAACAGAAATAGTACTTTCTTACCTAGACAAATTGACGGTCGAAAAACGAAAAAAATATATTCATTTCATAAAGGAAAATGAGCAAATAAAAATATCTATTTGAAGTTTACTGTTACTTATGCACAAATTTGTACACATTTTGTGGATAATGTTGCGCTATTGCGCAGAAAATAATTCGGCAGGACTCACAATTGAAACTCAATATTTGAAATGTTAAACTTGTTCTTAGAGAAAGGACAAGCGGTTGCGCTTGGCTCAAGAATAGGGAGGTTTTACATAGAATGAGAAGGAAAGAGTGGATGAAACGTGTTGCAAGTGTGGCGCTTGCGACAGTGCTTATGGCAACGCAGTTTGTGCCGGGCGGAATGAAAAATGTTTTTGCTTCAGAAGATGGAAAAGAAAAAGTCGTGTTAGGAGATGAGACATTTTCCGGAGATTTGTGGGGAGATGGAATTTGGACAATAACTCCATCTTCTTGGGATAATACGGAATTTAAGTATTTCACATATGCTGAAGATACATGGATGGTTCCCGATGAAAATTGTACAGAAACAGGATTTAAGTTTTGGATGGGTGAAGGTGGAGATTTTTATCTTTCACAAACACTTGAGAGTTTAGAAGCAGGTACTTATGAACTTGATTCTATCGTGATGGGATCGGGTGCTTCTGTGCAGCTTAAAATATCTGGTAAGACGGATGATGGTGTTTATAATGATGCAAGTGAAGAAGGAACTTCACTAGAAGGATATAATACTTGGCAAAAGGTAAATCATACTTTTTCGGTGGAAGAGGATTTAACAGATGTAACCATATCTTTTTATGCAGAAGTTTCAGCAGATGGTTGGGGATATTTCGATCACCTTTATATGACAAGAAATATGATAGATGATGGAAGCGATGATCCGGGAAAAACACAAATACCAGGAGATAAAGATAAGCCAGAAACACCTGTGGTTCCAGATCCTGTAGAGTCTTCTATCAATGTAGAAAGAAATGCAGCTGTGGATGATGATTTTATTACAGGGTTTGACGTGTCTTCTTATGTTTCTATCGTAAACAGTGGTGCAAAATTCTACGATTTCGAAGGAAATGAACTATCAAGACAGGGGTATTTTGATTTGCTCGAGGAGAGTGGTGTAAATTATATTCGTATTCGTGTATGGAACAATCCATTTGATGAAAGCGGAAATGGATATGGCGGTGGAAATAATAATCTTGAAGTTGCAAAAGAAATTGGACAATATGCAACAAATGCGGGAATGAAAGTTCTTATTGATTTCCACTATTCTGATTTTTGGGCAGATCCAGCAAAACAGCAGACTCCAAAAGAATGGGCAGATTATAATATTGCTACAAAATCAAATGCAGTTTATGAATATACAAAGACTTCTCTGGAAACATTACTTTCTGCAGGAGTTGATGTTGGAATGGTTCAGGTGGGAAATGAAACAACCGGGGCTATTTGCGGCGAATCAAGCTGGGATAATATGGCGCAGATTTACAATGCAGGTGCTAGAGCAATTCGTGAAGTTTCAAGTGCCAGCGGAAAAGAAATTTTGGTAGCCGTTCATTTTACAAATCCTGAAAAAGCAGGAAGATATGCAGGTCTTGCAAAAAATTTGGATGATTACAATGTAGATTATGATGTATTTGCATCTTCTTATTATCCATATTGGCATGGAACAATACAAAACCTTACAAACGTATTAAAAAATGTTGCTGATACATATGGAAAGAAAGTCATGGTAGCTGAGACTTCATGGGCATGGACTTTAGAGGATGGAGATGGACATGAAAATACAGTTCGTGTTGGAAATAATGATACAAACCAACCTTATGATTTTTCACTTCAGGGACAGGCAAATGAAATTGCGTCAGTAGCAAAAGCGGTGACAGATATTGGAGAAGCCGGAATTGGTATGTTTTATTGGGAACCAGCATGGATTCCAGTATCTTATGTTTATGATGAAAGTGGAAAAGTGATTTTAGATAGATTAGAGGCAAATAAAAATGCCTGGGAATCTAACGGATCTGGATGGGCATCTTCTTTTGCGGGAGAATATGATGCGGAGGATGCAGGAAAATGGTATGGTGGTTCTGCTGTGGATAATCAGTCGGTATTTGATTTTGAAGGAAAACCACTAGAAACATTGAAAATATATAATTTGATTCGCAGTGGTGCGAAAGCACCTTTACAGGTAGCTAATGTTACATGTTGCGATACAACATTAGAAGTAAAAGATATTACTTCTTTTGAGCTCCCTTCTAAAGTGACGCTTACATTCAATGATGCAACCACTCAGGAAGTGGAAGCATCTTGGGATGTAGCACAAATTGCAGTAATGAAGGAAAACGGAATTGGTGTATACACGATTGATGGAAGCTATGTGTTCAATGAAAAACAGGTCAATATGACAGCAACAATTAAAGTAACAGCAAACAATCTTTTGACAAATCCCGGATTTGAAAATGGACTTGTTGCTTGGAATGTAGTTGGCTTTAATACCAATGATGCGACAAATAATGCAAGAACAGGAAAAGGTTGTGCACATTTCTGGACTGGAAACAATGGGGAAACCATGTCTGCATCACAGACTGTTACAGTAGAAAAAGGTGTGTATGATTTTGGGGTCTTTTTACAGGGTGGCTCAGCTGGAAGCACAGATGTGTTTAGAATTACAGCAACAGTTGGGGACAAAGTGTATGAGTCTACAAGCACTCTGGAAGGATGGAAAGTGTGGTCAAATCCAACTATTGTAGGAATTGAAGTAGAAGAGGATGATACAGAAATCACAGTTGCATTTTATGTAGAAAATACAACTGCTGGTGTATGGGGATCATATGATGATTGCTCGTTGATTCGTTCTGGGGACCTTGCAAAGGACGAAGATGAATCAGGTAAAACGGATGAAACAGGAAAGACGGATGAATCTGATATCACTGAGAACAAAGAAGATACGGTTCTGGAATTAGTTACATCGGAAATGGAAAGTGTTTCAAAAGAAGTCTTGGCATCAGCAAAAGAAAAGGGAATCTCTATTAAAGTAGAATCCACAACAGGAACACCTACATTATGGTCATTTGCACTTATTAAAAATGTAGATAAAGACTTTGATCCAACAGTAACGGTGGGCGCAGACATTGAAGCGATTACAAATGTGATGGACAACGTAAAATCGGATACTCTCAAATTTACACAGGTAAGCTTTGCACATAGCGGAGATTTGCCTGGCGAAGCGGAAGTAAAACTTGACTTATCACAGGGAAGTTTTGAAGAAGGTAAAACTGTATACTTATACTATTTTAATCCAGCTACAAAACTGTTTGAGTTTGTAGATGACTCCGTATATTCATATGGATATGCAACATTTACAATGATACATTGCTCAGATTATATTGTAACAAGTGAAAAATTAGAAGAAATAGTAGTACTCGGTGCGCAAACAACACCAACAACAATACCAGCAAAAGCACCGGAAACCAGTGATGTATCAGCAATTCCAACGGTAGCTTTATTTGCTGCAGGAATAATGCTCCTTGGACTTGTCATAATTAGAAAACGTTATACTTGCTAATATGAGGAGGGAGTGCTAACATATTTTCTATAGAATATGTTAGATAAGCAAATGGAAGCAAGGAGAAGGATATGACAGATTTAGGTTTTTTGGTTCTCTTTTTTATCATTATTTTTGTAGTAATCATTATTGCAGTGATTGCTGTTGTAGCATCTGTATCTGGTGCGGTTGCAGGAATTGTGGAAGAAGAGGAACAAGACGAATAGACGCTTTGTTCGGTAAGTTTTTTACGCTTGTTTTACATTTTATGGATAGAGAATTATACAAAGAAGAAGTATACTACTAGAAGAAGTGCAATGATTAGTGGTTAAAGATTGAAAATGGAGAATTGTATGACATATCAGGAAATAAAGGAAAATGCTGAAGTAAAAGAACTTATCCGAAAAGGAAATGCTAATTTAGGTGTTCTTGGATTTACGGATCATTCGGAGGCGCATTGTGCAATCGTAGCGGAAACAGCTGCACGAATTCTAAAGAAATTTGGATTTAGCGACCATGAAATTGAACTTGCAAAAATAGCAGGCTTTATGCATGATATTGGAAATGCAATTAACCGAAAAAATCATGCAGAATATGGTGGTATACTAGCAAATGAAATTCTTCGTAATTCGGATTTGAGTTTAGAAGACAGAGTTACGATTGTTTCAGCAATCAGCCATCATGATGAATCTACCGGTGGGGCAACAGATGCGGTATCTGCAGCACTTATTCTTGCAGATAAAACGGATGTAAGACGAAATCGTGTGCGTCCAAAAGAACCTGCGACATTTGACATTCATGACCGTGTGAATTACGCAGTTATTGATTCAAATCTAAAAATCGATTTAGAAAAAAATGTAATTTCATTTAATTTACAGGTCGACGAAAATATTTGTACAATGTTTGAATACTTTGAAATTTTCTTAGGAAGAATGATGATGTGTCGAAAGGCAGCAGAAGTTCTGGGAACGGAATTTAAGCTAAAAGTAAATGGCCGAAAGGTTGTATAATTATTAAAAAAGAATAAATCATACGAAAACATCTTGTATTTTTTGAATGGGTAATTATAATGATTGTAAACTGACCGACTGGTCGGTCAGATTTTTGGAGTAATTACCCTGATTGGAGGAATACAAGATGTTTTCTAAGTTTAGCGTAAAAAAACCGTATACTGTCTTGGTAGGAGTTTTGCTTGTTATTGTCTTAGGTGTAGTGTCTATTACAAGAATGACCACTGATTTACTACCAGATATGAGCTTACAGTATGCGCTTATTATGACGACGGATATTGGTGCGAGTCCGGAACAAGTAGAAAAAGAAGTGACTTCACCAATTGAGTCACAGATTGCGACAACAACGGGAATTGAGAATATTGGTTCAATGTCATACAATAGCTATTCAATTGTAACCTGTGAATATGGGCAGAACGTAAATATGGATTCGGTTGTAATTGAAATTCAGCAGAAATTAGATCAGTTATCAGGCATATGGGGAGATAATGTTGGAACTCCAATGATTATCCAGATTAACCCGGATATGCTCCCAATTATGATGTCTACCGTTGATGTAAAAGGCATGAATGCAAGTGAGATTACCAATTATGTAAACAATGAACTTGTTCCAGCACTTGAATCGGTAGAAGGTGTAGCTTCGGTTTCTGCCAACGGTATGTTGGAAGAAAAAGTAGTTGTTACTATGGATCAGGATAAAATTGATGCACTCAATGAACAGATACAGCAGGCGATTGAAAACGAATTTGTAAAACCTACCAATGAACTTAACGATGCCGAAAGTGCGATTAATGCAGGTCAAAGTGCGTTGACACAAGGACAGAATCAGCTTTCGGATACGATAGAAGGAACTTTAGACCAAAGAGAATCTATTCTTCAAACAGAAGCTGACTTAAATACACAGCTTGCGGATTTAAACAGTAAAAAAGAATCTCTTACAGCACTCTATAATGGAATTACAGCTGCAATGGAAGCAAAACCAGGTATTCCGGGGTTTGAAGATAAGACACTCATGGAAACTGGAAAGGCATTAGAAGATGCAATTGCCCAGACGAACGAAGTATTAAACGGGCCAATGGCTTCTTATATGACGCCAGAACAGTTGGCACAGACACAGGCACAGCTTGTGGCCCTACAGTCAGGATTAGACGGATTAAATTCAAATATTGCCACACAATTTGCAGATCTTTCTTCTCTTGGAATTGTTGTAGATAGCTATGATGATCTTGCGGTTGCCCAGGGAACGATAAGTGGCATGATTACACAGGTAAATACTGGTATCTCTGCTATTGAAACAGGTTTGGATCAGATTGCAGCTGGAAAAATTGCGCTTTCTGATGGACTTGATGTATTAAATGCAAATGCTGCACTCGCTGCTCTTCAGATGGGAAGCACTTCTTCTGAACTTGCTGTTGCAGCATCCTCAATTGAAGATGCAAAGACAACTTTGGAGGAAGCAAAAGAAAATGCTCTTGATTCAGCGGATTTAAACAATATTTTATCCATTGATACATTATCAGGACTTTTGGTTGCACAGAACTTTGACATGCCAGCTGGCTATGCAAACGAAGGAAACAAGCAGTATCTGGTTCGTGTTGGCGAAGCAGTAAAAGATGTGGATGAACTAGAAGATTTAGTACTTCTTGATCTTGGTTTTGATAATGTAGGTGTGATTCGTTTATCAGATGTAGCAACAATCGAAGTAAAAGATAATTCGGAAGAAACCTACGCAATTGTAAACGGTAATCCTGGTATTACATTATTGTTTGAAAAACAGACTGGATATTCTACAGGAGATGTAACAGACCGCTTATTAGAAAGATTTGAACGTTTAGAAAAAGAAAATGAAAATTTGTCCTTTGGTGTATTAATGGACCAGGGTATTTATATTGATTTAGTTGTAAACAGTGTGTTACAAAACATGATTATTGGTGCAATCCTTGCGGTGCTTATACTTGCACTTTTCTTAAAGGATTGGAAACCAACTGTTGTAATTGCTTGTTCCATCCCATTATCTGTAGTTGTAGCAATTGTACTTATGTACTTTACCAATATTTCATTAAATATCATTTCTATGTCAGGACTGATGCTTGGAATAGGTATGCTTGTAGATAATTCAATTGTAGTAATAGAGAATATTTATCGTTTACGTAGTGAGGGATATTCTGTTAAAAAGGCTGCTGTAGAAGGTGCAAAAGAGGTAAGTGGTGCAATTATTGCTTCTACACTTACAACAGTTAGTGTATATGCGCCAATTATCTTTACAGACGGACTTACAAGACAGCTTTTTGTTGACTTAGCACTTACTATCGCATTTACACTTGTTGCAAGTTTACTTGTAGCTTTAACCGTGGTACCAGCAGTATCATCGTTTACACTTCGTAAAACAAAGGAAATCAAGCATCCTTGGTTTAATAGAGTAAAAGAGTGGTATGGTGTTTTCCTTGCAAAGAGTTTACGTTATAAAGCAATTGTATTTATAGTTTCGCTCGTTCTTTTGGTTGTAAGTGCAGTATTAGCACTTTCTAGAGGCCTTACATTTATGGAACTGGATATGGAAACAAATCAGCTATCTTTAACCATTGCTCCAAAAGATGATAAGAAACTAGAATTTGATGAACTTACAGCTCGTTCGGATGAGGTATTAGAACGAATTTCTGATATTGAAGGCATTGACACGATTGCTGCAACTGCAGGTGGCTCTACAACAATGAGCCTTATGAGCGGTGGAAGTGACAGTGTTTCGGTTTACATTTTATTAGATGAAAAATCACCACTTTCTCTTAGTGAAGTAGAAAAAGAAATTTTAGAAAGAACAGAAGATGTTGATGCAGAAATTACAACAAGTACTTCTTCAATGGACTTTACTTCTTTCTTTGGAAGTGGACTTTCTGTAAAAATTAAAGGACAGGATTTAGATACTTTACAGGAAATTGGAAAAGAAGTAGCAAGTGCGATGGAAGGTGTTGAAGGAACTATCGATGTCGATGATGGACTTTCTGACGCAACTCCGGAATGGAGAATTACTGTTGACAGGGAAAAAGCTGCTGAATATGGTTATACAGTCGCACAAGTATTCCAGTTAGTGTATGAAAAAATGGCAGATTCTTCAAGTGCAACAACAATTACAACAGATATCAAAGATTATGAAGTTTATATTCAGACGGAAGAGCAGTCGGCAGCGGATTTATCAGCTATCAAAGAATTGACATTTGAACATACAAATAAAGACAATGAGGTAGAAGAAATTCCACTTACAGAAATTTGTACAATGGAAGAAAAGACAACTCTTGGAATCATTTATAGAGATGCACAGACAAGATATCTTACTGTTTCTTGTGGAATCGATGAAAACCACAATGTAACACTTGTCGGAAGTGATGTAGAAAAAGCAATCAAGAATATTAGAGTACCAGAAGGATATACGATTGAAATGGCTGGTGAGGATGAGACTATCTATGAATCAATGAGCCAAATGCTTCTTATGATGTTACTTGCAATTATCTTTATTTACTTAATCATGGTTGCGCAGTTCCAGTCACTCAAGTCACCATTTATTATTATCTTTTCAATTCCGCTTGCATTTACTGGTGGATTTTTGGGAACATTCCTTTCTGGAGAACCAATTAGTATTATATCGATGCTTGGATTTATCATGCTTGCAGGTATCATCGTAAATAACGGTATTGTATTTGTAGACTATATTAATCAGGCAAGAATTGCTGGAGAAAGCAAACACGATGCAATCGTGCAAGCAGGAATTACAAGACTTCGTCCAATTCTTATGACAACGCTTACTACGGTACTTGCGATGTCAACAACAGCAGCAGGGCTTGGAGATGGAGCAGAGAGTATGAGACCAATGGCTGTTACTATGATTGGTGGTCTGATTTACGGAACTTTATTGACACTTATTGTAATTCCATGTGTTTACGATGTGTTCCATAAAGAAAAAGATATGACAGAGGAAGAATTATAGAATACAAAATCAGTGACAAATAGTTGATATGAGGATTCATAATAAGAGGAATACATTATGAGCTTTAGTATAAAAGTTGATATTATTAAAGAACCGCCACAAAAGGTACTTCTTATGTACCAGGCGGTTTCTAGCCTGCTAAAAGAAAAAGAAGTAAGTCGCATCACCGTATCCGATATTACTTCTACAGCGGGAATCGGAAAAGGAACAGCATATGATTATTTTTCTTCTAAAGAAGAAATTATTTCAAGTGCACTACTTTATGAGTATGGGCAAAAATTACAAGAACTCGTAACTAGTGTTTTCGAAGTTAAAGGCTTCAAAAATCGTTATTTTCGACTATTAGATTGGATTTCTGACACCAAAGAATATAATCAGATGTTTTTTCGGACCCTTCAAAACAGCGTGGGAGATGAAATTGATTGTAAAGGCATGCAGTGTATGATTTCAAAAGAAATCGGGCAGGAATTTTCTATGTTTATGAGAACAGTGATTGGTCGCTTCTTTGAGGAAGGAGTTGCAGAAAACATCTTTAAAGAACCAGATAACGAAAAGCGGATTTTTGCACTTATTTCCGCAGTGGTAGGGTATTCGTTTGTGGATATGACAAGTCCAATCTTTTGCAGTTATGACACAACTTCATTAAAAGAAGTGTCTTACGAGCAACTGATTAAGGCACTTTCTTAGGGGAACATGCTTATATCAGAAAAATCTTTTGGTAGGAGAAAACTCTTGACATTTGAAAATTTCATAAGTAAGATGTTAAGAAGATAATAAAGCAAAAGTAATGAGAAAGAGGAGTACGTAAGGAAACTTCGCAGAGAGAGATACTCGACCAGGAATTGGCGGCTGAAAGGTATCTTGTTGGATAGAATTACGGAAGGTAGCTTTTGAACTGAATGACTGAAAGAACCCAAAAGGTAAGTAAGTGATTCCGACTCGTCCCCGTTAAAGGACATGAGGTGTTCGAAACAAATGTTTCCGACATGAATGAAGGTGGTACCGCGATAACTCGCCCTTCTACGTCTATGCGACGTAGGAGGGCTTTTTTGTTATTCGAAAAGAAGAAAGGAGCAAACGATGAGCAAAGAATTAAACAAAACTTATGATCCAAAGGACATTGAAGAACGTTTATACCAGAAATGGGAAGAAAAGAAATATTTTCACGCAGAAGTAGACCGTAGCAAAAAACCATTTACAATTGTGATGCCACCACCGAATATTACAGGTCAGCTTCACATGGGACATGCATTAGATAATACAATGCAGGATATTTTAATCCGTTACAAAAGAATGCAGGGCTATAATGCACTCTGGCAGCCAGGAACAGACCATGCATCCATCGCAACAGAAGTAAAAGTAATTGAAAGCTTAAAAGAACAGGGAATTGATAAGGCAGAATTAGGCCGTGAAGGATTCCTTGAAAAATGTTGGGAATGGAAAGAAGAATACGGCGGAAGAATCATTAAGCAGTTAAAGAAACTTGGTTCATCAGCAGACTGGGACAGAGAACGCTTTACAATGGACGAAGGATGTTCTCATGCAGTACAGGACGTATTTATTAAGTTATATGAAAAAGGCTGGATTTACAAGGGCTCACGTATTGTAAACTGGTGTCCGGTATGTAAAACATCCATTTCAGATGCAGAAGTAGAACATGAAGAACAGGATGGTTTCTTCTGGCATATTAATTATCCGGTAGTAGGAGAAGAAGGCCGTTTTGTAGAAATTGCAACAACACGTCCAGAAACACTTTTTGGTGATACAGCAGTAGCAGTAAATCCAGAAGATGAAAGATACAAAGATATCATTGGAAAAATGCTTGAACTTCCTACAACAGGACGTCAGATTCCAGTTATTGCAGATCATTATGTAGATAAAGAATTTGGAACAGGATGTGTAAAAATTACACCAGCACATGACCCTAATGACTTTGAAGTTGGAAAACGTCATAACTTAGAAGAAATCGTAGTAATCGGCGACGATGCAGTAATGAACAAACTTGCTGGTAAATACGAAGGAATGGATCGCTATGAATGCCGTAAAGCACTCGTAAAAGATTTAGAAGAAATGGGACTTCTTGTAAAAGTTGTACCACATGCACATAACGTTGGAACACATGACCGTTGTGGAACAACAGTAGAACCAATGATTAAACAGCAGTGGTTCGTAAAAATGGATGAAATGATTAAACCAGCTATAAAAGCAGTAGAAAATGGTGATATCGAACTTCTTCCAAAACGTATGGACAAAACATACTTTAACTGGACCGACAACATTCGTGACTGGTGTATTTCACGTCAGTTATGGTGGGGACACAGAATTCCTGCATGGTATTGCCCAGAATGTGGGGAAATGATCGTATCCATTGAAAATCCAGGAAAATGTAAATGTGGATGCACGAATCTTGAACAAGATCCTGATACACTTGATACATGGTTCTCATCTGCACTTTGGCCATTCTCAACATTAGGCTGGCCGGAAAAAACAGAAGATTTAGATTACTTCTATCCAAACGATGTACTCGTAACAGGATATGATATCATTTTCTTCTGGGTAATCCGAATGATTTTCTCAGGTTACGAACAGATGGGAGAGGCACCATTTAAGACTGTATTATTCCATGGTCTTGTACGTGACTCACAGGGTAGAAAGATGAGTAAATCCCTTGGAAATGGTATTGATCCACTTGAAGTAATCGACAAATATGGTGCAGATGCACTTCGTCTTACACTCATTACAGGAAATGCACCAGGAAATGATATGCGTTTCTATTGGGAAAGAGTAGAAGCTTCACGTAACTTTGCAAACAAAGTATGGAATGCTTCACGTTTTATCATGATGAATTTAGAAGGAATGGAACTTACAACTCCTTCATTAGATGAACTTCGCCCAGCTGATAAATGGATTCTTTCAAAAGTAAATTCATTAGCAAAAGAAGCAACAGAAAACATGGATAAATTCGAACTTGGTATTGCAGTACAGAAGGTTTACGACTTTATCTGGGATGAATTCTGTGATTGGTATATTGAAATTGCAAAAGTACGTACTTACAAAAAAGATGAAGACAAAGTATCTGCAAACGCAGCACTTTGGACACTTAAGACAGTACTTACTCAGGCGCTTAAATTATTACACCCATATATGCCATTTATTACAGAAGAAATCTTCTGCACGCTTCAATCAGAAGAAGAAACAATTATGCTTTCAAAATGGCCTGAGTATAAAGAAGAATGGAACTTCCCGGCAGAAGAATCCGCAATTGAGCATTGCAAAGACCTTGTAAAAGGTGTACGTAATGTTCGTACAGAAATGGATGTTCCACCATCAAAGAAAGCAAAAATGTTTATCGTATCAGAAGATGAGGCTGTACGTGAAATCTTTGAAGCAAACAAAGAAGTATATGTAAATCTTGCATTTACAAATGAAATCACTGTACAGGCTGATAAAGCTGGTATCGGTGAAGACGCTGTATCTGTAGTAATTCCATCAGCAGTTGTATATCTTCCATTAGAAGACTTAGTAGATTTTGAAAAAGAAAAAGAACGCTTGAACAAAGAAAAAGAAAAACTTTCCAAAGAACTTGCTCGTTCAAAGGGAATGCTTTCAAACGAAAAATTCTTAAATAATGCAAAACCTGAAAAAGTACAGGAAGAAAAAGACAAACTTGCAAAATATGAACAGATGATGGCTCAGGTAGAAGAACGTCTTGCGCAAATGAAATAATAGAATAATGTTGTAAAAATAGGTAATAAGTGCTACCATATACATAACAATATGTTGTGTGATGGTAGCACTTTTTTCTATATCATGTAACAACTGATAATGTATAAGGGGAAGAAATATGGAATACGCCGAAAAGCGACAACCAAGTGTAAGAATTTCATATGATGAGATGGAAGCATATCTCCTTCTCCCAGTGCGCCGTAAAGATGAGGAAGCATACACGGAGGAAGAAGTTTTCGATGCAATCGCCAAGCGAGGAGTGCGGTTTGGTGTGGATGAAGGAATTGTTCGTCAAATGATTGTTGCGGGAATATATGGAAAAGAAACCGTGATTGCAAGAGGCGAGCCAATGGAAGCCGGAGTAGATGGTTTCTTCAAATTCACCTTTAATGTAGATTTTAATACAAAACCTGCAATTCGTTCAGATGGAACTGTAGATTACTGGAGTATTCATGCGGTAGAAATAGTAGAAGAAGGGCAAGTAATTGCTACTTATACCGAACCAAAACCAGGCAAAAATGGTATGACAGTTACTGGTAAACAGTTGATTGCTAAGAGAGGAAGACCTCTTCCACCATTGACAGGAAGGGGATTTTCGCGTTCGGAAGATAATTTGGTATATACTGCATTAATCAATGGAAAAATTGAGAAGCAGGGAAATCGTATTCAGATTCTTCCAATTTACGAGATTTTTAGTGATGTAGATTTACGTACGGGAAGCATCGACTTCAGGGGAGATGTTATCATTCATGGGAATGTAACACCGGAAGCATCGATTAAGGCCACTGGGTCGATTACAGTAGATGGTATCTGCGAGGCATGTACATTAGAAGCTGGAAAAGATATTATTCTTCGTGGTGGTGTGCTTGGACGTGGAAAAGGAAAGCTCAAATCCAAAGGAAATATTTTTGCAAAATTTATTGAATTTGCTTATGTAGAAGCAGAAGGCTTTATTGAAGCAAACTCGTCCTTAAATAGTACGATTGTAAGTTATGATAAGGTTTATATGAATGGTAAAGCTGCTACTATTGTGGGAGGAAAAGTCTATGCTACACGAGGTGTTGAAGCATATTCTTTTGGAAATGATAGTGAAGTAAAAACAGAAGTTGCTGTTGGTGTACATAGAATGATTTCGCAAAGAATTATGACACTAGAATCTATGATGGAAGCAAATCAGGCACTTATTGCAAAGATTGATGCCGGTTTACAGCAGTTTGAGGATTTAAAAGCTCAGACAGGACAGGATTATTCAAAAGATGAAAGACGTGTCGCACTTCTTCGTACAAAAATTGTAAAGCAGGCAGAGATGTCAGCAGACAATGAAGAATTAGAAAGGCTCTATCATGTTGTAGAGAATTCACAAGGAGCGACTATTAAAGTTGTCAAGGAAGTTTATCCAAATGTATCTGTGTCAATTCACGATTATTTAGTTAATGTAAGAGAAGTACAAAAAGCAGTAGAATTTGTAGAACATAACGGAAAAGTGGTTATGATGTCGCTAACTGATTAATTTTATAAAACTTAAGAGAAAAAACCTTGCAATCGAAGGCTACTATATTTATATTAGTATAGTAGCTTTTTTTTGGTAATCATTTTTATAGAACTAGGAGAATGATCATGATTAATTTTGAAGAAGAATTAAAGAACTTTCAGCCAAGCTTAGAAGTAGAAGAGGCTGAATCTGCAATATATAACCGTGACTTAACAGATGTAACAGATATTATTAATGAAATGCTTCAGGAAATAAAATTACACGGTTAAAAAGAGAGAAAGAGGTTTTTATGAATTGCTATAGATGTGGTGCAGAAATTGGAAACCATGATCACTGCTTGTCTTGTGGAGCAGATGTTTCTCTCTATCAAAAGGTAAAACGTGTTTCCAATTCTTATTATAACGATGGACTTCAAAAAGCGAGTGTGCGTAACCTGTCAGGGGCCATCATAAGCTTAAAAGCAAGTCTTAAATTTAACAAAGAAAATGTCAATGCCCGAAATTTGTTAGGTCTTATTTATTATGAAATGGGAGAGGTTGTATCGGCTCTCGGGGAATGGATTATTAGCAGTAGCTATCAATCAGAAGATAATGTGGCAAATCGATATATTGATGCGATTCGTCATAACCGTAGTGCGCTCGATACAGCAAACCAGACAATCAAAAAATATAATCAGGCACTTTTATATTGTAAACAGGACAGCCGTGATTTAGCGATTATTCAGCTTAAAAAAGTATTGTCATTGAATCCAAAACTTGTAAAAGCACATCAGCTTCTTGCACTTTTGTACATTCAGGAAGAAAAATATGATCAGGCGAAAAAGACACTCCGGAGTGCAGGAAAAATTGATACGGATAACACAACAACTCTTCGTTACTTAAAAGAAGTAAATATCAGATTAAGAGAAGGCTCTTCAAAGAAAAAGAAGTCGGACGATTTGATTTCTTATCAAAGCGGAAATGAAATGATTATCATGCCAAAACGTTTCCAGGAAACATCCATTGGAGCAACACTCTTGTATGTATTTATCGGATTATTAGTTGGTGCTGCGGTAACAGCTTTTCTTATTGTACCAGGTGTGAAGAATCGTATCCGTTCACAAATGCAGCAACAGTCTTTAGAAGCAAGTGATATGATCTCAGAAAATGGAAAAACCATCTCTGAATTAGAAGAACAAATCGCAGCATTAGAAAGTGATTTAGACGAGGCAAACAATAATAATGAATGGGTAGAAATCCAAACAAGATCATACGAAGCATTACTTGCAGCATATATTGCAAACGGAGGTGGTGATGTCTTAACCGCTGGAAATCAGTTAGCACTTGTTGATGTATCTCATTTAAGTGAAACAGCCACCAACTTATATAACGACTTAAATGCTGAAATAAACGAATCATATTTATCACAATTGTATGATCAGGGTTACTCAGACTACTCAAATGGTAATTATGAATCAGCAATCGAGAAGTTAAAAGCCGTTTGTGATAAAGATATGAACTACCGTGAAGGAATGGCCGTATACTACCTGGCACAGTCTTATCGTAAAAACGGAGAAGACAATGTCGCAAAGACATATTATCAGTATGTTATTGATCATTATCCAAACACGGAGAGCGCAAAAACAGCAGAAAACTATGTAGACTAAACGATAGGATTAACGCATAAAATAGGATTTATGTGTTAATCCTATTTTTGTTAGAAATAGATTTTGAAGGTCTTTTTTTATGCAGAACCGAGTGAATGCGACATATTTTTCATATGATAAATTGTATGATGTATTGGTTTATAAATACGTGAAAGGTTGTAAACGGGGAGGTGTTTTGTGGAGGGAAAAATGCAAAAGTTTGAAGAACCCTGCTTTCACATTTTTCTAAAAAAGAAAAGAGTAAAGAGCCACGGTTACAACAAAAACAAAATATTAGGAGGAAAATATGGAGCAGATGAACTATGTGATTACAGAAGAAGAAATGATTTATCGAACCCCTGAAGAAATTGATCACCATGTTGCAAAAAATTTGAGTAAGGAACTAGATATGCTAATAGAAGCTTACCATGTAAAAACATTAGTTTTTGATTTTCAGGACACCAGTTTTATGGATAGTTCTGGAATCGGCGTACTCATAGGACGAGCGAGAAAACTGTACTTTTTTGATGGAAAAGTAGTGGCACGAAATTTGGGACCAAGAGTTGAAAAGATATTTAATGGAGCAGGTTTAAAAAAGATGATTGAAGTAGAAAAAAATGTGAATGAATAAAAAGAAGGGAGTTGAAAAGAAAGAAGATGGAAAGAGTAGAAAAAATAGAAAATGAATTGCAGATGAGATTTAGTGCAATTTCAGAAAATGAGTCGTTTGCAAGAATGTCAGTTGCTGTGTTTATGGCAGCAATGAATCCGACATTAGAAGAAATAGAAGATGTAAAAACCGCAGTATCCGAAGCGGTCACGAATGTTGTTGTGCATGCAAAAAGTAAGGAGGTCTTTTTAGAGTGCAAGTGTAATGGAGAATGGTTTGAAATTGAAATTAGAGATGATGGTGTTGGAATCGAAGATGTAGAAACAGCAAGGCAACCGTTTTATACCACAAAAGAAAACGAAGAACGGTCCGGAATGGGATTTGCCTTTATGGAGGCTTTTATGGACGAGCTTTATGTAGAATCTAAACTTGGTGAGGGGACAACTATTCAAATGAAGAAAATGATTGCATCCCAAAGAGGAGAAAGTTGACAAAAGAAAAGTACCAAAGAGACCGGATGATAGAGGATAATATGGGACTTGTCTATATGGTAACCAAGCGCTTTGTGGGTCGCGGATTTGAGATGCAGGATTTGTGTCAAATCGGAACAATTGGACTAATCAAAGCAGTAGATAAATTTGATGAAGAAAAAGGATATGCATTTTCCACGTATGCAGTTCCTCTTATTATTGGAGAGATAAAACGCTTTTTAAGAGATGATGGAATTATACATATTAGCAGGAATATGAAAGAAAACTGTTACAAAATAAAAAGTGTTACGGAGCGTTATGAAAAGGAATTTCATATAACGCCTACTTTACTACAATTAGAAAAGGAGACAGGGCTTTCGCAAGAAGAAATTTTGTTAGCAAAAGAAGCGGACAAAGCACATAATGATTTGGGACATGTTGAAATATCATCAGAAGATGAACAGGATCACTTTCAGAGCATGGTGTCAGGAAAAGCACCAGGGGAGACGGAAAATCAGATTGTAGATCGTGTGGCAGTAAGTCAAATGCTCTCATCACTTCCGAAGAAGGAACAACAGCTTTTGTATTTGAGATATTTTGAGGGAAAGACGCAAAGTGAGGTCGCAAGTATTCTTTCTATGAATCAAGTAGCAGTTTCTCGCTTGGAAAAAAAAGTATTACTTCAATTGCGTAAAGATTTCGGTTATAATAAGGACAAATATTTGTGGAGGTAGAAGAATGAGTAAGTATTTGTCAAAGGCGGTTTTGCCGGATACCTATGATTATTATGTGTTTGATTTGTATGGAACCCTTGTAGATATCCATACAGAAGAAGATGACCGAAATCTATGGGAGAAAATGTGCCTCTTTTATGGATATTATGATGCACATTATACACCAGAAGAAATGCAGGAAAGTTATGGGGCACTTGTAAAAGGAAAAGAAGTGGAACTTAAAATGACATTAGAAGAAGATCCGCATTATGCGCATGAAGCATCACCTGAAATTGAGATTACAGAAGTGTTTAAAGAGCTTTTTGCAAAAAAAGGTGTAAAAGCAGATAAACACTTAGCCGTACATGCAGGACAGTTTTTCCGTGTGCTTTCTACAGAATATGTAAAAGCGTATGAAGGAACAGAAGAAATGTTAAAGAAATTACGTGATGCAGGAAAGAAAGTATATTTGCTTTCAAATGCACAGAGAATTTTTACAGAATATGAAATGCACGTAATTGATATTGCGAAATATTTTGATGGAATTTTAATTTCATCAGATTATAAAACCAAGAAACCGGATAAGCGTTTCTTTGATATCTTAATTAACCGTTATGATATTGATCCAAGCAAAACATTATTTATCGGAAATGATTCAAAAACAGATATTGGAGGCGCAAAACAGGTTGATTTTGATACGTTTTATGTAAAATCAAATATTTCTCCACAAGGAGATATGGCAGAGGATGCGGACTATATCGTAGAAGAATTTGTTAAGTGGGAATAAATAACAGAAAAATTTTTGATTTTGGACTTCCATTTTCAAAAAAAAGGAGTAAAATAAGGTCGACTATAAATGATAAAGCTATAGTATTAATTCTATAGCTCAGGAGGTAGTAATATGTTAGCACAAATCTTAGCAGTTCTTATCTTTTTAATGATGTTTATTCTCATCATTACAGATAAGATTGAAAGACACTGGGTGACGTTGGGATGTGGTGTGCTTACACTTCTTTTGGTATTTGGTGTAGGCCTTCATAGTTTTGATGCCGCTATGGAAACGTTGAATTTTAAGAGTATTATTCAACCGGATTTTTGGATTGCAGGACCAAATGCTCATGAATCTACAAGTGGAGTTAACTGGGCAACAATCATTTTCATCGCTGGTATGATGGTAATGGTTGAAGGAATGGCTCGTGTAGGATTTTTCCGCTGGTTATGTATGTTACTTGCAAAGATGGTAAGATACAAAACAATTCCACTTTTTATTACTTTTATGCTTATGTCAGCATTCCTTGCAATGTTTATTGACAGTATTACAGTTATTTTATTCCTTGCAGCGGTAACAGTTGAACTTGCAAGACTTTTGAAGTTTAATCCGGTACCTATGATTTTGTCAGAGGTATTCTGTGCAAACTTAGGAGGTTCCGCTACTATGTGTGGAGATCCACCAAACATTATTATCGGAACATCACTTGGATACTCATTTGCAGACTTTATTACAAATACAGGTGCAATGGCAGGTATTTCATTAATTGCAGTTGTATTCATTTTCTACTTCACATTTAGAAAAGAATTAAAAGCTTCTGAAGGAAAGGACATTGATTATTCTACACTTCCAAGTCCAGCGTCAGCAATTAAAGATAAAGTTGGATTTGGTATTAGTATTGTAATTTTCCTTGCAGCAGTTGTTATGTTAATTACTCATGCAACAACAGGACTTACTGTAGCATTTATTGGTACTGTTATTGCAATTATTACAGTTTTGACATCAATCAAACATGCAAAGGAAATCCTTAGCAAAGTAGATTATAAAACCGTAGTATTCTTTATCGGTTTATTTATTGTTGTTGGCGGTTTGGAACAGACAGGTATTTTGGAACTTGTTGCAGGATTTATCGCAAAAATCAGTGGAGATAATGTATATCTTATGATTGGAATTATTATTTGGGTATCTGCGATTGCGTCAGCGTTTATCGATAATATTCCATTTGCAGCGACAATGATTCCAGTTGTTCAGACATTGGCTGCTACAACAGGAGTTAGCTTAGAGACAATGTCATGGGCTCTTGCAATGGGTACAGACGTAGGTGGCAGTGCAACACCAATCGGTGCATCTGCAAATGTAGTAGGTACTTCCGTTGCAGCAAAAGCCGGTCATCCAATTGGATGGGGAGAATACATTAGAAAATGTGTTCCAGCAACATGTGTAGTATTATTAATTAGTACTCTTTATATTTTTGCTGTTTATTTATAAAAAAGGGGGATGTTTAGAATGAGCAAGCAAATCATTATTTCAATTAGTCGTGAATATGGATCGGGAGGACATGAAATTGCAAGACACCTTGCAGAAAGATTTAACCTTCCAATGTATGATCACAATTTATTAGATGAGATTGCAGCAGGAAAACAGGCGGATGCTGAAAGACTTGCAAAGTTTGATGAAGCTCCAAAAATGAAATTCCTTACAAGAAGTGTACGTGGATTTTCAAGCTCACCAGAACAGAATATCGCTGAAATGCAGTTTGAATTCATTCGTGAAAAAGCTGCAAGTGGAGAATCATTTATTATTGTTGGACGTTGTTCTGAAACAGTATTAAGTGATTACGAATGCATGATTCCAATTTTTGTGATTGGTGATTATGAAACAAAATTAGAACGTGTTATGGAAAGAAGAAACATGTCTGCAAAAGAAGCTGCACAAGCTATTCAAAGACATGATAGAAGCCGTAAAGCATATCATAATCATTACTGTGATATTAAATGGGGCGATTCAAGAAATTATGAAGTGACCATTAATAGTAGTAAGCTTGGAATTGAAGGTACAGTTAATTATCTTGCACAGTATATTGAAGCGCGTGCTGAAATGATTCCAGAATAATTTTCTTACATTTTTCATTTTTCCGTGCTATAATGTGCATGTGAAGAGGTGGAAAGATGTTTGAAATAGGTGATTATGTAGTAAATGCGACAAATGGAATTTGTCAGATCAAAGAAGTTGTTAAAATGGATTTGTCAGGTGGAAAGCAGGAAAAAGAGTATTTTTACTTAGAACCTGTCGATGAAAAGTCGGCAAAAGCGTATATTCCGCTTGATATTGCACCGACACGTATTCGTAAAGTGATTGATGCGAAAAAGGCAACAGAAGTAATTTCTGCGGTTGATAGTATAGAGGAATTGCTAGTATCAAGCGAAAGAGAACGTGAAGCCATATATAAGGCAGCAATCAAAAGTTGTGAGCCAACAGAGCTTGTTGCAATGATTAAAAATATTTTCCGCCGTAAAAAGGAACGTTTGGAAGCTGGAAAGAAAATTACAGCAGTAGATGAACGTTATTGTAAGCTTGCGGAAGGTCATTTGTACTCAGAACTTGCTTTTGCATTGGAAAAGACAAAGGACGAGATACGGGTACTTCTTTGGAAAACAGAATAAGAAACTATAATTTTTATTTATAAGAAAGAAGATATTTTGATATATCTTCTTTTTTGTTTTGCCTTCTTTTTCTATTGAAGTCTAGGAATGATTCGTGTAAAATAGGTAAACAAATCGAGGTGGGAAATTATGGAATATACAATTAGTTTAAATCGAAATTTAGAGGCATTAGAGACAGAACTTATGAAGTGTCATCATATTGATCCAAATCTCTATGCGGAATATGATGTAAAAAGAGGATTACGTGATTCAAGCGGTAAAGGAGTTTTGACAGGTCTTACAGAGGTTTCCGATGTAACTGGTTATACAATGGAAAATGGTCGATTGATTCCATCAGAAGGAAAACTTTTTTATCAGGGAATTGATGTCAATGATATTGTAAAAGGTTTATCAAATCGTAAGTTTGGATTTGAAGAAACCATTTATCTTTTATTATTCGGAAAGCTTCCAAGCGAAGAAGAATTGGATCTGTTTTTAAATACGATGTATGATTTACAGGAACTTAGCGGACGATTCTTACGTGACGTTGTAATGAAAGCATCAAATGAAAATATTATGAATGCGATGCAGCGTTGCGTACTTACGCTTTATACATATGATGAAGACCCGGATGATATTACACCAGGGAATGTTCTTCGTCAGTCATTAGATATGATTGCGAAGCTTCCACTAATTGCGGTGTATTCTTATCATTCTTATCGTCACTTTAGGAAGGACGAAACGCTTTTCATTCGTAATCCTAGAAAGGATTTATCATTTGCAGAGAATATCCTTCTTATGCTTCGTCCAGATGGAAAATATACAGAACTTGAAGCTAAGGTGCTTGATATTGCGCTTATTCTTCATGCAGAGCATGGCGGCGGAAATAACTCTACATTTACTACACATGTAGTTACTTCATCAGGAACTGATACATATTCATCTGTTGCAGCATCTATTGGATCTTTAAAAGGTCCTCGTCATGGTGGTGCAAATTTAAAAGTGCAGAATATGTTTACAGATTTAAAGAAAAATGTAAAAGACTGGGCAAATGAAGAAGAAGTAACAAACTACTTACAGAAGATTTTGAATAAAGAAGCGTTTGATAAATCTGGTTTAATTTATGGTATGGGACATGCTGTTTATACAATTTCAGATCCTCGTGAAGTGATTCTAAAAGATTTCGCATGTCAGCTTGCAAAAGAAAAAGGATTAGAAAAAGAATTTGCATTGTATGAATTGGTAGAAAAGACAGCGGGAACACTGATAAAGAATCAGCGTAAGATTTTGAAAGATGTTTGTGCTAATGTGGATTTCTACAGTGGATTTGTTTATTCTATGCTTGGAATTCCGGAAGAATTATTTACTCCAATCTTTGCAATCGCCAGAATGCCAGGTTGGTGTGCACATCGTTTGGAAGAATTAATTAATGCCGGAAAGATTATCCGCCCAGCCTACAAATATGTAGGACATCATACAGATTTTGTAGATTTTACAGATCGTTAATTGAGGTAATAATATGAGTGACACACAGATGACAATGGAAGATAATCCATTAAGATATGAGAATACAGGAGTGCTTCTTAGACGGTTTGCAGTTCCTAGTATTGTTGCAATGTTAGTAAGTTCACTTTACAACATTGTTGATCAGATATTCATTGGACAGGGTGTGGGATATTTGGGAAACGCTGCAACAAATGTAGCGTTTCCTTTTGTTTCTATATGCCTGGCCATCGGTTTACTAATTGGAATTGGTAGTGCGGCTACTTATTCCTTAGAATTAGGACGTGGAAATAAGAAAAAAGCAGAGCAGTCAGTAGGAAATGCAATTTGGCTGATTACTATTTTAGGCATGCTTCTTTTGGTAGTTGTGCTCCTTTTTAAAGAACAGATGCTTACAGCATTTGGTGCAACTAAAACAGTTATGCCATACGCACTTGATTATGTAGGGATTACGGCAGTTGGAATGCCATTTCTTATTTTCATGAATGGTTTTTCGGCATTAATTCGTGCGGATGGAAGTCCCAAATATTCTATGATGGTTATGGTAGTTGGCGCAGTAATCAATACGATTTTAGATCCTATCATGATTTTTAATCTGGATATGGGGGTGAGAGGTGCGGCGCTTGCAACTACGATTTCACAAGTGATTTCTGCAGTGCTTGCATTTATATATATTTTCCGTTTCAAACAGGTTAAGTTATCAAGAAAATCATTCGTTTTTAATATATCAGAATGTTTAACACAGATTTCACTTGGATTATCCAACAGTTTAAATCAGGTAGCTATTTGTCTCGTACAGATTGTTATGAATAATTCTCTTACCTATTATGGACAGCAAAGCATTTATGGTGCGGATATTCCACTTTCTGCATGTGGAATTGTTATGAAAGTAAATGGAATTATGATTTCCATCTTTGTTGGAATGGCACAAGGCGCACAGCCGATTACAGGATTTAACTATGGGGCAAAACAATTTGACCGAGTAAAGCAAGTGTACTATAAGGCAATCACAACAAGCTTTATTCTTGCATGTGTTGGTTTTGCCTGTTTCCAATTAATTCCACATCAGATAGTGTCTCTTTTTGGAACAGGGGAACCTTTGTATTTCCAGTTTGCTGAAAAATTCATGCGTACATTCTTATTTATGATGCCACTTGTTGGAATTCAGATTATTTCATCGAATTTCTTTTCAGCTATTGGAAAACCGGTAAAAGGTGTAGTTCTTTCTCTTTCGAGAAGCGTACTTTTTATTATTCCGCTTATGCTTATTTTACCTTTGTTTGGCGGAATTGAAATGATATTATTTGCTGGTCCGATTGCGGATTTACTTGCTTTTTTGATCGCAGTCGTACTTATTTTTATTGAGTTTAAAAAGATGAAACCACACAAAGAGTAAAAGACAAAATAAGAAGAGAACGGGATTTTTTGGAAAATACTGGTAGACACATATTTTGGATGTAGTATAATAGTACTATCTGAGGAATATGAGGTAATTGCGATATGATGCAATATGTATTTGGGTTATGGATTTTTGCGGCAGGGGTTTTAGCTGTATATATAGCGACACAATTTTTGCTAAGAAATAAAAAGACTAAGGAGAATGTTATGTTCTCCTTATGTTGCTTTTCGAGTGGAATTTGGAGTTTTGGATTTGCAGGGATTATACTGCAAACCTCGGTGGAGAATGCCTATTATTTCCGATGTTTTGGAATGGTAGGGGTATTTGCGCTATTAATTCTTGCTCAGTTTTTTATTAGTTCGATTTCTCATCTGCCAAAAATTGGGCAGATAATTTTCAATGGTTTTTCACTTCTTGGAATTCCGATTTATTTTTTGATTTCGCAAAAAGGTGAAGTAGAATTCTTTTTGGATGATATGGGAATGACTTATCGATTCCGTAATGGATTGCCGGGAAGTCTCTATACGGGTTATTGTGTAATTGTTGGAGCGAACTTACTTATTGCGATTTTTTATATGCATAGGCATGTTACATTGAACCGAGAGAAGGTGTTTTGTAGGCGCTATTTTATGGTGGCTGTAATTATTATTTTTGGAATGGTCTTAGATACTGTTTTCCCTTTGATTGGAAAACCAGCAATCCCTGGAAGTACAATTACACAGTTTTTTGGAGTGCTTGTATTGTGTCAGGCTGTGTCATCATTTAATAAAACACAAATTACGGTTTCTAACATGTCAGGATTTGTGTACTATTCTTTATCAATGCCGGTTCTTGTTTACGATAGCAATTATAGTCTTCGCATTATGAACGATGCGGCGGGAGAATTCTTTGGAGTAGACCGTGAACAGGCAGAAAAAGGAAATATGCATATTCCGGATTTGTTTACTATCGAGGAATATGAAGTTTTTGCATTCGAGGAAAGTAGAAAGTCCGTAGATGCAGTTTGCCATGAAAATAACCTGTATTGTAGTTTAGATGTCAGCAAAATTCATGACCAGTACGGTGATGTAATTGGATATATTATTATGGTAACCGATTTGTCTGATCGTATTAGAGAAATGCTGAAATTAGAGGAAGCAAAATATGCGGCAGATGCTGCAAATCGCTCTAAGAGTGCATTTCTTGCGAATATGTCACATGAAATTCGTACACCAATGAATGCAATTATTGGTTTTGCAGAACTTTTACACGAAACAAACCTAGATGGAAAAGCAAGAGAATATGTAGAGGATATTCAGGGTGCTTCGCAGAGTTTGCTTGCGATTATTAATGATATTTTAGATATTTCAAAGATTGAATCTGGAAAAATGGAACTTGTGTGTTCTGAATATTACACCGCAAGTTTATTTAGTGAAGTCTACTTGATTATTCAAAGTCAGGCAAAGAAAAAAGGATTAATGTTTGAAATGGATGTTGATCCATTTATTCCAAATAAAATATTAGGTGATAAAGCGCGTGTAAGGGGCGTGTTAATCAATTTATTAAATAATGCGGTAAAATATACCAAAGAAGGAAGTGTTGGCTTAAAAGCGTATGTAAAAGAGCGATATGACAAGTATGTGGTTTTAGAATTCGAGGTATGGGATACTGGTGTGGGCATCCAGGTGACAGAGATTCCAACTATTTTTGATAGTTTTTCACAAGCAGACCAAAGAGTAAACTATGGCATTGAGGGAACCGGACTTGGGCTTGCAATTGTTAAAGGCTATGTTACGCTTATGGACGGTGAAGTTTCTGTTGAAAGTATGTATGGAGAAGGTTCTACTTTTAAAGCAAGCATTAAGCAGGAAGTTGTGGATGCAAGTCCTCTTGATAAGAGTTTTGCGAAAGAAGATACCGCTCTTTCTGATTATCGTATCGGAAAAATCAAGATTCAAAATACAAGAGTACTTCTTGTAGACGATAACGAAGTGAACCTTAAAGTTGGACGGTGTAGTTTGGGATATTATGGGCTTGATGTAGATGTTGCAATGAGTGGTGCGCAGGCAATTGAAATGTGTAGAGTAAATCACTATGCCATCGTATTTATGGATCAGATGATGCCTCAGATGAATGGAACGGAAGCAATGCATCAGATTCGAAATCTAGACGAGTTTTATGCATTAAATGGTCCGGGTAAGATTGTTGCACTTACTGCCAATGTAATTAGTGGAGTAAGAGAACAATTGCTTACAGAAGGCTTTGATGCTTATTTAGGTAAGCCAATGAATTATCGTCAATTAGAAGAAATTCTATTGTCGCTTATTTCAAAGGACAGGGTTACAATTTGCGAAGAAAAAGAGGATAAAGAGCCGGTAGACGAGCGGGTTTTGACTATAAAGGAAATGCTTCCTATGGTTGAAGTCGAGAATGGACTTTACTATTGTAATGAAGATGTAGATAACTACTTAAAAATTCTACAGATTATGTATAAGGCTTCTACAACACAAATCAAGCAGTTGAAAGAATACCATAAGCATAAGGCATATCGTGATTATGCAATTGTTGCACATGGAATTAAAGGCTCATGTAGAAATATTGGAGCAAACGACTTGGGCGATCTTGCTTTTGCGCATGAAATGGCTGGAAAAGAGTTAAAGGAAAACTTTATCAGTGAACATGTAGAGGAATTTTGTGAAAACTTCGCAGCATTATGTAGAGAAATTGAAAAAGTACTTGAGGTTTTCCAGTTGCAAAATAAAGAAAAAAAAGATAAAAAAGAAAATGGAGAAAAAGATAGCCTGTTATTGTCTTGCTTGAGTGAGATGAAAGTAGATATAGATAGCTTTGATTTCGCAAGTGTATCGAAACAGTTCCGCATTCTAGATGATATGAAAATCCCAGAAAGCATAAAGGATTCTGTGGATGAGTTACGAAAACAAAATGATGCACTTGAGTATGAAAAGATGGGAGAAATCCTAAATAATTGTATAGAGAAAATTCAAAGGGGACATCCTTGTTAGGATGTCCATTTTGTGATAGTATAAGTAAGAAAATTATTGAGACTAGAAAGAGGTATCTATGTTAGAGTTAAGAAATGTGTCCTTTGAGGTTTCAGATGAAAAAGGACAAAAGGATATTATTCGAAACATTAGTTTAAAAATAGAAGATGGAAAATTTGTGGTAATTACAGGTCCAAACGGAGGAGGTAAATCAACGCTTGCAAAACTTATTGCAGGAATTGAAAAACCAACAGCAGGACAAATTTTATTTGATGGAGTGGATATCACAGAAAAGAGTATCACGGAACGTGCAAAAATGGGTGTTAGTTTTGCATTTCAACAACCAGTTCGATTTAAAGGAATTCAGGTATTGGATTTGATTCGTATTGCATCCGGAAAAAGACTTACACCAGCGGATGCTTGTCAGTATTTATCAGAAGTTGGATTATGTGCCAAAGATTATATCAATCGTGAAGTAAATGGCAGTCTTTCTGGTGGAGAATTAAAACGTATTGAGATTGCAACCGTACTTGCAAGGGGTACAAAGCTTTCTGTATTTGATGAACCAGAAGCTGGAATTGATATTTGGAGTTTCCAAAATTTGATTCAGGTATTTGAAAGAATGAGAAAAAGAAATGAAGAACGTTCAATTCTTGTGATTTCTCATCAGGAAAGAATTTTAAATATTGCAGATGAAATCGTCGTGATTGCTGATGGACAGGTTGCTCATCATGGACCAAAAGAGGAAATTCTTCCAACTCTTTTAGGAACATCTTCGGCAGTAGATGTTTGCAAAAAGTTTGATCAGGGAGGAATGCAGTAATGGATGAAATTCAAAGAAGATTACTTGTGGAAGTAGCGAATCTTCATGAGGTGCCAGAAGGCGCATATAATATTCGTGCAAATGGAGAAAGTGCTGCAAGAAAAACCACAGAAAATATTGATATTGTTACAAAAGAAGAAGTAAGCGGAATTGATATTTATATCAAACCGGGAACAAAAAATGAAAGTATCCATATTCCAGTTGTACTTAGTCAAAGTGGATTAAAGGAAATGGTATATAACGACTTTCATATCGGAGAAGACTCAGATGTGGTAATCGTAGCTGGATGTGGAATTGATAACTGTGGAACACAGGATTCAGAGCATGATGGTATTCATCGTTTCTTTGTTGGAAAAAATGCAAAAGTCAAATATGTAGAGAAGCACTATGGAAGTGGCGAGGGAACTGGAAAGCGTATTTTAAATCCAGTAACAGAATGCTATATGGAAGAAGATGCTTCTATGGAAATGGAAATGGTACAGATTAAAGGAGTAGATTCTACAAATCGTATCACAAAGGCAGAACTTGACAAAGGAGCATCACTTGTAGTACGTGAGCGACTTATGACACATGGAGATCAAAGTGCAATTAGTGATTACGTCGTTCATTTAAATGGTGAGGGTGCCTCTGCAGATGTAGTTTCCCGTTCCGTTGCAAAAGATACTTCGTATCAGAAATTCGATTCCCTGATTAGTGGAAATGCTCCATGTAGCGGCCACACAGAATGTGATGCCATTATTATGGATCAGGCAAAAATCTTAGCAGTACCACAGCTTGAAGCAAATGATATTGATGCTGCACTTATTCATGAAGCCGCTATTGGAAAGATTGCAGGGGAACAAATTATTAAGCTTATGACACTCGGACTTACCGAAGAAGAAGCGGAAGAACATATTATAAGTGGATTCTTGAAGTAAGTATATAATTACTATAACTATATACTATAGTAAAAAGCATTTTTATAGTTGTAAATTATTAGAAAGTCGTGTATTCTATTAGAAATGAATTACTCGGCTTTCTTTCTGTCATATTTCAAGACGAAATATCAAGAAAAATCGGATTTTTTTAGCTTGAAATGCAAGAATGTAAAAAAGAAAATTCATTTTAGGAGAATCGGTATGGATTTATTCGATTACATGAGAGAACAAAATAAGGAGTCAGAGTCTCCGCTTGCATCTAGACTTCGTCCGACGAAACTAGAAGATGTCGTGGGTCAACAACATATTGTTGGAAAGGATAAACTCCTTTATCGTGCAATTAAGGCAGATAAGCTTAGTTCTATCATTTTTTATGGACCTCCAGGAACTGGAAAAACAACGCTTGCAAAGGTAATTGCAAACACAACAAGTGCAGAATTTACCCAGATTAACGCCACATCTGCTGGAAAGAAAGACATGGAAGAAGTGGTGCATCAGGCAAAAGACAACCAGGGAATGTATGGGAAAAAGACCATTTTGTTCATTGATGAAATTCATCGTTTTAACAAAGGACAGCAGGATTATTTACTCCCATTTGTGGAAGATGGAACCATTATTTTAATTGGAGCTACAACAGAAAATCCATATTTCGAAGTAAATAGCGCTTTGCTTTCACGTTCTATTATTTTTGAGCTTAAGAAGTTAACAAAAGAAGATATCAAAATTCTTCTCCTTAGAGCGGTGGAAGATAAAGAAAAAGGTATGGGTTCTTACCATGCCACAATTGAAGAGGATGCATTAGATTTTCTCGCAGATGTATGTAATGGAGATGCGAGGGCCGCACTTACTGCAATAGAACTTGGAATCTTAACGACGGAACGTTCAGAAGATGGAAAGATACATATTACCATTGACGTAGCTAGCGAATGCATTCAAAAGAGAGTTATAACATATGAAAAAAACGGAGATAATCATTATGATACCATTTCCGCTTTTATAAAAAGCATGCGTGGTTCGGATCCAAATGCAGCCGTGTATTATCTCGCCAAAATGCTTTACGCAGGTGAGGATATCAAATTTATTGCAAGACGTATTATGATTTGCGCATCAGAGGATGTAGGAAATGCAGATCCAAATGCACTAACAGTTGCTGTGTCTGCGGCGCAGGCGGTAGAACGAGTAGGAATGCCAGAAGCACAGATTATTTTGTCACAGGCAGTTACTTATGTAGCCAGTGCACCAAAGAGCAATGCGGCTTGTAACGCAATATTTGAGGCCATGGACGTTGTTCGAAACACGAAGACACCACCAGTTCCGGTACATTTACAGGATGCGCATTATAGGGGCGCACAAAAGCTTGGACATGGCATCGGTTACAAATATGCACATGATTATAAGAATCATTATGTAAAACAACAGTATTTACCAGATGGGTTAGAGGATAAAGTCTTCTATCGCCCAACAGAAAATGGTTATGAAGCAAAAATACGCGACCATTTTGAAAGAATTCAAAGGGAAGCGGAAGAATAAATTATTAGTGAAAAAGAATTAGGAGGACATTATGAAAAAGTACCAGGAAATGACCAAGGAAGAACTTTTAAGAGAAAAAACAGCGTTAGAAGCCGAGTTTGCTGCAATCAAAGAAAAAGGCTTACAGCTTGATATGTCACGTGGAAAACCATCTGCAGATCAGCTCGATCTTTCTATGGGGATTCTTGATGCCATTGATTCAAAAACAGCCCTCGTATCAGAAAATGGAATGGACTTAAGAAACTACGGTGTATTAGATGGAATTCCAGAAGCAAAGCGTCTACTTGCAGAAATGCTTGGATGTAAAGAAGAAAACGTAATTGTATACGGAAACTCAAGCTTAAACGTAATGTATGATCAGATTTCAAGAGCAATGATTTTTGGTATCTGTGGAAATACACCATGGTGTAAACAGGAAAAATTAAAATTCCTTTGTCCAGTACCAGGATATGATAGACATTTTGCAATCACAGAAAGCTTTGGAATTGAAATGATTAACGTACCTCTTTTAGAAGATGGTCCTGATATGGACATGGTAGAAGAATTGGTAAGTACCGATCCAACAATCAAAGGTATCTGGTGTGTACCAAAATATTCAAATCCATCCGGAGTAACATACTCAGATGAAGTAGTACGTCGTTTTGCAAACTTAAAACCAGCAGCACCAGACTTTAGAATTTTCTGGGATAACGCATACTGCGTACATCACTTATATGCAGATAAACAGGATGTAATCTTAAATATCACATATGAATGTGAACAGGCAGGAAATCCTGACCTTGTATATGAATTCTGCTCAACATCAAAAGTAACATTCCCAGGAGCAGGAATCGCTGCACTTGCAACATCAGCCAACAATGCAGCAGATATTCGTAAACAGTTAGCAGTTCAGACAATTGGATATGACAAAACAAACCAGAGACGTCATGCATTATACTTCAAAACATGGGACGGAATTAAAACACATATGTTATCATTAGCACAGGTGATTCGTCCAAAATTTGAATTAGTAGATAAATGCTTAACAGAGGAAATTGCAACAAGAGGAATCGGATACTGGAAGAAACCAATCGGAGGTTATTTCATCTGCTTTGAAGCATTAGAAGGATGCGCAAAAGAAATCGTAGCAAAATGTAAAGAAGCAGGAGTAGTTCTTACAGCAGCAGGAGCGCCATTCCCATACGGAATCGATCCAAAAGACTCAGTCATCCGAATCGCTCCAACATATCCTTCAATTGAAGAATTAGAAGAAGCAATTCAGGTATTTGCAACAGTTGTTCGTCTGGTATCTGTAGACAAATTACTCTCAGAAATGAAATAAGATAAATCAAATCAAATAACCTCGCATTCAGCGAGGTTGTTTTTTGCATTTCTATAGGTATTTCTTGTAAAGAGGTAGGCAGATGAAATATAATATAGGAATACAAATAAAAGAGAAATAAAAATGGGCGCCAACTTTGATATTGTTGGAAATGGAAAGTTTCGCAAAAGTTTACATAATAGCATCTGTGAACTTTCCATATATGTTACAGATTGTAGAGTTGGCGCCTTCTATTTTAAAAGGAGACGAATATGAGCAAAAAAGAAATCGCAATGGCGTACTTTAAGGAAGGGTATAATTGTGCACAAGCAGTTGCAGTGGCTTTTGCAGACGAACTTGGAATGGAAAAAAATGTGATTGCAAAAGCAGTATCTGGATTTGGTGGAGGAATGGGACGCTTACGTGAGGTATGTGGTTCTGTATCAGGAATGGTATATGTTATTAGTAATCTGTATGGGTATGATGATCCAAAAGCAGGAAGCGAAAAAATGGACCTTTATCAAATGATTCAGGATGTAGCACACCAATTTGAAGAGATGAATGGTTCGGTTGTGTGTCGTGAATTATTGGGACTTACGGTAAAGGAACAGGACCCAAAACCAGAGGCACGCACAAATGAGTATTACAAAAAGAGACCGTGTGTTGAATTAGTAGGAGTTGCGGCAGAAATTGTTGAAAAATATATTGCAGAGAAATAGTACTTTTGATATAATGTTCGTAGATTTGAAGGCAAAATTTGTAACATATGAACGATATAAAATACGGGGGGATATAAAATGGGGCTTTTTGGAAACAAACCATCAGCAAATGAATTACAGTTAATGCAGGAAAAGCAGGAACTATATGCGTTAATGGGGGAAGTTGTGAGAAATGCAAATGCACTCGCAGAATCTGTTGACCAAATTAATCAAAAGATTCATTTGGTGTCAGATGATGCAAACAGTATTTCATCAGGAATGGAAGAATTTAGTGCATCATTACAGGAAATGTCAGCAAATATTTTTCAGATTACAGAGGTTATGGATAATTTGAAAGACTCATTTTCTGCAATGAATGAAGAAGCTCAGGATGGTGCATCGTACGCACAGAACAGTAATAATGAAGCATATGCAATTATGACACGTTCTGAAGAAGAAAAGAAAGAAATTGAAGATCGTGCAAACAAAGTAGAAATTGCATTAAAAGAAAAAATCGAACAGTCAAAAGAAGCAGAAAAGATTATGGATCTTACTGCAGATATTATGGAAATCGCAGATCAGACAAACCTTCTTGCATTAAATGCATCTATTGAAGCTGCAAGAGCCGGAGAAGCTGGACGTGGATTTGCCGTTGTAGCAGATGAAATTACAAAGCTTGCGGCTGGATCAAGTGCAACAGCAAGTCAGATTAAGGAAATTTCAAATACAGTTATTACAGCTGTAACACAGCTTGCAGATGAAGCAAATAACGTTGTTGATTTTATGAAAGAAAAGACAATTGGAAGTTACGAGCAGCTTGTTGAAGTTGGACGTAAATATCAGGCAGATTCCAAAATTATGTTTGATAAGATGCAGGATTTTGCAGCTTTGTCTCAGGAGATGTTGTCACAGTATCAGACAACAGCGAACGCTGTTGATGCAGTAAACGTTGCAGCACAGCAGTCTTCACAAGCTGTTACCACATTAACAGAAAACGTATCACAGATTTCTGTTAATATGACAGAGATTAGTTCAGCAAATGATAATGCAGACGAAATTGCACATTCACTTGTAAATAAAATTAGCACTTGTGGTAAATAGTTTACTATTACGAATGTTAATAAGATAGAATAAAAACATAGCAAAATGTACAGAAATTTTACTCGTACATTTTGCTATTTTTTATAAAAAAAAATAAAAAGCAAAAAAACTATTTACAAAAAATAAAATAGTTGTATTATATGAATTATCTTTTTTTTCGCATGTTTGAAGAAACAGTCGTATATTGATGCGCGGAATTCTTCGAACCTTTTTTGTAGCAATTCTGCTACGAATTCCCCAAATAGTTTATAAACGAATTAAGAAGAATTTCTGCGCCTTACCGCATTGCGGAGAAAGGAAAAGAAATGAAGGAAATTTTTCAGGAATATGGAAGTGTATTAATTACTGTGGTTGCAATTTTGTCAATTATTATTGTGGTTGCGGCCTTGATTGGTGGAGCAAATGATGGGCCAATCCATCAGGCTTTTTCAACCCTTATTCATCATTTTATGGATCAGGCAAATTCAACGATTCCATCTATTTCGATAGAAACACCAATTCAGTAGTTTGAGGTATTGTATGGAATTAGGAAAAGAGTATTTTGGACCACTATGGAAGTACATTTCCAATCATGACATTACGGATATAGATTATAACGGAAAGGAAATTTGGCTTACCAATATTTACAACGAGAGATATCGTGTGAATCAAAATTTTACGGAGGAGTATATGACACCGGCTTTTATTGAGCAATTTACACAACGAATTGCGAATGTGGTAAGCCGTCAGTTTAATAAAAGAAATCCAGAATTGGAGGCAGAAACAAGTGAACTTCGCGTCACGGTTGTACATGAGTCTGTGGCTAGGTCTGGAAGGAGTATTAGTATTCGAAAGACTCCACCTATTATTCGTCTGACTGCAAAGAAAGCGATTGAGGAGAATTATTGCTCGAAAGAAATCATGGCACTTCTTATTAACTGTGTTTTAACAAAAATGAATTTGACGTTTTGTGGAATGCCTGGAATTGGAAAGACGGAATGTGTAAAATTTTTCTCACAGTTTATTCCTGCCAATGAGCGTGTAATAACAATTGAAGATACAATGGAAATTCGTTATTCACAAACAAATCCGGGGAAAGACTGCATTGAAATGAAGGTGTGTGAAGATACTTTTGATTATGCGGATGCTATTAAGTCAAGTCTTCGACTAAATCCGAAATGGATTATGCTGTCAGAGGCACGTTCAAAGGAAGTAAAGTATCTTCTAGAAAGCTGGTCGACGGGGGTAAGAGGAATGACTACATTGCATACGGATGATGTACGAAATATCCCAGATCGCATTCTAAATATGTTAGAGACGCGTGTAGATGCGGATCGAATGGAAAATGATATTTATCAGGCATTGGATGTGGGACTACTGCTTAGAAAGAAAAAAAGAGATAATAATTCTTCCTACCGATATATTGATCAGATTTGCTTTTTCCTACGCGAAGACGGGAAAAATAAAATGGTTCTTGCTGTTTCGGATGGAAAATACATTCTAAACGAATTACCTAAATCTATCGTAGAACGCTTTAAACAAGCGGGGATAGAAGACCCATTTACGTGCAAGGTTTTAGAGGAATGTTTAATTAAGGAGGAAGAAGAATGCTTGTATATGTGTTCCTAGGTTTATTACTTATCACGCTTTCATTTGGACTAAAGCTACATTGGATTACGACGTTAATTCTTGGTGGATTTTTATTTGGAATGTCTTTTCTTCATAGAAAGAGATATCAGGAAAAGAAACGACAAATTAATCGGTTTTATGAGGCTTGTACTTACATGGACAACGTTTTATATGCTTTTTTAAAGGAAGGAAAGATACTCCGTTCATTTGAGGATGTCGAGGCAAGCTTAGCCGAAGGTGATATGAAGTCTGTGGTGGGGGATGCCCTGGATTATATGCGAATGACATTTGATGAGACAGAAGTAATCGAAGATGCTATGAAGTGTGTGGAAAGGGCATATTCGTGTGAAAGAATAAAAGCAATTCACGAATTTATGTTACATGTTGAATACTACGGAGGAAATATAGAAAAACCTGTAAGTTTGCTGTTAGAAGATAAAAAGAATTGGCAGAATCGAATTCAGCTGGCAATAAAAGAGCGTGAAAAAATGTTTGTCGACGTAATCCTTTCGGTATTTGCTTCTCTTATTATTTGTGCAGTTATTCTATATTTACCGGTATTACAAATTGATATTAGTAAGAACTGGTTTGTGCAGGGGATTGCAGTCGTTGTAGTTATATTAGATGACCTGATTATTTTAAAAGGTCAGAAGTATTTATCTGTAGATTGGCTGCGTTTAGACGTACAGGCAGAGGATGAATATTATGAAAAGAAAATGAAAGAATTTCTTGCATATGACAAGCGGAAGGAGATTATTCCTTCATTTATATGTGCAATTTTGTTAATTGTACCTACAATTTATTTTTTGTATAAGGGAAAGAAATGGCTGTTTCTGATAGGTTGTTTTTTAAGTCTTTTTGCAATGAATCAGCACAAGGTCGGACATCGTCTTGCAAAAAAGAGACTCGTGGCAAATATCAAGTCTACTTTTCCAAAGTGGCTATTGGATTTAATACTTTTGTTACAGAGTGAGAATGTGCAGGTTGCAATCTTAAAGACAAAGGATCATGTTCCAGGTGTGTTAAAAGAAGATATAAACCTTTTGGTGAGTAAACTAGAAATGTCACCAGAATCTTCAGAACCGTATCATAGCTTTTTGGAACAATTTCATTTGCCAGAGATTCATTCCGCTATGAGTATGTTATATTCGCTTTCTATGGGAAATAGTGCAAATGCAGACAGGCAGGTGAGTGAACTTGTACAAAGAAATATGGAGATGCTTAATGAAGCAGAAAAGGAACGTTTACATAATCAGACCAGTGGACTTTATTTGTTGTTTTTAGCGCCGATTCTTACTGCGTCAATAAAATTAATTGTGGATATGGCAGTGTTTATGCTTGCATTTTTAGGTGCGACATTAGTGCAATAGAAAGGAGACTAACAAAATGAGTCAAATAATGAAATCCTTTTTGGCTATATTTTTAGTTATGTTTATGGTAGTTTGCTCGATTAGTATTTTATCGTCTTACATTCTTGTGATTCAAGCGCAAGATCAGCATGCTTCGATGATTGATGCAATGGAAAACAGTAATTACTATGCTCCAGTTATAAGGAAATATATGCAGGAAGCAAATGATTTGGGATATGATGTAAGAGTTACTCTATACATGGAAGATCATTCAAGTACTTTTTGTGACTCAGTGTTACAAATTCCAGATAATACTAAGAATGTGGATTATGCATCTGTAGAATTAGATTTTCCCTTTCAAATCCCCTTTTTTGGCATTTATAATATGCATACCTTAACCGGATTTGCGAGGTGATTAAGATGAGACATATGATAGAAGAATATGGAATTTCGCTCATACTGATTCTTCTAGGGGGTAGCGTTATGATTGCATTGAATGAATTGTTGTGTGTGATGTAAGGATGAAGGAGAGGAAAGATGAATGAGTTACTAAAAGAATATGGACAGTCGGTGATAGCTACACTCGGAACTTTGGGCATTTTTGCTATTATGCGTGTATTGATGTTTCAGGAAAATGGTCTCATTCCCATGTTAATCTCATTATGGGGAAATGGGGGATGTTAGATGAAAGAAGTGATTCGAGAATACGGAAATACCGTTTTGGTTGTATTTGTTGCGTTAAGTATGATAGGACTTTTGAGGATTTTGCCAGGCATCATAGGTGATTTTGTTAAGGAGCAGACAGATGAAAAGCTAATAAGAAGTGAGTCTGTAGAAGAAATAAGAGAATACGAAAATATGGGGAGTTTGACTGTTTCATATGATGGAGAGAGCAGCCTTGTTGCGAAACAGGAATTATGTGTAAATGATTGGTTTGTTGCAAAGAGTAGTACAGGGCGGCAAACATGGGTTGAACTATTAAAAGCGGAAGCAAGTTCGGGGGAGAGTATTTACCCCTACATGCGAGATGGAAAGCAGACCATTGTTTTTGAACAAGGGGGAATTTATCAAATGTTTTTACGCGTCAAAGATGACACAAATAGAGAAATTATTGCCAAGATTTCGATTCCGGTGCAGGAAGGCGGTGCCTGGTGAAAAATATGGTGTTAGGAATATTAGGCATTTTTATTGGAATATATACAATTGTAGTTTCTCTTAGTATTTATAGTATGCAGACAAGAAAGAACGAATTGGAGAATTGTCTTTCACAAGTGGTAAAACATACCTTAGAAACATATTACGAAAGTGGGTATGATTTCTTATCTACTACAACGATATGGGAATCTGATATTGAAGATGAAATAGAAGAAGAAATGATGGCAAGGTTACAGGCGGATTCAAAGGTAGTGGTTGAAGTTTTAGATATGGATTTTCAGATGGGAATTTTATCAGTGTCAGCATCTGAGATATTTTACTTGCAAAATGGATGTGAAAAATGCATTAAAGTGGTAAAAACTGCAGTTGTGGACCAAAAAACACAAACTGAACAGTGTACAGTTTCGTATTTTGTACAAGGAAACCTATATAAACAGTATATTTTGAGGCAAGGAGAGGTTTTGCCAATCCCAAAGTCTCCAGATGGACAATTCCTAGGATGGAAGAATAAATTGACGGGGGCATGGATGAATACGGCATCAAAGGATGTTGTAAATTCAGATTTGTTATGGGAGGCAGTATATGAATAAAAAGAAAATAAGTGTAAGATGCATGATTGCTATACTGTTTTCTTGTGTTCTATTTGTAAATATTCTTTTTATAAATCAAAAAGAGGTTTATGCGGGAACATATGATAATGCAATTGAATATTACAATACATACGGAAATTCCATTGTGTTTATACCATCTAGTGATACAGATGGTGGTATTTATTACGGGACCAAAGCGAATTTAAGTCCATCTGCGTATATACGCTATAAAAATGTTGGCTGGAAAGTAACCATGACAACAAATGATGGAACCTTTTTGCAAAATATCTACTTCAAAATTGGTGGCAGCTACATGAATAAGACGAGTTCTATTCAAAAAGATGGCTATCAGTATGATTTGTTTTGTATTAGCTTAAGTACCTTAAAGAGTAGAATGAACGAAACGACAAAGGCTCATTTGACGAGTGGAAACTGTAGAATTATATTTAATAGTTGTACCATTGTGATTACAGGGAAGACATGGGGCGGAGATATATCTGATAATGGACCAATATATGGAAATGTATATGAAACATATAACGGAATTGTAAATGCAGCAGGGTGGTCAAATGCAACGAAAGAAGCATTATATAGCTTTTATGATAAAGAAGTAACAGGGCTTTTTTATTCGGTTAGTATAGGAAGTGGAACGGGAATAGAAAGTGTTTCTGGCGAAGGATATTATTGCTATGGGACGACAATTACGATTTTGGCCAATCCACAAGAGGGATATCAGTTTCAAAGCTGGACAGGCTCAATTACTTCATCGGAACAGACGACTCAGATTGTCGTAAATAAAAATATGTCTATTACAGCTTTAGGAACACCAAAAACAGTTACGGTTACTTTTCATAGAAATTGGGATATAAGAGATTATACAATATTAAAACAGACATTTTCGTGTATTGCTGATGGACAAAGCTTTTCAAATAAATATTGGATTAGGGCGGGATATCAGTTGATAGGATGGGCGCACAATAAAAATGCGTCGGAAAAGCAGTATGATGTATTATCCCAAGTGACTTCGGATTGGGTGGAGAAGTATCATCCAAGTGTTCACTTATATGCCGTTTGGAAGGCAAACCAATATACGCTTATCTTCGATGGAAATGGCGCGGATAAGGGGACTATGTTGTCTGAGACAAAAGATTATACCAAGTCAATTGTAGTACCGGAAAATGAATATTCTTTCTCAGAGAATACTTGTACATTTCTTGGTTGGAGTCTGGATGCAAATGCTACAGTACCAAGCTATACACCTGGACAAAGTGTTTCTATTAAGGATTTGGTACAAGTACTTAAATTAGAGAATATGCCGGGCGGAACAATTCGATTTTATGCTATTTGGGATGAAGCTCCATCTGTGGTTGCAAACGATTTGTATTATTCTTTAGAGGATGCACAAAATGGACGAATTACAGAGACTTTGATTGCGCAAACAGCAAAAGCATATGACAAGGAAGATGGAGAAATTGCGTATGGAATACAGGGAAATTCCAAATTTGTGATAATTGATTATCAATCAGAAGATTATACCTTACTTATGTCAGATGGAATGGTTACACAGACGTTTGAAGTGGTGGATTCTGTGGGAAATCGTATTACACGAATGATAGAAGTGCATATTGTAGATACAACGCCAGTTGTAGGGAAAGATTTATATGGAGATATTCGTTTTGTGAGTGAGGAATATTATAGCGAGATATATTTTATGGAGAACTCTGTATGGATCAATCAACCAGATTATCGAACAAGAATTGAAGCTCTATGGCAAAGAATGAATTAAATTTATCAATATTAAAATCGGTCAGTGAGAACTGACCGATTTTTGATTTATATATCTTTTAGTTTGATTCAGGTATGGTTTCTTCTTGCTTTTCTGGAAGACGGATATAGATTTGTTCGATTCGGTTGTTGTCCATCTTGTCGATACGAAGCATGATATTGTCATCCGTTAGAATAATTTCGTTCTTTTCAGGTAAATGATTTAATAGTTCTAAGCAGTAACCACCCATGGTATCGTAATCATCAGAATTGAAAGAGACGTTAAGGGCATCACTAACATCATCAAGATTCGCAAGTCCCTGTACGATGAATTCTCGATCATTTAATTTCTTGATCGAATCTACCTCGTCGGTATCGTATTCATCACGAATTTCGCCAACAATTTCTTCAAGAAGATCTTCAAGAGTAACAATACCAGCAGTTGAACCATACTCATCTAATACGATAGCAAGTGAGATGGAATTGTGGCGCATTTCCATAAATAAGTCTGCAGTATTTTTATGTTCATATGTATAATATGGTTTTCGCATAATATCTCGAATTGAAAAATCAGCATCATGATCCTGGATAAGTAAATCCTTGATATTTAAAATACCAATGATGTTATCTGTAGTATCTTCGTAAACTGGAATTCGAGTAAATTTTTCTTTACGGAAAATTTCTAATACTTCTTCAGCTGGGGCATCTGCCTGAATTGCTACCATGTCGATACGAGGAATCATAATTTCTTTTGCCTCTGCATCACCAAAGTCGAAGAGGTTGTGAATCATATCACGTTCTTCATCTTCAATGACACCAGTTTCCTGTCCTACGTCAACAATGGTACGAATTTCTTCTTCTGTCATGGCGCTCATTTGATCTCCAGGTCGAACACCAAGAAGGAATAAGAAACCTTCAGCCAATTTGTTAATAATAAAAATGGCTGGAGTTAAGACCTTCATTAAGAAATCAATAATTCCGGCAATAGCTAAAGACATTTTTTCGGCTTTAATGGTTGCCATTGTTTTTGGAGAAATTTCACCAAAAATAAGAATCAAAAGGGTTAATATACCTGTTGCGATTCCGGCCCCCATACTTCCAAAAATTCGGATGGCAAGTGTGGTAGCAAGTGAGGATGCGGAAATATTTACGATATTATTTCCAATCAAAATCGCAGAAAGCATTTTTCCTTGATTCTCTGTAACGCGAAGCACCCTGTCCGCCTTCTTGTTTCCGGCTTCAGACAGGGTACGTAAGCGTATTTTGTTAACAGTGGTAAGCGCAGTTTCTGCCGACGAAAAGAAGGCAGAAAGCGCTAAAAGTACAAGTAAAATAATAAGTTGTGCTATTTCACTGGGTCCCAAAATATATATCTCCTTTTAGTTTTCAGTCATGTAGTTAGGAGCCTCTTTTGTGATATGAATATCATGTGGATGGCTCTCTTTAAGTGATGCTGCAGTAATTTTTACAAATTTACCATTTTCTTTTAAGAGTTCAATTGTCGGACATCCGCAGTACCCCATTCCGGAACGAATACCACCAACAAGCTGGAAAATAGTATCTTCAAGAGTTCCTTTATAGGCAACACGTCCTTCAACACCTTCTGGAACGAGTTTCTTAGCATCAGATTGGAAGTAACGATCTTTTGAACCATTTTCCATAGCTGCGATAGAACCCATACCACGGTATACTTTATATTTTCTTCCCTGGAATAATTCGAATGTTCCTGGAGCTTCATCACATCCAGCAAACATAGATCCCATCATACAAACGTTTGCACCAGCAGCGATAGCTTTTGTCATATCTCCTGAGTATTTGATACCACCATCAGCGATGACTGGAATGCCATACTGTTTTGCAACTTCGTAGCAGTCCATGATTGCAGAAATCTGTGGAACACCAATACCGGCTACGACACGTGTTGTACAGATTGATCCAGGTCC
>JAXJUI010000109.1:0-9232 GCA_036309165.1 Agathobacter sp. | reverse complement strand
TATGATAACTTTTTGCAACAAAAAAAGAGTCCTTTTATCGACTCTTTTTTTTCACTTCATACATTTTTTCATCAGCCTCATTAATATAATCATTTAGTGTTTTTTTACTTTCATCTGTGATTACATATCCCATGCTTGCAGATATTTCAAACGGAACATTTTCCTTTTGCTTTGTCGCTTGTATCTTTTCATTAATCTGTTCCATCAACCTTTTTACTTTTTCATCATCAGAATCTGGAATAAGCACAACAAACTCATCACCACCATATCGAAGAACGATTCCATCTTTTGGAACGCTCTGTTCAATCGCAGAAACGATTGCCTTTATTGCCAGATTTCCCATATCATGCCCATAATTATCATTAATATATTTCAAACGATTTACATCCACAAACATAACTACAAGAGGAACACGTTCTTCCCTGCACTGCTCAAAAAGAGGGATTGCTTTATAATTATAGGCCATTCGATTGTATACACCAGTGAGAGAATCCATCATATAAAGCTTTGACAATTCCTCATTCATACGTTTTAACACAATATGGTTATACATATTCTCAATTGTTTCAAGGAAGACATTTAAAATTTCGAAAATCACCTGTGAATCCATACATTCATCACAGTTTTTCGTTACGATATATCCTGCTTCTCGCTCTCTAAAATGTAATGGAGAATACAAATATACGTCTCCTGGCTTTTCGATTTCCTCTGCTGGAAGTAATGCCCCCTTTTCCGTATGATTACGCACCTTCAGTTCATTATCTGCCATAGCGAAAACTAACTGCATCTTTTCTGGATAACCCTCGGTAATATACTCTTCTTTCTGTTCTTTTTCCATTGCCAATTCATTATGAACATTTATAATACTGTCATTCATATACAAATAGAATGTATCTATCGATAAATTCGTTATGCTTTTAGGAAGACAACTGTTTAAATCATCAAAAGATTCGCAGTTAATAAGTGAGCGTTTCAAGTCCAATAAGAAATTATGCATCATACCGTCTTTTTCTTCTCTGAAAATATGATTGATTACGTAATTTGCTCGTTCATCAGACCTTTTTACTACACATCCACAACTCTCCTGAAAAATATAGTCAACATCTGCATATACATACGGTCCAACTTGCTCTCCATTCCAAATCTTTGCAAGCAATTCAAGTGCGTTATAAGATATTTCTTCACGGGTAAATCCAGCTGTTGTGATTCTTGGTTCATATACAGAAGCTTTATCAAAATTATCGAATCCTGTAACCAGGAAATCTCTTGGAACAACATATCCATTTTTGCTTGCTTCATAACACAGACCAACTGCAATATTATCATTTGCACACACAAATGCTTCTGGAAGTAATCCCACAGTTTGAAAATGATAAAAAGCATGTTCACCTGTTGGAAGTTCAAATGTTTCATGCACAATTCTTTTTTCTTCAACTGGAATATTATGCTTAATCAATACATCTTTATATGCACGAAGCCTTTCTTGATTTTCTCCATTTTCTATTGGACCACCAACATAATTGATTGTTTTTACATGATGATGCTCTACCAAATGTTCCACAATTTTATACATCGCGTCATAATTACTAATCCTAGAACAATAAAAACCTGGGATTTCCGTTACTAGGGATACCGTTGGAACATTTGCTACTTTTACCTTTTCAACAATTCTTTGATATACTGCTGGTTCCAATACATTCGTAAGTTCTAAGATAATACCATCATATTCCTCCAAATTTGGAAGATTGAAAATGTTATTCTCTCCGTCATTATATTTCTCATCTTTACTGAAATTACCAAAACTATGAAAAAAATGAAGACTAATCTCAGCTCCACTATCTTTGATGTACTGTTTAAATCCGCTTATCCAGCCATAGTTTATTAATTTTTTCCATCCGCTTGCAACAATAGCTACTCTTTTCATATATCCCCCACGGCAATTTTCTATATCTTTTGTCCTATATTATACACGAAATGACAGGCTTATTCTAGATATATTATTCGAAACTTCTCTATAAAACGCTGTTAGTGACCATGAAATAAAAGATGTTGCGCTATTTTTTTATTTTTGAGCAAAAAAAATAAACCGATTTATAATCGGTTTATCGTAAAATCAACAATTTTTAGTGCCGGCAGTGGGACTTGAACCCACACGTGGTTACCCACAACAGATTTTGAGTCTGCATCGTCTGCCATTCCGACATGCCGGCTGAACAAGAGTTATGTTAACATAACCCTTATCTAATTGCAAGTTTATTTCTAATTTTTATTTTGTAATTTTTAAATCATCAAAGCAATCAAATGTTGCAAAGTAATCCGCTGGTGTTTCTGCTCTTCGAATCATTTTTACAGAGCCATTTTCCTGTAATAAAAGTTCTGCTGATCTAAGTTTTCCATTATAGTTATATCCCATAGAAAAACCATGCGCACCTGTATCATGAATCACTAAATAATCACCTTTATCGATTTTAGGAAGCTTACGGTCAATTGCAAACTTATCACAGTTTTCGCAAAGAGATCCTACTACATCATATGTTTCTGTACATGGTGCATCCTCTTTTCCAAGAACGGTAACATGATGATAAGAACCATAAACAGCTGGACGCATTAAGTTAACCGCACATGCATCTACACCAATGTACTCTTTATAAGTATGTTTTTCATGGATTGCTTTTGTAACAAGGCAACCATATGGTGCAAGCATAAAACGTCCCATTTCTGCAAAAATAGAAACGTCTCCCATTCCCTGTGGGACAAGTACTTCTTCATATGCCTGTCGAACACCTTCGCCGATTGCTAAAATATCATTTGGTTCCTGATCTGGTGTATATGGAACGCCTACTCCACCCGAGAGATTTACAAATTTGATATCACATCCTGTTTCCTCTCGTAATTCTACCACAAGTTCAAATAACTGTTTTGCGAGTTTTGGATAATATTCATTTGTTACCGTGTTACTAGCGAGGAATGCGTGAACCCCAAAGTTCTTTGCTCCTTTTTCTTTTAAAATCTTAAAAGCTTCGGAAATCTGAGTTCTTGTCATACCATATTTAGAATCGCCAGGGTTGTCCATAATTCCGTTACTTAATTCAAACACTCCACCTGGATTATAACGACAGCTAATTGTTTCAGGAATATATCCTAATGTCTCTTCTAGACAAGCAATATGTGTAAAATCATCAAGATTAATGATAGCTCCTAAATCATTTGCGTATTTAAATTCATGATATGGTGTATCATTAGAAGAAAACATAATGTGCTTTCCTGTAAATCCACATGATTTTGCAAGCATAAGCTCTGTTTCTGATGAACAGTCACATCCACAATCATATTCCTGTAAAATCTTTAAAATATATGGATTTGGAGTTGCTTTTACTGCAAAATATTCACGGAATCCAGGATTCCATGCAAATGCCTGCTTCACTTTCTTGGCGTTTTCTCTGATTCCTTTTTCGTCATATAAATGAAATGGTGTTGGATACTGTTTTACAATATCTTCAACTTGCTCTTTTGTAATAAATGGTGTTTTTTTCATAACTTTTATCCTTTCGCCAAGTTTTTTTATTTTCATAGATTACACCAAGTATCTAGTCATTTCAATATTTTTCTGTAAAGATATTCAATTTTTTTGTAATGTTATTCAATTTTTTTCTCATCAGACGATATATATTATGTTATAATATTTGTAGTTTTTTCAATCATATACAAAAGTGAAAGAGGATTTACTATGGCGATAAAAGTGACACCATATATTGATACAACTTCAGAAGTGAATAAAACGACAACACCTGCCACAAACCAGGTTTCTGCTACAGAAGAACTATCTTTTAAAGAAATGCTTGCCTCAGAGCAACAGGCACAAGCAGCACTTGCTGTGGATCAATTGGTCCGTGAAAGTGCCAATGGAGCAGTTTCGGTTTCTGATCTTGTTTCGTACTTTAAGGCAAATAACATCAATGTTTCTTTTGGAACAAATATGGTTAATTCTGCACAATCAACCAATGTAACTACATCCACGAATAATACAACATACACCGTAACAAACACATCTGTTAACGTTGTAGAAAAATGTCCGGAAAAATATAAAAGTATCTTTGCACAGGCCGCAAACGAGTATAATGTAAGCGAAAAACTTCTTATGTCTATCGCGATGGCTGAATCTGGTTTCAATGCAAACGCTACAAGTAATGCCGGTGCAATGGGTCTCATGCAACTTATGCCTACAACTGCTGCAGAACTTGGTGTTACAGATGCCTACGACCCTACCCAAAACATTATGGGTGGTGCAAAACTTATTTCAAAGTTTATTAACCGCTACGACGGAAACGTTTCCCTTGCACTTGCAGCATACAATGCGGGACCGGGAAATGTCGATAAATATGGTGGAATTCCACCTTTTACAGAAACACAAAATTATGTTTCTAAAATCTTAAACTATTTGAGCTAATGAATATATCTTATCTCATAAAAAGGACCTTATCCATAATTGGATAAGGTCCTTAATTACTTACTAATATTTCAATTTACAATCTGAATTTCTTCACATTTCCTTCTAATCCTTCTGCAATATCAACAAGATGATTTGTATCAAAAGCACAGCCGTCAACGATTTCACCTAGCTGATTCATCGTTGCAGATGTTTCCTGTGTACTTGCTGCGTTTTCCTCTGCGATTGCTGATAAATTATCTACACTTGCAAGCACTTCGCTCTTCGCTGTATTTAAATGTTCAACTTCAGAAAGGATGTTTTCAACTGCACCAGCTACTAAATCAATTTCACCTCTTAACTCATCAAAGGTTTCTTTTGTTGCGGTCAATTTGTCATTTTGGTGATTCATATCATCTAGAACCCCATTCATGGTTTCTACACTGATATTTGAATTATCCATAAGTTTTGAAATAACCATGCTAATTTCGGTTGCAGCATCTCTTGACTGTTCTGCAAGCTTACGAACCTGATCAGCAACAACTGCAAATCCTCGTCCCTGTTCGCCAGCTCTTGCAGCTTCAATACTTGCATTTAAAGATAACAAGTTCGTTTCTTCCGCAATATTCGTTATAATTTCTACTGCAGCACCAATCTCTTTTGCAGAATCATTTGTCACATTAGTCTGCTTATGTACCATGTTCAAAGATTCTTTTGTACGTGCTGTTAATTCTACCAATTCTCTTAAGATATCCGTCATCTTTTCATTTTGTGACGCCATCTCTGTTGTGCTCTGCATTAATGATTCAATGTTTTGTGATGTGCTATCAATTGCCTCACCCATTTCTAATACCTGAGCATTAACTCTCATTGCTTCCTCTGCCTGATTGGTTGCCCCGTGTGCAATCTCATCTACAGCTCGATTTACATTACTGATAGAAGAATGAATATCTCCAAAACTACTCTGGAACTTCCTTGTAAACTGATTCAATGTAGAGGATGAAGTATGAATATTGTTCATCGTCTTTGATAAGCTTTGAATCAATGAAGATACATTTCTTGCAATATTTCCAACTTCATCTTTACGCTGTACTAATCCTTTATCCATGGAAATAGTTAAATTACCTTCTGCCACGTGGTCAAGATTCTTAACTGCTGTCGTAATTTTTTTCACAATAATAATAATTACAACTGATATCATTGCACATGCAATAAGTGCAATAAATGACATAACAACAATACTCTGAATTACATTTTGTTTGTATAATCCGCTAATATAGTTATCTTCAACAGCAGCCATCATTGTAATCGCTTTACCATCACCTGTACAGCCTAAAAGTTCATAGTAAGCATAATAACTTTTATTTCCTACTTTTAAATTTGAAGTATAAATATTTCCGTTTTTAAATAATTCTTCAACTTGTGATTCATCTAAAGGAATCACAATCATCTCTTCATTTGCATCTGTAAATGTTCCATGTAACATATCTGTTCCACAAAAATATGCAATACAGATATTTGCTTTCTTCTTGTAGCTATCCATCATAGAATCACAAGAAGAAATAGATACCTTTCCCTTATATACATCCGTTCCATCATAGACGTATGAACCCTTATCAAGCAAATTCATACTTGCTCCAATAGAGTATGTAATTGCCCCCAACTCTTGTTTTACCATTGATTTTCCTACGGAAGTCCCTACCTGATTGATAAAGAACGTGGCACATGCCATCATAAGGATAAGTGGCACCATTATCGCCAATAAAATCTTTCCGAGCAAATTCATATTCTTCATAGTTCCCCTCCAAATAGTAAAAATGAATGATTTCATTCCCATTTTTCTATAATTATGTATTCATTTTATCATAAAAAGAATCAATTTAATAGTAAAATTTGTAATTATATGGTAATTTTTTCCTATGCTTTGCCGATATAGTATTTGTAACTGAATATGGCCATAGATTGATACACCAAGGACGGTATTTTCCAAGAAAAAGGACTTTTGGAAACTACCGTCTATTTATTTCTATTATGAACGGACTCATTTTGAAATAATCAAACGAAAAAGAAAGGACAATAATATGATTATTCAATCTGACTCAATAAATAGTTCAGCATCCAGGCGATATCGAACTACTTCAAGTTCAATTACCCACGCACAAACGTGGAATAATGCAACATTTGCACAAGCAACTGAAACAAATTCAAAAACAGAATTCTATGAAGAAACATCCAAAAGTCAAAATGGTAATTTGCTTGACCTAAATGAAGATAATACGCCAAGTTTTTCTCAAACTCTTCACGGAAAACTTGAACCAATACAACAAACATCAAGCATTCCAAGTGTACAAGAACGACTTGCCGCTGTAAGAAAAATTCAACAAGAGACAATTAATTACTTGCTTAATATTTTGTTTGGCGATTCTCCAAGACGACCTGGTAAAATACAAGACCTTATTGCAAACACTGGAGAAACTCCAAACATTTCTTCACAAGAAATGCCAGAAAACGGACTTGGAATCGGGGGTAAAAATTATTCTTACTTCTCCTATTCCGAATCCGAACTTACGCAATTTACCACAAGAGGAACCGTAAAAACAGCTGATGGGCGAAGCATCAATTTCAACATCGAAATGACTATGTCAAGAAGTTTCTATGAAGAAACAGAAAGTTATGTCGAATACGGACAACCAAATCTATGTGACCCACTTGTTATCAATCTTGACACAAATATTGCAAGCGTAAGTGACCAAAAATTCTATTTTGATTTGGATGCAGACGGAACCGAGGAATCTATTTCTATGCTAAATTCTAACACTGGGTATTTAGCATTAGACAAAAATAATAATGGAATTATTGATGATGGATCAGAATTGTTCGGAACAAAAAGTGGAAATGGATATGCCGATTTAGCAGAATATGACATCGACAAAAACGGATGGATTGACGAAGCCGATGAAATCTTTGACAAATTGAAAATATGGACCATCGATGAAAATGGTAATTCAAAACTATGTACCTTAAAAGATGCAGGGGTCGGAGCCATCCATCTTGGCTATGAAAACACCCCATTTTCGCTCAAAAACGCCAATAACGAAACCCTCGGTGTCATTCAGAAAACCGGTATGTTCCTCTACGAAGACGGCGACGTTGGCACCATACAACAAGTCGACTTCGCGGTATAGAAGAATTAAAAAAGGAATTTGCGATTGCAAATTCCTTTTTTCATGTAAGCTGATGAGCGGAATCGAACCGCCGACCTCTTCATTACCAATGAAGTGCTCTACCCCTGAGCCACATCAGCATTTTTAGATTTTCAACTTGATTATATTACTATATTTACAGTATTCCGTCAATAGAGACATCTAAAATATCATCAAAATCAATCTTCGTATTCACGATTTTTAGAATACGCGCAGTAGTATCAAGTCTAGACACCATTCCCGTTACTTTTAGATATTCATCCTTACAAAAATAGACCACTGTAGCAATTTGGTTTTTCTCTATTTGGTGCATCTTTCGATCAAGTTCCTCCGCGTAATCCTCCGACAATTCCATCTTTGGAACCACCACTTTTTCTTTCGCTTCAATAGCAACTCGAAGACCTGTTAGTGCATCAAAAGGCATAAACTGTTTTGCACGCGTTTCAATATCCATTTTAGCACGTTTCATCGCCACTTCTATGCCCTCCAATTTGCTGATTTCTCTCTATGGTTGTTCCCGCTTCTTGCAAATTCATTCCTTTTAGAATCGCATTCTTTCCAAACTTTTTCTTAATACTAAGTGTAGCTTTTTGCAAACGACGCTCTCTTTCTATTTCCGCCGAGTCCGTAAATAAATCATACTGTTCATAAACTTCATCTGTTAGTTTTTGGAAAGACATATTAATTCGACGCACTGGAAGATTTTTATCTACAATCTGATCAAACAAATCCATCATATAAGGAATTATTTTTTTTGCTGAATTCGTAGCAACCGACATGCTCGCAGTCCCTCTTGCCATTTTCTCATGCAATTCATTTGAATATCCAACCACTAAAGTCATTGATTCTGTAATCAAACCTTTATCTACCAGGTCAAGGCAAAGCAAATCTGTCATTTCTTTTACAATAAGTTTTGCATCCTCAAAAGAATAATCACACGACAGCACCTGACCACTGGACAAACTTTTGGAACTTGGACGATAATTCTTGACGTCTGATATTTTTACCGTTTCTCGCCCCCACGCATGGTCAATCATAAGTTCTGCATCAACACCAAATGTACGATACAGCAACTCCTCATCTGCGTGCGCTATATCTTCCATTGTAAGAATTCCAATCCCTGCAAGACGCTTTGCCGTACCTGGACCAATTCTCCAAAAATCGGTGAGTGGTCTATGCTTCCAAAGAGTCCCACAAAATAGTTTTTCATCTAAATATCCTATATTGTCTTTGGCATGCTTTGCTGTAATATCAAGCGCAATCTTAGCCAGATACATATTCGTCCCAATTCCACAGCTTGCTGGAATTCCCGTTGTCTTTAATACATCTGCCATCATAACATCTGCAAGTTCACGCGCCGTCATCTGATACATATTCAGATAATCTGTCACATCCATAAATACTTCATCAATAGAGTAAACATAAATATCTTCTTTAGAAACATATTTTAGATATACCTCATAAATATCTGCAGCATAATCAATGTATTTTTGCATTCGAGGCATTGCCGTGATATATTCCACATGCGCTGGAATCTGAAATACACGACAACGATTTTTAATTCCTAATTTTTTCATTGCTGGGGAAATTGCCAGACAAATAG
>JAXJUI010000108.1:0-13782 GCA_036309165.1 Agathobacter sp. | reverse complement strand
TGACATACATAATGCATCGCATTCCTTTGCTCGATGATTCAAAAGTATCGTTTCAGCAGCTTTTTTCATTGCCGGAAAAGCTGACCTTGTAAGTTGATTTGCATAAATAACTATATTCACACCAGCTGCTTTAAATTCTTCTTCTGTAACTGTATTAAATGATGTTGGAACCACTACAATTGGAGTTGTCTTATCCCATTCTCTATATTTTTTTACAAACTCAAACACTTCTGTAGCTTCCGTTTTTCTGCTATGAATCATAATGGCATCAGCACCAGCTTTTGTATACTCTTTTGCTCTAAAAAGTGCATCCTCCATTCCTTTTTCAAGAATCAAACTCTCAATTCGCGCACAAATCATGAACTCTTCTGTATGCTGAGCTTTCTTACCAGCAGCTATTTTTTCACAAAACTCTGAAACATCAGCTTGATTTTGCATTACCTCAGTTCCAAACAAAGAGTTCTTTTTTAATCCAACTTTATCTTCAATTACAACCATGGATACACCCATTCGTTCTAACGAACACACAGTATAAACAAAATGTTCTGTAAGACCACCTGTATCTGCATCAAAAATAATCGGTTTTGTTGTCACCTCACAAATATCATCAACTGTTCGAAAACGAGATGTCATATCAACCACTTCAATATCTGGTTTTCCTTTTACCGTAGAATCACAAAGTGAACTAATCCACATCGCATCAAACTGTCTTCCACCACCTTGTTCTTCCACAATTGTATTTTCCACAATTAGACCTGTAATTCCGCTATGCGCTTCCATAGCGCAGATGGTCCCTTTCATATCCAACACCCTTTTTAATCTTGCTCTTCTAACATCAGGTGTTGAAAGTTCCATTCTTGCACGTTTCTCAAGCTCCTCATATTTCTTATCATAGGAATATGGATATTCAATCAGCTTCCCTCCATAGGATTCCAATAGATTTATTACTTCTTCTCGTATTGGTTTTTGAATTCCGCTTCTCCAATCATCACCATGCACAACATAGTCGGGTTTGTATTTTTCTATGTTTTCTTTATAACTAAGCTGTTTTTGCTCAACCACTTTATATACGCCAGCAATATTCTCAAAAATAAGTTTTCGCTCATCATATGTAATAAGTGGAAATCTTTTATATGAAACAACAGCTTCATCTGATAGCACCCCAATAATTAGTTTTCCATGCCTTTTTGCTTTTTTTATCATTTCAATATGACCGCAATGAATCATATCCGTAGAAAAACACATATACACGGTTCTGTCATTCATTCTCTGAAGCTTTTTCTTTACATCTCCCAAATCGCTTGGATTGTCAATTTCTTTGCACAATGCATCTTTCACATCTAATGGATAAATCATACACTGATTAGAAACTTCATTAAATGCATTTTCTGCATACACCTTTACATTTTGATTTTCGCAAAAGGAAACAATACTCTCTAGCCAAACACGTAAATCCTCTTTACAAAGTTTGTACAAAGGTTGTGCGGCATACGCATGATCAAAAAATTCGATGCCAATCTTTTTAATGTAACCATCTTCTACAACTGCCTTAAAGTCCTTTTCCGGTAAAGTGTCTGTACTACTTACTACCATACAACTAGACTTTTGACTCAAAAGTTCCTCAAGTACAATTGGCTCAAATACTAAATCCCCATGCATCAAAACAATATCATCATTTAAATACTCTCTTGCACAGAAAATGGAATAAATATAATTTGTTTCCGTATATAATGGATTATGTACAAAAGTAAACTTGATAGGCATATCAAGTGATTTACAATACTCTTCTAACACATCACGAAAAGCTCCCGTCGTAATAGTCACTTCATCAATTCCCATTTCCAAAAGTAACATCAACTGACGGGATAAAATGGTATCTTCTTCTGTAATTTTCGTCATACATTTTGGGCATTCACTCGTCAAATCTCCCATTCTGCTTCCAAGACCAGAATTAAGAATTACTGCTTTCATAGTAACCTTCCTTCCCTTCACCAAAAGCTGCTGTAAGCATATCATCCATCTCTTTGATATTATATTTATAAGATGGTTTTTCCATTTTCACACTACCAGAGATTTCAAGAATTTTTCCGGTAAAGGACATACAATTATGTTTCTTTTTACGATAAACTCCGTGCAAAATTGGCATCGTAATCATACCTAAAATGTTAAACTTAATTGATTTATCATTCTCTACTTCATCAATGTAAGAAACAATATTCTCAAACTTTTCATCATCCACAGGGACCTTAAACACCTTAAGTTTCACAGATTCATGTTTTCCGAATAAATAGCTTTCCATTGTCTCATGCATAAATCCACAGTTCCATGGTGTGTAATGATTACGCCTTGAAAACGTAATGAAATCTTCAAGAGGTTCCTTAAGACAAACTGCAATATGCGAATACTCATACGACATTACTCTTCTTGCAATAAATCCAAGTCCCGTCCAAGCTCTAACAAGAACAATATAGATGTATTTTTGTTCCATTTATTTCTTATCCTCTTTCTGCAAATCTTTAAATAACTCAATCTGGAGTCGAATCATTTCAAAATACATTGGAATTCCACCAACAATAAAAATAATATCTGCAATATTAAATGCAAAACCTTTTATTGTTATAATTGGACCAGTTCCAAAAATCATAGAAAGAATACAAATTGCCTGAAAAAACAAATGTGTCTCGATTGGACCAAGCCTTGGAAATGGAAATTTCTTTAAATATAATATGCTATTCATAGATGTAAAAATGATAAGAGCATATACAGGAACCATCCAAATCGCAATTTTAAATTGCACTACTCCTGCATAGCTAAGCGCAATAATCAGGTATGTAATATGAAGAATATCTGTAAGTAAATCAAAATATCCTCCTGCAAGAGATGACATATTTCTCTTTCTTGCGATATAACCATCTAAATCATCGCATACAAGATGTCCCATGATTCCAAGTACAGTTCCAATAAGAAAAAACTTCGATACCCCAGCGAGAAAACCGCAGATTATTCCAATCAAACCACAAATTGCCCCAACCAAAGTAATCTGGTTTGGAGTTACTTTTGGGGGAAGTTTGTCTCCTACATACTTATATAGAAACGCATACATTGCTTTTTCTAACTTACTTGGTACAATTTTATCCACATTATTACTCATCGTCATGACTCCTCTTCGTAAAGATATTTCTCAAAAATGATTTAATATAATCTCCATAATCAATAAAATCATAAATTCCTTCTCTTTTTGCTTTTAGGAAGAAACGTATAAGAAGAATATAATATGACAAATAATATCCTCTTACACTCATATGACTAGGTTTTGCAACAAGATGCAAATAATCAAAATGAGAAGGATTATCTGTAATCATTCTGTCTTTATACTCGTCAAAACTCTCTAGTCCCATTTCTGGCGTATAAATTGATAATGCAACATGTGCAATATGATTCTTCTTTGCAAATTTATACATATCCCTAAAATCTTTTCTTGTAAAATCCAAATCAAGGATAAACATTCCCATAAGATGAATATCAAGAGAATTACAAATTTGCACACTTTTTATATTATTATGGATATCCGAATGCTTATCATATTTTTTAAGCTGTTTGTCACTAATAGACTCTAAGCCAACTAATACATAATAAAGTCCAATTTCTTTTAGCGCCTTCATAAGTTCTTCATGCGATGCAATAAAATCAGACCTACCATAACAGATATATTTCTTCTTAATATCTCTTCTTTTTATTTCATTAACAAAGGTCCATAAACGTTTCTCATCATACAAAAAGTCATCATCTACTATGTAAATATTAGATTCTTTTAACTCTTCGATTTCATCTACAACATCAATAATATCTCTTGCACTATAGGTACTTTGATTCATTCGATTTCTATGGCAGAATTTACATCTGTATGGACAAGAATATGCAGTACGAACCCATGCTGAATGTTCAAGTTCTAAATATCTGTAATTATTCGGATGCTCAAAAAAATAGCTTCTATCTGGTCGTGGGAGTTTACGAATATCATGTGGCTTTGCCATATTATGATGCCAAATACCATTCTCCTTATAACAAAGACCTTCCAACTTTCTACAAATATCGATGTATGTTGTATCATCCCGATTTACATTTGCAAGGGTCAACACATGATTGATATCATAAGAAGTAAGAATATAGTCCACATACTCTCTATACATTCTCTCATAACAAAGCTGAGCATGAAGACCACCAATCATTGTAATGATACCTGTATTATAATTTTTTGCAGTCTGACAGTATTCAAGCATGAAGTTTTCCTGTCTCGTTCGCCCGCATACATACACAACATCTGGCTCATATTTTTCTATAGCCTTTGAAACAGTAATCTTTTCTACCTGTCCATCATAAAGAAATACCTGATGACCATTTTCTTTTAATAACGCTGAAATGTATTCAAGCTCCAAACACTCATTTTCGATAATACCAACAAAATTATACTTTGTTCTTGAGATTTCCGGATGAATTAATAGAAAGGTAAGATTCTTATCTGACATTCTCACTTTCCTCCTGCTCAAGCTGCGTATATGCAATTTTTCCAACTAAAGTCTTTGGCAATTCTTTTCTAAATTCATAGGCTGCTGGCCAGGAATATTTTGCCAAATTTTCTTCACAGTGTTTTCGAATCGATTTTTTAATTTCTTTCTCATCACCAGCATTATCTTTTAAAACAATAAAAGCTTTTGGCACTTCCATTTTATATTCATGTTTTATGCCAATTACACATGACATTAAAACATCTGGATGCATATCTAATACATTCTCAATATACTGAGGGTATACGCAATATCCTGAACTCATAATAACCCTTTTAAGTCTTTGCTTAAAATAAACAAATCCATCTTCATCCATATATCCAAGATCACCGGTATGAAGCCAACGTGCACCATCCTCATGCACTTTTAATACTTTGGCATTTTCATCATCACAACCCAAGTATCCTTTCATTACCGTTGGTCCACTAATTACGATTTCACCTTCTTCACCGTAAGGAAGTTCTTCCATCGTTTCCGGCTTTACTATTTTATAATACATATCCGGATATGGAATTCCAATGCTACCTTCTCTATATTCATTTAAAGGGGTAAGACAGCTGCCTGTAACACATTCCGTTAAACCATAACCTTCTCGAACCTGCGTATTTGCACCATGTTCTTTCAAGAATGCGTCAATTTTTTGTTTTAATCCTACGGATAGTGAATCGCCACCCGAAATCACACATTTTAGGAATGACAAATCCACTCCATCAAGATTCTTATTCTTTAATAAAGCCTCATATAATGTTGGAACTCCTGCAATAATGTTTGGTTTATATTTCTTTAAAAGAGTATCAAAAGTTTTCAAATTAAATGTTGGTAACAAAATACATGTTCCACCAAAATATTGAGCTGTATGAATACAGATTCCAAGTCCAAATCCATGGAAAACCGGCATAATCGCAAGTACCGTATCCTTTGGCGATAAGCAAGCACACGCTTCATATCCCTGTATTGCAAGTGCATTAAAATTCATATTCGTAAGCTCAATTCCTTTTGGTGTACCTGATGTTCCACCACTATATAAAATAACTGCTGTATCATCAGCTTTTGCATTTACAGTGATAGGAAGTAATTCCAGGTTCTTTCCTTTCGCCATCCAGTTTTTCCATGAAATCATATTGGATGTATCCAATTTTTTTGTCTTATCTTTTGTAAGTTTGTATCCAGCTTTTAAAAATACTGGCATTGAATCTGATGGGGAAACCAGAATAATATCTTTTAATTTCGTTTCTGATAAAATGTTATTAATCTTTTGTGCTGCCACATCAATAACAATAATGCATCTGCTATCTGTTCCATTTACATACTGCTTAATCTCATTTTCTGCCGACAATGGATGAATCATGTTTGCAACTGCACCAATTCTATTTGCTGCATAAAATCCAATAACAGCTTCCGGTGTATTTGGCATACAAATACTAATTACATCTCCCTTTTTGTATCCCATTTGAAGAAATGCTTCACTACAGCATTTCACCTGCTCAATAAGTTCTTTATATGTATGTTTTGCCCCAAAATAATTATAGCTAATATAGTCTGGATGTTTATTTGCACTCTCTTCTAGAAGTTCAAAAATAGAGTATTTCGGATAATCCAGATGCTCTCTTACTCCATCATAGTGTTTGTACCATGGTGTCTTAATCTTATTCATCTTTTTTAACTCCTGTTGTCAGTAATAATTCTTTTACTTTGTCATATAACAATTGATTTGCCTCCTCGATTGACAGCATCGAAATATCTAAAGGTTTATCAAAAACAATCTTTAAATTCTTGCTTCTGAATTTGTATTCTCCTGTAATTGCATAAGGAACAATCTTACATCCCGTTCTCTTCGCCATTACAACAGCACCATATTTAAATGGCAACAAGATTTCGTCCGTATAATTTCTTTTTGCCTCTGGTGAAACATTAATTAGTTTTCCTTCTTCTAGATATTCAACTGCAGATTCAAGTGCCTCTTTGTTATGCGCGGCTCGAAGGTCAACTGGTATCGTTCCAATTGCTCTAAAAAACCAGCCCATTGGACCCGTATGCAAATCCTTCTTAGCCAATGTATGCACAATTCGTTTTGTACTGACATCCACAAGAATTGGATCGAGCGCATGTTTATGATTTCCCGCAATCACACATGCACCTTCTTTTGGTATATATTCCTTGTTAATAATTTGAGGTTTAAAAAACATAAAAAATGGGTGTACAAATATTCCTCTTATTGTACGATATGCCCATGCTTGTTTTCTTTTTTTCATAACATAACTCCGTCTCTATGGATTATTGTTTACCATACTTGCTTATTATAGTACAAAACAGGATAAAAATACATAACAAAGAGGCTCCAATATTAATACTGCTCAAGTCATCATAAAGTTTCAACTAAATATTTTTTTATCCAGCTAGTGGTGTAAGCATATTCTCAATAAATATCCCATATCCCATAGTAGGATCATTAATAAGCACATGAGTGACTGCCCCAACTATTTTTCCATCCTGGATAATTGGTGAACCGCTCATTCCTTGTATAATTCCTCCTGTTTCTTCTAACAGTCTTTGATCGGTAACGCGAAATGAAATTCCTTTATTGATATCCTTTGGATTGTTATCAATATCTAGAATCTCTATTTCATAATAATTCATTTCTCCATTCACCGAGGAAATCATATAGGCCGTATCTTTTTTGATATCCTGTTTGTATGCAATTGGATAATAACTTTCTTCCTCATTACCCCTTCTTTCGATTTCCTGATACAGTTCTGACTTTGTATCTACTTTTCCATAAATACCGGTTTCTGCGTTAGAAGACACATCCCCGCACTTCGTTTCGTTACAATAAGTAATGACTCCTCGAATTTCTCCCGGAGTTCCCACTTCTCCTTTTCTCTTTCCAACAATTTTTGTCTCATACAGATTTCCTGCTTCCATTTCAAGCAATGTTCCTGTTTCACCATCACTAATTCCATGACCAAGTGCTCCAAAATTACCCTCCTCATCCATATAGGTAAGTGTTCCAATACCAGCCACATCATCTTTAATCCATAATCCTAATAAATATCGTTTGTTATCAATCGGAACAGGTGAAACAGAACATTCGACTATTTTTCCCAAACGATTGATTGTCAAATCTAACATTGCCCCCTCCGACTGATTCACTTCATCTACAAACATCTTTTTGTTTTCCACTTCTTTTCCGTTTACTGCAACAATATAATCTCCTGGATAAATCTTTCCTTCTACCGGTGAGTAATTGATTCCATTCAAGGCTTCCACAGAAGTCGTATCGATTACAAATACTCCTGTTGTACTTCCATAAATTCCTACAATTTCCCCTCCTGCATAAACACATTCTTCATCTCTTAAGACAACATCCACTTCCTTTACAGGAATTGCTCCCAAAAGATATAATTTAGCCTCCAAATGTATCGGTCCTTGACTTGTTGTTTCAAATGTTTCTACACTTGCTTTTCCCGAATCACACTTCACTTCGAAAAGATGTTCTATCGTTGTATTTTCGATTTCTTCTATTCTATTTACATAAACATGCTCCGGAAGTATATGTTCCATATATCCAATTCCAAGAATCAGAAAAACGTTAGAGAAAATAAAACAAATCGTGATTAAATTTTTTCTTTTTAGACAAAAATTCCGCATACTATCACACTCCCAGATTTTGTAATAGTATGCGGAAAAATTACTTTTTCATGTATGCGAGTTGTTTCATTTCTTTTGCACTTTGCATTACAGTCTCGGTAATTTCAACACCACCGAGCATTCTTGCAAGTTCTTTTACACTTTCTTCATCATTCAGTTTTGAAATCTTAGAATGCGTCTCTTTGTTTTTAACTGATTTTTCAATAAGAAAATGCGTATCAGCCATTGCTGCAATTTGTGGAAGATGTGTAATACAAATAACCTGATGACTTCTTCCTAATGTATTCATCTTTTCAGATACCATTTGTGCAGTTCTTCCACTGATTCCCGAATCAATTTCGTCAAAAATCAAGGCCTCGATATCATCTGTCTTTGCCATAACTGTTTTGATTGCAAGCATGATTCTGGACAATTCTCCACCAGATGCTGTTTTATCAAGTGGTTTTACAGGTTCTCCTGGATTCGTAGAAATCAAAAATTCTACTTCATCTATACCAACACTTGTATAATCTGCTGTTTTTGTGAAAACTACTTCAAATTGTACATCTAAAAAGTTAAGATCAATTAATGCTTCTTTGATTGACGCTGCAAATGTTTTTGCTGCATCTTTTCGAATCAAAGATACTTCCTGACATAAAGACTCGAGTTCATCCTCTTTTGACTTTAAAGAAATTAAAAGATGATTTAAATATTCATCATATCCTTTCAAAATAGACATTCTTTTGCATTTCTTTTCATAAGTATCTAAGATTTCTTCGATTGTTGAACCATATTTATCTTTTAAATGATTGATTACATTAAGACGTTTTTCTGTTTCAAAAAACGTTTCATCATCAAATTCTGCATTTGAAATATAGGAAGAAATCTCATGATTAAAATCACTAAGCAAACTATCAATTTCTGCCAACTGATTTTCTAAAGTTTCCACTTCCTTATCATAAGAAGATACCATGGAAAGTTCACGGACTGCACGACCAATTAATTCCGATGCACTTTCCATTTCACCACCAGTTGCCTGGTGTGCATTTCCAACACCTTCCATAATTTTCTTTCCATTTGAAAACTTCTTAAAAAGCTGTTCTAATTCCTCGTCTTCTCCAACCTTTAGATTTGCTTCTTCAATTTCATTTACTTCATATTCTAAGAAAGAAAGTTCTCTTTTTCTTTCTTCACCATCAATATTTGAAGATCTCCATTCTTCTTTTAGTTTTTTATATTCTTTATAACATGTGGATAAATGTTGTTTCTTTTCTTCTAATCCCTGCTTTGCATATGCATCTAAAATAGAAATATGATTCTTTTTTGCAAGCAAGGACTGATGTTCATGCTGACCATGAATATCGATGAGAAGTGATGCAACTTCTTTCATCTTTGAAACAGAAGTCGCTTCTCCATTAATTCTTGCGACAGCTCTTCCTGATGAAATTTTTCTACTTAAAATCACACAGCCATCTTCAACATCCACATCCAATTCTTTTAATTTTTCAATTATCTTTTCCTGATTTACCTGAAAAATTAATTCTACATATGCATTTTCGTCATTCTCTCTTAACATTTCTTTTGGAACTTTTTCACCCAATGCCAAGTTAATCGACCCGATAATGATCGATTTACCGGCACCAGTTTCACCTGATAAAATATTAAGACCATCTGTAAATTCTACTTCACATTCGTCAATTAAAGCCAAATTCTTAACATGTAGATTCTGTAACATATTTTTCTCCTTCTGCTCTCCCAAAGCGTACCTTCTTCGAATACATTACTGTTCTACAATTTTTCGTAATCGTTTCATAACTGCGACAGTATCTTCTACCGAACGAATTGCACACATAATCGTATCATCTCCTGCAATAGAACCTACCATCTCTTCTATATGCATTGCATCAAGTGAGGCACAAACTGCTCCTGCCATTCCGGATACCGTCTTAATCACAAGAATATTTTGTGCCATATCCATAGATAAGAATCCATCTCGAAAAACTCGCACATATTTTTCTGACATATCCTCGCCCGAATCATTTAATACCGCATATTTCTGTTTTCCATTACTCATAGCAATTTTTGTAAGCTTAAGTTCTCTAATATCTCTAGATACGGTAGCCTGTGTTACTACAAAACCTTCCCTTTCCAAAAAAGCCGACAATTCATCCTGCGTCTCGATTTCATTTCTCTGTATAAGCTCAAGAATTTTTGATTGTCTTTTTGTTTTCATACTAATCCTCCATCATGAATATGTATCCATCTTTTTACGCAAAATTTCTAAGAAACTCTTTTTATGCAATTTACAAATTCGAGTAACTGCATTTGCTTTACTAATCACAAAACGCTCACCTGGTTTTAACACTCCAACACAGTCTGCATCAAAACTCACTCCAATGGTATCATCACTAGTTCGTTTTCCATCATCGACTTCAATTTCAACCACATCATCCGCACCAAGTACAATGCTTTTTGAATTAAGATTATGTGCATTAATTGGAGTAATTAAAAGCATCTTTGCTTTTGGATCAATAATTGGTCCCCCTGCAGACATATTATATCCAGTCGATCCAGTTGGAGTTGCAACAATCATTCCGTCAACATCAAAACTGCTTAGAAATTCTCCGTTAACATATACATGCAAATGTAAGATAGATAAACCGCCCATTCGATGAATAACAATATCATTTAACGCAAAACGTTCCACCTTATCTCCAGATAAATGTCCTGTCAGCATAAGGCGCTCTTCCATCATATATTTTCCCTGCATCAACTGATCAATTGCTGCAAAAACATTTGCTTCTTCTAGTTCGCACAGATATCCAAGTGTTCCTAAATTCACTCCGATAAGTGGAATTTGAAGACTTTCTACCTTTGTTGCTGTACGAATCAAACTACCATCTCCACCTAACACCATGATACAATCTGTGTTTTTTGGAATATCTGCAATGTCTAACATCTGTTCTTCATTACTAATCAAAGAAACTGCTGTCCCACCCTGCTCTTCAATATATGAAATTATTTTATTTGTTAAAACAAGTGCTTCATCTTTATGCGCATTTGTAACTAATGCAAAGTGTTTCATCTAATACCTATTTGTCCAATTCCCCATGAGCAGCATTTACAACTGCGCTCACATCCACGGACTCCTCCTTCTGTGGATTATTTGATTTTTCAATATATACTAAATATTCAATATTGCCTTCGGGTCCTTTAATTGGAGAATACTCCAAATTATGTACCGAAAATCCATTTTCTAAAGCAAAATTTACGATTCTATCTACAACTTCTTCGTGAACTGCTTTATCTCTTACAACACCCTTTTTACCAACTTTTTCACGTCCTGCTTCAAACTGTGGTTTGATTAAGCATACCATTTGTCCATTTTCTTTTAATAATTCTCTTGCTGGTGGTAATACCTTTGTTAATGAAATAAAAGATACATCCACAGACGCAAAATCAAGTGCATCGCCAATCTGTTCAGGTGTTACGTATCGAATGTTCGTCTTTTCCATACATACAACTCTTTCATCCTGACGAAGTTTCCATGCAAACTGTCCATATCCTACGTCCACAGCATATACTTTCTTTGCACCATTTTGTAACATACAATCCGTAAATCCACCTGTTGAAGCGCCAATATCCATACAAATTTTATCATCTAATGTGATTCCAAAATGTGTCATCGCTTTTTCAAGTTTGAGTCCACCACGACTTACATATTTTAATGTCTGACCATGAATTTCAATTTGACAATCGTCTGGAAATGTAGATCCGGCTTTGTCTTCACGATTATTATTTACAAAGACATTTCCTGCCATAATCATAGTTTTTGCTTTCTCCCTTGATGGAGCCAAGCCTCTGTTTACTAATAAAACATCTAAACGTTCTTTCATAGCTTCTCTTATTTTCCATTCATTTTTTTCTTAATTCGTTTCACAATTGATTCCGCATCTAATCCAAGCTTCTTCTTAAGAATTTCTACATTTCCCTGCTCTACATATTCATCCATAATTGCAACAGACATCACATCTAAATCCAGTTCATTTTCTTTTACATATGAAGAAACATGTTCTCCAAAACCACCACTGTATACATTTTCTTCTAATGTCACAAGCAACTGATGATTCTTTTCTAACCCATCAATTTGTTCTTTATCAAATGGCATTGCAAATCTTGCATTAATTACAGTAGATGAAATTCCTTCCTGTTTCAATAGCTCATGCACTTTCTTAGCTTCTTTGACCATACTCCCAAGCGCAAGAATCACAATTTTTTCTTCTTCATAAATCATTTCGCTCTTTCCCAACTGGATTGGTGCACGAAATTCTTTTAATCCATCATAAGCCTCGCCGCGAGGATAACGAATAGCGATTGGTCCATCAAAGGCAACTGCAAATTTCATCATATCAGACAATTCCCATTTATTCTTTGGTGCAAGCACCGTCATATTAGGAATATTAGAAAGATATGAAATATCAAAAATTCCCTGATGAGTTTCTCCATCACTTCCAACTAAACCTGCACGATCAATTGCAAAAATCACTGGCAAATTCTGAATACATACATCATGCAAAATCTGATCGTATCCTCTTTGTAAGAAAGATGAATACACTGCAAAAATCGGCTTAAGCCCTGCCTTTGCAAGTCCTGCCGCAAATGTTACCGCATGTCCTTCCGCAATTCCAACATCAAAGAAACGTGATGGATAAACATTACTAAAACGTTTTAACCCTGTTCCATCTGCCATCGCCGCTGTAATCGCAACAACTTTTGGTTCTCGTTCTCCCATTTTTTTCATAATGGTTGCAAATACATCTGTATAATTTGCCTTTAAACGTTTTGTCCGAGGTATTCCAGTTTCAATTTCAAATGGTTCTGCTCCATGGAATCTTGCCGGATGTCTCTCTGCCGGTGAATACCCTACTCCTTTTTTTGTTAACACATGAACAAGTACCGGGCCATCAATACGTTTTGCTTCTGCAAAAATTTTCTTCATTGCATGAACATCACTTCCATCAACAGGACCAAGATACACAATTCCCATTTCTTCAAAAAACATTCCTGGGACAAAAAGCTGCTTTAACCCATTTTTAGCATTATGAATACGTTTTACCATGCGATTCCCATATAAAGGAATTTTCTTTAATGATGTGGTTACGCCCTCTTTTAAATCACGGTATGCATCAGCGGTTCTAAAATTTGAAAGATAACGGTTTACACCACCAACATTTTCTGAAATAGACATATTATTATCATTTAATACAATAATAAAATTTGTCTTAAGGGCTGATGCATTGTTTAATGCTTCATATGCCATCCCACCAGTAAGTGCTCCATCCCCAATTACAGAAACAACGCTGTAATCTTCGCCTGTAATCTCTCTAGCCGCAGCCAAACCAAGTCCAGCAGAAATAGAGGTTGAGCTGTGTCCTGTATTAAAGCAATCACAGTCACTTTCACAAGTCTTTGGAAATCCACTCATTCCGCCATATTGTCTTAAATTTTCAAAGCCATCTTTTCTTCCTGTTAAAATTTTGTGCGTGTAAGATTGATGCCCTACATCCCAAATAATCTTATCTTTTGGAAG
>JAXJUI010000107.1:0-1885 GCA_036309165.1 Agathobacter sp. | reverse complement strand
TGATATTAAGGCAAATGCCATGAACAAGTTTAACCAACTATAAAAGTATCAATCAGTTTCATAGATTATCAGCTATTTGAATTATATTTGCGACAACAATAAACATTAGAATGGAAAATAACAGAGAATATCATATAGGAAGAACGGACTTTGACGCATTTGTTCATGCCGTCGGTTCGGAAATAGAACAGGCGCAAGTCCGGCTGATTGCCGCAGCCAATGCGCAAATGCTGTTCCATTACTGGAAAATGGGCAACTATATCCTGTATCATCAGAACTTGCAAGGCTGGGGAAGCAAAATCATCAAGCAACTGGCAAAGGCTATCCGGTTCAATTACCCCGAAAAGAAAGGTTATTCGGAGCGTAACCTTACTTATATGTGCCAATTTGCACGGTCATATCCGTTGAACGTGCTACGAAGTTTCATTGATACAGACACAAGGCTGTCTGTTCCAAGCATACAGAATGTTACAGATGAAGTATTGAAACTGAACAACGGACAATTTACGCAGGAACTTACTGCGCAAATACAATCCGCTGATTGTCAATCTTTAGAAATTACGCAGGAAGTTCCTGCGCAAATTCAGGATGTGGAGAAAACAGTTTCTGCCATTTACAGGATGGAGATTAGGGAAATAGAAAAAGTTTTCCTGAAATCCCCTGTTGCCAAAATAAACTGGGCAAGCCAAATGGTCATACTTAACGGTTCGTTACCGTTAGGCATAGGATATTGGTATATGAAACAGGCTGTAGAAATGGGCTGGAGTAGCAATGTGCTGAAAATGCAAATTGAAAACAACCTATATAACAGACAAATCAACAACAACAAGGTAAACAATTTCACAGCCACACTTCCAGCACCACAAAGCGACCTTGCCAATTACCTATTGAAAGACCCGTACATCTTCGATTTGGCTGGAGCGAAAGAAAAGGCAGACGAAAGGGACATAGAAGAGCAGCTGGTAAAGCACGTTACCCGTTATTTGTTGGAAATGGGCAATGGTTTTGCCTTTGTCGCCCGGCAGAAGCATTTTCAAATAGGTAACAGTGATTTCTTTGCCGACTTGATTCTATATTCTATTCCGCTACACGCATACATTGTTGTAGAACTGAAAGCTACTCCATTCAAACCGGAGTATGCAGGGCAACTGAATTTCTACATCAATGTGGTGGATGACAAACTGAGGGGAAAAAATGACAACAAGACTATCGGGCTGTTGCTGTGCAAAGGAAAAGATGAGGTGGTAGCACAATACGCATTGACAGGCTACGACCAACCGATAGGCATCAGCGATTATCAACTGAGCAAGGCTATACCCGAAAACTTGAAATCAGCTTTGCCAAGTGTGGAAGAGGTGGAAGAAGAACTGGCATCTTTCCTTGACAAGGACAATAATCCCCAAAATTGAAGTCTATGGCAGGAGAAATAAACAAACTGATTCCCCAATATGGAGAACTCAATAGAATATATAATGATTGGGTAACCAATTATGCTTTTTCTTTTGACAAGCAGAAATTCATCACCGACTTTTACAGGCAGCACAATGATACAAAGGCTTTTGAAGCCGCTATCCTTGAACTGGTACTTGACAAGCAGAAAGAACAATACACATTGATTCTCAATAGTCTGAAAATCGAAATAGAAAAAAATATACGGGCTTATGAAACAAAACCGCTGAATGATGACGTCATAAAGCGTGTGTGTTTTCACTACGCAGACAGGCATAATTCTGCAATTAAAGACCAGTTGGAGATTACCACCAAGTTGCACGAGCCTTTGAATGACGCATACCACAGATATGATTTCATTGGTTTTCGGGAGCATACGGACGAAGAAGAAATACAGGCAGAAAAGGAATATGAACGCTGCAAGGCTGAATACGAC
>JAXJUI010000106.1:0-3893 GCA_036309165.1 Agathobacter sp. | reverse complement strand
AGGTAAACCATCTTCGTTAATTCGAATCACTTTTGGTTGAAGATTTGCTTTCTGAAATTCTTCTGTTTTACTGATTTTCCCCTTTATTCCTAACATCTTTCCCAGTAGTATTTCACCAATGTTTTTCTGGGTTTTATCTTTCTCTAGGCCAAATTTTTCTTTTAGCTCTGCCATTGTATTCCCATAATATGGTTTGAGTTTTTCCTTTATATATTCTTCAAAAGTTTGTTTAATTAACTCTTGCGAATTAGTAATTATTTTTTCGCTCTGTTTTTCCCCAAATATGTAGGTATTCAATATTCGAGTCATATATGCAGGTTTCAATGAATAGGCTCTCTGCATAGCAGGAATATCAGAAAATGGCTGCTCTCTAAGACTATTTTTATTAGCTCCCTTAGTACAAGCAGCTAAATAGTTAGTATCTCTTTCTGAAATATTCTCGGCTTCTCCAGCACGGACTTTATTTATTATTGTTTCCCAATCATGTTTGATGATGGCCAAATCCTCTTTGAACTCCTCTTTCGACAAATCAAATAAATATACTTCATCTATTGTATAGTCTCCCTTTGATTTTTCTGGTATATGCTCATAAGACATCAAAAGCATTGTATTACACTTTTTCCAAAAGGCACTTGTTTCAAATGTCTTATCATATTCATCCATATAATTAATAATATTACAGACGAGTCTTTCTTTTGCTCGTCTGCCTTTTTTTGTATAAATATAGGGTGTGACCTTTAATTCAACGCCTGCTTCCGGAAAATCTGGCTCCGCATCTGAATTAGGAGAGTAACCAAACCAGCTTTCTTCCACAACTGTTCCAATGGCACCCTTGCCTGTTGAAAGACGTCCCGTAGAATCAATATCTTTTAAGGGTATTCCTTTTATTTCTAATGCCCTTTTTATAAGCTCTTCTTTACTCGTATATTTTGTACCTTTCAAAACATCGACCCCCAAAATGGAAGAATTATTTCTGACTTCTTGATCTTAGAAGTAATTGATGATAAAATAATGCTATTAAATTGTTAATGGAGAAGAAAAAATGGATAAGACCGTTTGCGAATTGTTTGCCGGTGTAGGAGGCTTCCGATTAGGTTTAGAATCGGCAGACCCAAAATGGAAAACAGTCTGGTTCTCTCAATGGGAGCCAAATGCCAAGAAACAATGGGCGCATGAGTGTTATGTTAATCACTGGGGAGACTTCAGTAGAGATACCGGAGTTGATATTGCTATGGTTTCCAAGCACTCCATTCCCGACCACACGCTCTTAGTTGGTGGTTTTCCTTGTCAAGATTATAGTGTTGCGAGACCACTACCTGGAGCTAAAGGAATTGAAGGAAAAAAAGGCGTTCTCTGGTGGCAGATTAGGGACACATTGGAAATGAAAAGGCCGGCTTTTGGACTTTTTGAAAATGTAGACCGCTTGTTAAAATCCCCTGCTAAACAGCGTGGCAGAGATTTTGGTGTTATGCTGGCTTGCTTAGCTTCTCTAGATTATTCTGCTGAATGGCGAGTTGTGAATGCTGCTGAATACGGAGCTGCTCAAAGAAGACGTCGAGTATTCATATTCGTATATCGTAATGATACAAAATATGCACAGTCTAAAAAGGATATGGACCATAAAACCATTATTCAAAATAGTGGGTTCTTTGCAAAGACATTTCCTATAAGTGACGATGAAATCAAGCCACTTTCCACGGAAGTTAATTATCATGATATTCCTGAAGTTTCGGAAAATTTTGAATTCTCGTTTTTTAATGCTGGTATCATGACCCAAGGGAAAATAACCACAGCTAAAATCACGCCTAAAATCGAATCACCAACTACACTAAGAAATATCTTGCAGAGTAATGTACCGGAAAAATATTATGTTGATGATGACAAACTAGAAAAGTGGAAATATTTAAAGGGCGCAAAGCGTATTGAAAGAACTAGCCGAACCGGCCACAAATATACATTTTCCGAAGGTGCAATTGCTTTCCCAGACGATTTAGACAAGCCTGCAAGAACTATGCTCACCAGTGAGGGAACTACAAATAGAAGTTCCCACCTGATTCTGGATCCTGAGACTAATAGGTACCGAATCATCACGCCTCTAGAAGCTGAGCGTATCCAAGGATTTAAAGATGATTGGACTTCTATGATGCCTGAAAGAATGCGTTATTTTTGTATGGGTAATGCACTAGTAGTTCCAATGGTCACGAGGATGGCAAAAACATTAGGGCCAATTATTGAGAATGAATAATTCAGGTAATTGTCTATTGTTGCTGCTTAATCTGATTTAACACGATAGTTACACATTTATCCAAATCCTTATTGACTTCTTTTTCCCAGAAATGAATTGGTGTCCATCCCATGTCAATAAGTAATTGATCATTTCTTTTATCTCGAGCCATATTTTCTTCTATTTTTTCAATCCAATATTCTCGGTTCGATTTCAATTTACTTTTTCTTATTTCCCAATTTTCACCATGCCAAAATTCGCCGTCTACAAAGACGGCGATTTTGTATTTTGTAATTGCAATATCAGGAGAACCAGGTAATTTCCTATAGTTCTTTCTGTATCTAACATTGTTATGCCATAGAGCCTTTGCAAGAGCTGTTTCAGCTTTACCACCTTTTAGGCTTACATTTGACATACGCTTAGATATTTCTGAAGTAGTTTCTAGTTTCTGGTGTTTCATAATGGCAGGTAAAATATTTTCCTAAATCCTATACAGTAATGTTCTATTGTCATTATACAACAAACAATACGAAAGTTTTCGTATTTCAAATTCAACAATATTATAAGGACGACCAACTCCACCTTGGATTCAGCCGTCCTTTTTATTTCAAAAATTCATTAAACCATCAATTATCAAAACAGAATATCATCCGCCCTCTTACAACTCCCCCAATCGTATTTAACGCATCGGGCGCTTCCATATCCACCTCTTTCAGCTTAAAAGCAGAAAACTTAAGGATGTCCTCCAGCAGTTCCGTACTTATCGAGTCAACATATCCACCGCTTCTTCCACCGTTCCAACAAAGAAAACATCTTTCCCCTTGTTACTCTCATAGATAAAATCCTTCAGCGGTTTGCTGGTATAGTGCGAATAGTCCCCGTAGATGGCAATTCGTCCACCGTAGTTGATATATTTTTGAAGGATTTCCCCAGCAAGTCCGCTGCTGAGGATAAAGAAATCCTCCGTTACAAGACTTTTATCAATAATAATATTTGTGGTTCCGGCATCGTATTTTGCACTCATCAGCAGATCCAGAGCAGACTGTGTATCTGTGATTACCGGCTCATCTGCGGAAACGACCGCACAGATGATGTTATTTTTTTCTATATTCTTAAACTTCATTATTATCTTCCTTTCAAAACAGAATATCATCCGCCCTCTTACAACTCCCCCCAATCGCATTCAACGCATTGAGAGCTTCCATGTCCCCTTCCTCCAGCTTGAAATCCGAGAACTTAAGGTTCTCCTCCATCCGCTGCATAGACGAGGACTTAGCAATTGGGATAATGCCATGTTGCGCCACCCATTGGAGACAAATCTGCGCCGGGGTCTTCCCGTACTTCTCTGCCATGGCTACAATTGTTGGATGCTGGAACACAGAGGAACGGCCCATTGGGCTCCACGCCTCCACTGCAATGTTATGATCTTTGCAGTAGCGCAGTGCGCCGCCCTGATACCATCCCGGGTGGAATTCAATCTGGTCCACCATGGGCGGGATTTCGCAGCTGTCGAGGATTGGGGCAATGTGCTGTGACAAGAAATTTGAAAGGCCGATGCTGCGGACACGGCCGTCTTTGTAGAGGCGCTCGAGGGCGCGCCAGGTGTCGCGGTTAATATCGACCGCTGCATCGCCAAATTGGAGATAATTGGCGGGCCAATGGATGAGGT
>JAXJUI010000105.1:0-6887 GCA_036309165.1 Agathobacter sp. | reverse complement strand
GTGTAGAGTTTGTAAGAAGATTTCTTATGCACGTTCCACCAAAACGTTTTGTAAGAATCAGGCATTACGGTTTACTTTGCACCCGTAGTAAAAACAAACATTTAATCTTATGCCGGAACCTTCTGGGATGTAAGAAATACATATCCATACTGAAAAACATGGAAACACCTCAAATCCTTGAAACACTATATGGTATAAAGATTTCTGTTTGTAAATGTTGTGGCGGACACCTTGGCAAACCACAACAACGTATGCGGTTACGAATTTAAAAGATGTATTTTAATATCAAAAATTCAGTCTCAGCGATGAGGCTTGTTTGCTATGCCATAATTTAAATAAGCCGCCTGATATGAACTCAATTTCCATTTGACTTTACTAGGGAAAGCAGGAATTGAAACCCCATACATAGCGGCGTTGCGGACGCGACTTTGTTCAATTCGGCAAAATCGCTATTAGCGCAAACGAAAGGGCAGATACTGACAGTATGTAATCTGCTTTTTCGTTTACGCTAACAGCGATTGTAACCTATTCAATCTTCTGTTGCTTTCAATCTCTCTACAAGACTGAAATTTTCACACTTCGTCAACTAATGTTTTTTCTTCTCTATAAAGCAAGGTCACAACAAATGCAACAATTATCAAAATATGTAATACAATATGATATACATCAGGAAAATATCTTCCATCCACATTTATTAATTGAATGCATTCTGAAAAATAGGCAATTTTCTTGTCCATTTCTCCCATAAATCCTCTTCCAAATAAAGTATACCATTCATGACTTAAGAACTGAGTGACAAACCACCCTGCCAACCATATCAAATGTATATTCCTTCCAACATTTTTAGTAACTAACATTAAAACAAATGTAATTGTCGGAATAAGCATAAATAGCCATTCTTCCTCAAATGCACCTGTTACCAAGTATTTGTCTCCAATCTTCAATCCTATCATTGAAAGAAAATACCACAGTAAAAGAACTATATTTACAATTATTAAGTGTGTTTTTCTCATAAATCATATCTCCTAGACAATTCGTAAAATTCAAATTTGTATTTCCTTAAAAATTTATCACATAATTTTCTTATTGCATAGATATCATCAATAGCTCTGCATCCACTCCCTCCGGTACTGCAATCGTATTACTGCTTTCCTCGGATCCTTTCATCTGTGGATTCAGATTTTCCTTATTATAAAAAGCATTCTCCATCATTTCTGCATTTTTTCTTCTGTCCTCACCAATAATGTGGCCATAAACCTCTGTAACCATGTCTGCCCGAGCATGTCCGGAATCTCCCTGGACGGCCTTGATATCTCCGCCACTCAGTTTCACTTTGTAGGTTACACTTGTATGACGCAGGCTGTGAAATACCACTGTTGTAAATGTCAATATAAAAATGCTCAAAAAGTGGAAAATAAAAATGTACATTTTATCACCGTGATTAACAGTATAAACTTTTAAAGAACGAAATGATGCAAGCAGTCGGAAAAATAGGCAAGTGATATGGTATAGTTAGCCTAAAACTGTTATACTGTAATTAGCAATATAGTTCAATGGTACGAAGGAAATGGCGAGGTAGTAACATATGAGTAAAATGACACCAATTAAGGTCGAATACGTTTTTGCAATTAAAAATCACAGGATGAAAGCAGTTGCTGAGCATTGCGATTTGTCACGGAAATTTTCTTTTTACTTTGATGAGAAGCTTGTATCTGAAAGAACAGCTGTTGGTGGAGATATTCTGACAGATGATGATTGTATCAGAGAGTTGGTTGAAAGTTATTGCAAAAATCATACAGGAGTATATGCTGACTTGTTCAAAAATCATTCCGACATGGTACATTTGGTCGCAAAGACTATAGACTTTGAAATAGAAAACTTTGGCATTAACCTCTTTACACATGTGACTGTGGAAAAAGGAAAGTATACCTTTGTGGTAAAGGGGAATGAGGGCAAAGATGTCTTTTCCGGTTCCTTCGTATCTGAGAATTTCTCGGAGGTTCTTGAAAAGGTTCGAATATGTACAACAATGCTTGCTGAATTAAGCAATGGATTTTCAGAAAATATCAATGAGTTGTCAAATGATAAAGTCGAAGAATGGATTAAGTGGGATTAAGGTGATAATACCCTTTGAGTAAGGGTGATTTCCTGAATGGAGAGTTTGGTAGGGGCAGTACAGTAACTTCAAATCAGGATAATATCTAAAGACTGGACAGTGAAATTTGCAAAATTGAAAGAAGTCTGCTATACCAGTATAGCATTTTTTAATTGGCTACACTTTTTGAAAATGTTTCAGTAAGCACACTTTCAGATGCATCAATGTCCTTTGGATTCCATGTTCAATGGTAAACCACTGGAGTTTCATTAATCTCATCAAAATACTTGTAGATACGGGTTATCAATTCATCTTTTGTTTTAACTCGTATGTTCTTCAACATCTGCTTTTTCATTTTGCCGAAAAAGCCTTCTACAAGATTGAGACACGATGCATGTTTCGGTGTAAACACAAATTCAAATTTTGCATGAAAAAAGCAGCAATGATTTTCTAGTCATTACTGCTCAAAATGGATGTTCCCAGCGGGAATCGAACCCACAACTAGCGCTTAGGAGGCGCTTGTTATATCCATTTAACTATGAGAACCAAAATCTAAATTATATATTCAAATAACCCTGCATCCAGATGTTTCCTTTGAAACGTCTTCCAATCGCTGGTTCTCCTAACAAATCCTTTTGATTAATGCATACATCAAAAGCTAAGTCATTACACACAATATTTATAATATAGATATTTTCTTTTGTTAGCTTATTTTCTACAATTTTGAAATTCCTAATCTCACCAATAATACTGTATTGATCACTTTCTACACCAAAAGGCATAAAACACGTGTCAACAATAGATAAAACATCTTCCGTTTTTACTCTCTTTGAAATCAAAGAATAAGTATCCATATCTTCTAAAGTAAGACTTTCAATTGCTTCTTCATTTCCTTCTCTTGCTTCCGCAATTAATTCACTTCGATTTCCTTTATTCTTTGAATAAGCGCTTTGTTCTTTTTGTTTCTTTTGAATTGGACATAAAATTTTTCCATCTACAGATAATGCACTTAAAACACATCCGTTTTGATTTGGAATAATTTTTGATAAACGGTATTCTGAAAGATAATCCGAAACATTCTGTAAATAAAATATTAATGTTACTCCAAGATTAATCTCATCACATACACCTGCATAGGATTCTTTCTCTGCGTGCTTTTGAATTTCAATCTCTTCGTATGTACTAATATCTGTTCCAACCAAAAAAGGATAATAATAATCTATTTCAAATTTATCGTTGTCATCAAATATTCCGCGAACAGTTATTCCTATGTTTGGTGCAAATTCTCTTGAAAGCTCTGCAAATTCATTTTCCTCGGAGTCTCTTGTTACTCTCATCATTTCTGGATGTTCAATAATCTCATCCAAAAGTATTTCTAAATCTCTTTTTCTAAAATCAGAGAAGCCAACTGCTCTAAGGTATTTGTGCATGTAGCTTCCTCCTTTTCATTTCTTACTTTATATTACACCCAAAATAGAAATATTTTCTTCAAGCATTAAATTCAATTTATTTTCTGGCTCTACATCAATTATTAAAATAATTGGATTTTGTGGATCCTTTGTTTGTGATACAACAACACCCTGTTTCTTCTCATTCGTTGTTACTGTTGTCCCTACCGGATATTTTGCTAATGTTGCTAACAGATGATCAACAATTTTCTTTTCATATAAAACATCCGATTGTTCTGTAATTCTTTCTAGTGCTTCTTGAACCGAAATACGTTTGCATTCCATTCCTGAAATATAACAATCAAATGTATCACATACTTGAATAATCTTTATTTCAATTTCCTTATTCTTTTGCTTCATAGGAAATCCTGACCCATCCATTTTCTCGTGATGAGATAAAACCATCTTTCGGGAAATTTGAGGTATCCAGGATTCCTCTTCTAAAGCAGAAAAACCTAAAATGGTGTGTTTCTTAAATTCAAATACTTCCGCTGTTTCCAAAAGTCTCCAATCGGAATTTTCATACGGAACTGTAATGTAACGAATACCAATATCGTGAAGCAAAGCTCCAACCGCTATATTGAATAATTTCTTTTGATCTAAGTGCAATTTTTTTGCCACGAGCAATGATAACAATGCCACCATTACCGAATGCTCATACAAATTTGCAGAACGCTCATTCATATCAATTGCTAATTCTGCATTGTTTTGATTAATCTCTTTAATGAGGTCGTTTGCGATGATTTCAAATTCACGGAGCGATGTTTGACCATGATAAATGTGTGCTTCCATCAGCTTTCTCACACGTGCTACAAAAGAGTCAAATTTTTCCCGGTCAATAATAAAATTTGGCTCCTCTAAACTCTCATAAGGATCTTCTATCATAAGAGTTTCATATCCTAAAGATTGAATCAAAGAAATATATTCTTTCTTCAAAATTGTACCTTTCGGAATCAGTATTTCTTTTTCATTTGTAAGAATTGGTTCAGCCAAAATCTCTACTCCGTTTAAGCTGTTAACCGACTTAATAATCATAGACATACCCCATTGTCATTTTTTGCAGGTTATTTTGCCTCCTTGGCCATATCTAGTGCTTCCTGCTCTTCTTCTGCCAAAACAATAATGGAATTACCACCAACAATTTCCTTAATGTATGTATAACATCCTTCACGACTATGTACAGCATTCAAAACAAATCCATCATTTGTTTCATTTAGTAATGCCAAAGAAAAACTAAGTTTTCCACCCATTTCATGAAAGGCATCATATTTCACAAGTCCAACTTTCTGGAAGGTGAATTTCATATTGCTAAATAACTTATTTATATTCTTTTCATTTGCAGAGTTTGCTGCAATTAAATCATCAACTTGATCTAGTCTCTTAATCAAAGTATCTTCAAGTGATTTTGCATTTTTCCCACTCATGAAAATCTTATAACGTTTTTTCAGTTTCGAGATTTGTGAAATATTTACACAAAGTAAAACCAAAATAACTAATGAAAATACTGCGAGTCCTATAATAATGTAATCGGAGTCAAATCCTAATATTTCTGAAATCATAATTTATTCTCCTATATATATTTTCGTCTATATTCCTTTTTTTTTGAATAGTCTTTTCTACCTATTTATTCAAAATTGTATACTATCACAATAATTATAAGTTTTCAGAATATTCTAACTTTTCTGAATTGTTCGGACTAAATCGATAATTCTATCTAGCTCATCCTGTGAGTAATAATCAATCTCGATTTTTCCTTTTGTTTCATCTTTATAATTGATTGCAACTTTTGTTCCTAAAATTGTTTTCATTGTTTCCTCTAAATCATGATAAATTGCAGCTAATTGAGGATCCATTTTCTTTTGCGTATCTGTCTTCGGATTGTTCTTTTCATTTTGAATGCTTTTAACTAATTTTTCTGTATCACGTACACTTAATTTCTGATCAAAAATCTGCTGTGCAACTGTGAACTGTTTATCCTGATTTTCAATTCCAAGTAATGCGCGTGCATGTCCAGTTGTAAGCATTTCATCAATTACCATTTGTTGAACCTTTTCATTTAATTTCAACAAACGCATAGAGTTAGTTACAGCTGTTCTACTCTTTGAAACTCTTTCTGCTACTTCATCTTGTTTCAAATTAAACTCTGTCAACAATCTTTTATATGCAAGCGCTTCTTCAATTGGATTAAGATCTTCTCTTTGAATATTTTCGATCAGAGAGATTTCCATAATTTCCTGTTCTGTTAAATTCTTAATAATAATAGGAACTTCTTTCACGCCTGCCATCTTTGCAGCACGCCATCTTCTTTCACCAGCAATAATCTCATAATAATCTTCTCTTTCCTGGCAAAGAAGTGGTTGAAGAACACCAAACTGCTTAATTGATTCTGATAACTCTAATAAAGCATCTTCGTCAAACTTTTTACGTGGCTGTTCTCTATTTGGTTCAACTTTTTTTATATCCATCATTACAGCATCAGCTGCATGTTCACTCTTTGGTTTTTCATTTTCTATTATTTCTGCACTTGGTTTAATAAGTGAATCTAATCCTTTTCCTAATCCTTTCTTTGCTGCCATTACTAAATGTCCTTTCTATCAATAATTTCTGTTGCAAGATTTCTGTAACTTTCCGCTCCAGCTGATTTTGAATCATACATATTAATTGGAATTCCATATGATGGTGCTTCCGCTAATCGAATATTTCTTGGAATCATTGTCTGATAGATTGTTGCATCAAGATTTTGTTTAACATTCTCTACTACTTGATTTGATAAGTTTGTTCTTACATCGTACATCGTAAAAACAACTCCTTCAATCTGAAGACGTGGATTTAATCTTTGTTGAACAAGGTTAATTGTATGAATTAACTGACTTAATCCTTCCAACGCATAGTATTCACATTGAATTGGAACTAATACTGTATCTGCTGTTGTCATTGCATTAACAGTTAACATATTCAATGAAGGTGGACAGTCAATGATAATAAAATCATAGTCATCTCTTATGTAATCCACTGCTGTTCTTAAAATATATTCCTTATCTGGAATACCAAGTAATTCAATTTCTGCACCTGCAAGATTTACATTTGATGCAATAATTTTTAAATTTTCAACAACTGTACTTTGAATACTTTCATTAATTGTACATTCACTAAGCATTAATTCATAAACTGTGTTTTCGATTTCATTTTTATCTACACCTAATCCACTTGTCATATTTCCCTGTGGATCCAAATCAATAGCTAATACTTTCTTTCCTTTTTCTGCTAAACATGCTGATAAATTGATAGATGTTGTTGTTTTACCAACTCCACCTTTTTGGTTTGCAATTGCTATAATTCGTCCC
>JAXJUI010000104.1:0-1779 GCA_036309165.1 Agathobacter sp. | reverse complement strand
GCTCGTCGAAAGACGATTTTTTTCTGTATTTTGGCTCCTTGGTCAAGCGGTTAAGACATCGCCCTTTCACGGCGGTAACACGGGTTCGATTCCCGTAGGAGTCATTAAAGCTTTTTGTAATAAGAGGCTTGATGATAGCATATAATTATGTTAGAATCATAAAAAATAATATTTGGTGACATAGCCAAGTGGTAAGGCCCCGGTCTGCAACACCGTCATCGCCGGTTCAAATCCGGCTGTCACCTCTGAAGCATTGAGAAAAATCTCAGTGCTTTTTTTATTTTATTGCAACAAAATTGGTAAAAATATACACTAATAATATGTAACGCAAAAATGAAACGTTTCAATTAAGGAAAAATATGGAAAAGAAAGTTTTAGTGAAAAGGGCAAAAAGGGGTGACACCCATGCATTTGCAAAATTATATGAAGAAATCTATAAAGAGTTATATCGATATGCATTATATATGCTCCGCAATGAAAAGGATGCCGAAGATGTAGTAAGTGAAACAGTAATAGCAGCATTTCATTCGATAACATTACTCAAGGATGAAAGTAAATTCGAGCAATGGATGTTTTCAATTCTATCCAATCAGTGTCGAATATGGATAAGACAATATTATGAAAACAAGATATCCATAGACGATGAAGAAAATTGTCCACAGGAGATTACAAGCAAGGATAGTTATCCACAAGAAGTGGAAGATAAGATGTATATAGAAGATTTATTAAATTCCTTGAAGGAGGATGAGAAGGAAATCATTTTACTTCATGTCTTTGGTGGGTATCGGTATCACGAAATAGCAAGTATACTTGGTTTAAATGAAAATACAGTTCGATCGAAAGAAAGTCGTGCTATGAAGAAGCTTCGCGAAAATTGGAAAGAAGTGAGGTAGGATATGAGAGAATTTGATGAAAGAGATAACTTAGAAAAAGAAATTTATGAAAAAATAAAAGAAATGGGTGAGGAGGTAGAGATACCAGAATCACTTAGTCCTAAGAATATTGAGAAAATGTTAAGCCAGGATAGTCCAAAGAAAAAGAAGCCAGTAAGATATTTTGCACAGGTAATAGCTGCATGTTTGGTTTTGTTTGTTGGAGTAGGTGTTTGGAATGGAATTTCGACAATCGCAAAAAATAATGATTTAATTTCTGAAATTGAAAACAGCAATAATGAGGAAAGTGGACATATCGATGAAATTGATTATTCAGAAAAGCATTCCTTAGATGGAAGTTATGTAGTTGCAAAAGACTATGATGATATAACAAAAAGGCTCGAAGAAAAGTATAAGGAGATGAAGAAAGACGAAATACTAGAAGGTATAACAGACTTTTTAGGAGTAGGGAATATTAATGAGGTTGTAGAAGAGATGGTACAGGAAAATGAATCATTTGATTCTGCTTCTGATTCTGTTTCGAGTGAAAATGACTTTTCTACAACGAATGTACAAACAGAGGGAATTAATGAAGGGGATAGCGTTATAACCGATGGTGAATATATTTATAGAATAGATGGATCTAAGATATATATCTTTTCAACACTGAATGAACTTGAAGTTGTATCAGTGATAGAATCAGATATTCCAGAAGAAATAAGTTATTGTGAAATATATGTAGATGGGAATAATTTATTTATTGTAGCATTTCGATTTAGCACCATTATGGAATGTATAGATGGACCTGTTCAGGAAGATGTAGCATATTCCTGAACAGGTCCATCTATACATTCCATAATGGTGCTAAATCGAAATGCTACAATAAATAAATTATTCCCATCTACAT
>JAXJUI010000103.1:0-19469 GCA_036309165.1 Agathobacter sp. | reverse complement strand
TCCCCTCCTATAAGGAGATAAGACCCCTTGAAGACTACAAGGTTGATAGGGCAGAGGTGGAAGCATGGTAACATGTGGAGCTGACTGTTACTAATAGGTCGAAGGCTTGACCAAAAAGAACAAGCGGATAAATCTGTATGAAGTTTTGAATGTACAAAAAGGAGAATTTGTGACGTAATTCCTATTGCGTCTTTTTTCTTTTTTACTATAATTCTCATTGTTGGTGTATCAATACCAAAATAATATAGGGGTGTAGTTCATCGGTAGAATAAGAGTCTCCAAAACTCCAGAGGTGGGTTCGATTCCTACCACCCCTGCTCAAAAGCCTTGATTATTCAAGGCTTTTTTTTTGCAAAAAATGCTGGCGAAATTACTCGAAAATCGTGGTAATATCTGGATATACCAGTTCGTCATTGTGTATGTTTGACTTATTTATGCACTTATTTTTTCAGTGAATTTACATATTTTAAACAAAAAGGAATGATGCTATAATCTTCCCCGTTGATGTGGGTATTAGTGTATTAAGGGTGGAAAGATTAACTTTTCAAAGAAAGATGGTAATAATATGTACGACAACAAAAAAGTAATAAAATTTAACGAAGTAGATGAAGTAAAAGAATTTGTTAATGTTGCAAGCTCATGTGATTTTGATATTGATGTTCAGTGTCGAAGAGCAGTTATTGATGCAAAGTCAATGCTTGGTATGTTAGCACTTGGACTTAATCTTGATGTAACAGTATGCTATGGTGGCGAAAACCAAAATTTTGAAAAAATGGTAAAACGTTTGGCAGTTGCATATTAAGAACAAATGAAAAGAATATCCGTTGAGATTGTACAGAATCGTATGATTTCAACGGATTTTTTATTTTTGAAGATAAATTGTATTAAAATTGCAAATCTAGTGCCTAAGGTGTACCATTAGAACAGAAGATATTAGAATAGGTATAAAAGGTATAGGAAGAGAATTTGGCAAAGAAAAAAACAGAAGAACAAAAAGTACAATTGCATATTTCTGTTCGAAATCTTGTAGAGTTTATCCTTCGAGAGGGAGATATCGACAACCGTTCGTCAAAACTTCAAAGTGCGGATGCAATGATGGAGGGAACTCGTATTCATAAGAAGATTCAAAAGAGTCAAGGGGAACAATATATGGCAGAAGTGCCACTAAGGATTCTTTTGGAGGAAGAACTTTACGATTTGACAATTGAAGGACGTGCAGATGGAATTTTTCAGGATGAATTACAGTGCATGGTGATTGATGAAATCAAGGGAATGTATCAGAATGTAGAATCTTTAGATGCGCCATATGAAGTGCATAAAGCACAGGCAATGTGTTATGCATATATTTTCGCAAAGCAAAACGAACTTAAAGAGCTTGGTGTACAGATGACCTATTGTAATTTGGATACCGAAGAAGTGAAACGTTTTCGAGAGAATTATTCTTTTGATGAATTAGAAGAATGGTTTGTTTCATTAACCGACCAATATAAAAAATGGGCTGATTTTCAGTGTGAATGGAGAAAAAGAAGACAAGAGTCGATTCAAACTTTAGATTTTCCATTTCCATATCGTGATGGACAAAAGAAATTAGTGCAGGATGTATATCGCACGATAGCAAGACGCAAAAATTTGTTTTTGCAGGCGCCAACAGGTGTTGGAAAAACGATTTCTACAATTTATCCGGCGGTAAGAGCAATGGGCGAAAATTTGGCTGAAAGAATTTTTTATCTTACTGCAAAAACGATTACGGCAACGGTTGCAAAGGAAACGTTTGCATTACTAAAAGAGAGAGGATATGTTGCAAAAACCATTCAGCTTACGGCAAAGGAAAAACTTTGCATGTGTGAAGAGATGGAATGTAATCCTGTACACTGTCCCTATGCAAAAGGCCATTACGATAGAGTAAATGATGCTGTTTTTGATTTGTTACAAAAATCAGATATGTTTGCAAGAGAAGAGATTTTAGAGCAAGCCGAGAAATATCAGGTTTGTCCGTTTGAAATGAGCTTAGATGTTTCACTTTGGGTAGATCACATCATTTGTGATTATAATTACGTATTTGATCCAAATGCCAAATTGAAACGATTTTTCCAAGATGGTATCAAAGGAGATTATCTCTTTTTGGTAGATGAAGCACACAATTTAGTAGAACGAAGTCGTGAAATGTATAGTGCAGAAATATATAAAGAAGATTTTCTGATGGTGAAAAAAATTATTAAGCCATATAATTCTTATATAGAAAAACTACTAGATAAGTGCAATAAGACTCTTCTTACGTACAAAAGGGAATGTGAGTCCTACGTGTTATATGAGAACATCGGAAATTTGTTTTTTCAGCTAATGAGACTGATGTCGGCATTAGATGAGTTTTTGCAAAAACCTATGGAATTTGCGGGAAAAAAAGATGTGTTGGATTTTTATTTTAATCTTCGCAATTTTATGAATATCTATGAACTTGTGGATGAGCATTACGTCATCTATTCAGAAATTCAGGATGATGGAAGATTTATGCTGAAATTGTTTTGTGTAGATCCGTCACTTAATCTGCAAAAATGTATTGATAAAGGAAATTCTACGATATTCTTTTCAGCGACACTTTTGCCAATCAATTATTACAAGCGATTACTCAGTACGGATCCGGAAAACTACGCAATCTACGCAAAGAGTACATTCTCAGAAGAACAACGTTTACTTGCTTTTGGAAAAGATGTAAGTACAAAGTATACAAGAAGAAATAAAGCAGAGTATGAAAAAATAGCAAGATACATTCATAAAACAGTACAATGTAAAAAAGGAAACTATATGGTCTTTTTCCCTTCGTATAAATTAATGCAGGATGTTTATGACTGCTATTTGGAAAAGATTGAGTCAGAGATTCTTTTTGAAGGGAAGATTCCCAAGGTAGTACTTCAAACAAGTGGAATGAAAGAAAAGGAAAGAGAAGAATTTTTGGCTGCATTTGATAATGAAGAGGATGAGACACTTGTTGCATTCTGTGTTATGGGTGGTATTTTTGGTGAAGGCATTGATCTTAGTAACGATAAATTGATTGGTGCGATTATTGTTGGAACAGGGCTTCCGCAAATTTGTAATGAACGTGAGATTCTTAAAAATTATTATGACGAGGAATCAGGAAGTGGATTTGATTATGCATTCCGTTATCCTGGGATGAATAAGGTTTTACAGGCGGCGGGACGTGTGATTCGAACGACAGAAGATGAGGGTGTGATTCTTCTTTTGGACGATCGTTTCTTGCAGAGGGATTATCAAATGATGTACCCAAGGGAATGGGAGCAAAGAAGTGTTTGTGATTTAAACTCTGTAGAAGATTTAGTAGAGGATTTCTGGAATAAGAAGAATGCATAATAAAAGACGACTTAAGGAGAAGTGGATCAGATTCTACCTTAGTCGTCTTATTTATTTCATTTATTTGATTATACACTTGGAAGAAGATTTAAAAATTCTTCTGTAGATGCGGAAACAGGAAGAGTAGTATTTACCGATACTACCATTTGTCTTGTTGGCATTTTTTCTTTCGTGTTTAATATGAATAAATCTTTTGATTCTTTTGTAAGGCAATAGTCTGGGACGAAGGCAACGCCAAGTCCGATGCGCGCAAGGTCGATTAATAAGTCATTGCTGTTTAGTTCGATTTCGGGAACAAGTTCAAGCTGATGCTGTAAAAAAACATTATGCAGGAATTCGTTCGTTGTACTTTGTCTGCTTAGCATTAAAATCGGATACTGTTTCAATTCCTCAAACGAAATTTCTTTTTCTTTTAAGTTAAAGTATGCTGGGTTTGCAATAAATACGTCAGAAAAATTACAAACCGTTTTCTGGATGTACGAATGATTCAAATAAGAGTTTGGAAAATTCGTTACAATTAAATCGACTTTTCTTTGGTCTAATAATTCCACACACTGAATAGAAGTAGCATTTGTTACTTTGATTGGAACGTTTGGGAATTTTTTATGAAACTGTTTTAAATAAGGCACAAGGAAGTATCTGCAAATGGTATCGCTTGCACCGATGTGCAATTGTCCAAGACCAAGAGAACCAGAATCAAGTAATTGACTTTCTCCACGAGAAATAAGGTTCATTGCGGGTTCAACATGCTTTAACAATAGAGTACCAGCTGATGTTAATTGAACCTTTTTGGTACTACGAATAAATAATGGTTGTCCGAGCTTTTTTTCTAATGTCTTTATAGACTGACTTACCGCAGATTGAGAAATATAAAGTTTCTTACTTGCTTCTGAGAAACTAAGAGACGTTGCTACATAATAGAATACTTTGTAGAGTTCGTAATTAATATCCATAGAGATTTCCTTTTCTTAATATGTGGTTTATTATATAAGTATTGTTGTATTGTATTATAAGATGGTCTAATAAAAGTGTCAATAAAGAAAAAACTAAAATAATTAATGCGACTTATAAATAAGATTAAATATATTAATTATGCTTATCCATATAAAGATGATATACTTGTTCTGATAGATGAGCTATCAAAGTAAGCAAAAAACATAAACAAAATTTGGAGGTTTACTATGAGTAACGTACGTCGTGTATATGTTGAAAAGAAAGCAGACTTTGCTGTAAAAGCAAAAGAGCTTAAACATGAAATTAAACATTACCTTGGAATCACAACAGTAGAGGCTGTTCGTGTATTAATTCGCTATGATATTGAAAATATTTCAGAGGATACTTATAAGAAAGCATTAGTAACTGTATTCTCTGAGCCTCCAGTAGATGATATTTATGAAGAAACTTTTGATGCAAACGGTGCAAGAGTCTTCTCTGTAGAATTCTTACCAGGACAGTTTGATCAAAGAGCAGATTCTGCTGAGCAGTGTGTAAAATTCATCAAGGAAGATGAAGAACCAATTATCCGTAGTGCAGTAACATATGTAATCGAAGGAAACGTTACAGATGAGCAGTTTACTGCAATCAAAAATCACTGTATCAATCCAGTAGATTCACGTGAAATTGGTTTAGATAAACCAGAAACTTTAGTACAGAATTTTGAAGAACCAGAAGATGTTATGATCTTTGATGGTCTAATTGATATGCCAGAAGCACAGTTAAAAGAACTTTATGATTCTTTAAACCTTGCAATGACATTTAAAGATTTTCTTCATATTCAAAATTACTTCAAAAATGAAGAAAAACGTAACCCTTCTATGACAGAAGTTCGTGTATTAGATACATATTGGTCAGATCACTGCCGTCATACAACTTTCTCAACAGAATTAACAGAAGTTAAATTTGACGATGGTTTCTATCGTGCTCCAATGGAAGCTACATACAACGACTATTTAGATTCTTTCAAAAATCTTTATGAAGGAAGAGATGATAAATTCGTATGTCTTATGGATTTAGCACTTGTTGCTATGAAGAGATTGAAAAAAGAAGGTAAACTTCAGGATCAGGAAGAATCAGATGAAATTAACGCATGTTCTATCGTAGTTCCAGTTGAGGTAGATGGACAGGTAGAAGAATGGTTAGTAAACTTCAAAAATGAAACACATAACCACCCAACAGAAATTGAACCATTTGGTGGTGCTGCTACATGTCTTGGTGGAGCTATCCGTGACCCACTTTCAGGACGTACTTATGTATACCAGGCTATGCGTGTTACAGGTGCAGCTGATCCAACAGTATCTGTAAAAGATACAATTCCAGGAAAACTTCCACAGAAAAAATTAGTACGTGAGGCAGCTCATGGATATAGCTCATATGGTAACCAGATTGGTCTTGCAACAGGATATGTAAAAGAAGTATATCATCCAGATTATGTTGCAAAACGTATGGAAATCGGTGCAGTAATGGGTGCAGCTCCAAGACGTGCTGTACAGAGACTTACATCTGATCCAGGAGATAAAATCGTTCTTCTTGGTGGACGTACAGGACGTGATGGTATCGGTGGTGCTACAGGTTCTTCAAAGGCACACAATACAGAATCTACATCTGTATGTGGTGCAGAAGTACAAAAAGGTAACGCTCCTACAGAACGTAAATTACAAAGATTATTCCGTCGTGAAGAAGTGTCTCATATTATCAAAAAATGTAACGACTTTGGTGCAGGCGGTGTATCCGTTGCAATCGGTGAATTAGCAGACGGACTTCGTATTCAGTTAGATAAAGTACCTAAAAAATATGCTGGTCTTGATGGAACAGAAATCGCTATTTCTGAATCTCAGGAACGTATGGCTTGTGTAATTGCACCACAGGATGTAGAACAGTTCCTTGCTTACGCAGCAGAAGAAAACTTAGAAGCAATTGAAGTTGCAGAAGTAACAGAAAGCCCAAGACTTGTACTTGTTTGGAGAGGAAAAGAAATCGTAAATATTTCACGTGCATTCCTTGATACAAACGGTGCTCATCAGGAAGCAAAAGTTGCAGTAGATATGCCAAGCGTAGAAGATAACTACTTTAACAAAATTTCAGTTCCTGCAGTTGCAAAAGCTGTTGAAGCTGGTGATATGAAAGCAGCTTGGAAAGCTGAACTTGCTGATCTTAACGTATGTTCACAAAAAGGCTTAGTTGAAATGTTTGATGGTTCTATCGGAGCTGGAAGCGTTTATATGCCTTACGGTGGAAAATATCAGTTAACAGAAACACAGAGCATGGTTGCAAAACTTCCAGTGCTTAATGGAAAATGTGATACAGTAACAATGATGTCTTATGGTTTTGATCCATATCTTTCATCATGGAGCCCATACCACGGATCTGTTTATGCAGTACTTGAATCACTTTCAAGAATTGTTACAGCTGGTGGTCAATGGAGTAAAGTTCGTTTCACATTCCAGGAATACTTCCGTAGAATGAGCGAAGATCCAAAACGTTGGAGCCAGCCTTTTGCAGCATTACTTGGTGCATATAATGCTCAGATTGGATTTGGACTTCCATCAATTGGTGGAAAAGACTCTATGTCAGGAACATTCAACGAAATCGATGTTCCACCAACATTAGTATCTTTCGCAGTAGACGTTGCAAAAGAAAAAGATGTAATCACTCCTGAACTTAAAGCCGCTGGAAACAAACTTGTTCTTTTCAATATTGAAAAAGATCAGTATGACCTTCCTGTATATGCTCAGGTTATGAAATTATATGATGCAGTTCGCGAAATGATTCAGCAGGGAGCCATTGTATCTGCATATGCTTTAGATGCAAAAGGTCTTGCAGCTGCTATTTCAAAAATGGCATTTGGTAACAAACTTGGTGTAACAGTAGATGGAAATGTTTCAACAAAAACATTATTTGCGCCAGGATTTGGTAACATCGTTGCTGAAGTAAAAGCTGACAAACTTGATGTTGTAAAATCTATCTTAGCAGTAGCTGGATTAGAAGGATTTGATGAAGTTGTAGCAGAAGTAAACAATACACAGAATTTTGTGTACGGTGATATGACATTATCTATGGATGAAGCAATTGAAGCATGGACAGGAACACTTGAAAAAGTATTCCCAACAAAAGCTACTGACGATACATCTGTAGTTAACACAGGTATCTACGAAGCAAAAGATATCTATGTATGCAAAAACAAAATTGCAAAACCTACTGTATTCATTCCAGTATTCCCAGGTACAAACTGTGAATACGATAGTGCAAGAGCATTTGAACGTGCTGGTGCAAATACAATCGTAAAAGTATTCAAGAACTTAAATGCAGAAGATATTCGTGAATCAGTAGATGAATTTACAAAAGCAATTGAGCAGTCACAGATTATTATGTTCCCAGGTGGATTCTCTGCTGGTGATGAACCAGATGGATCAGCTAAATTCTTTGCTACAGCATTTAGAAATGCAAAAATGACAGAAGCTGTAAACAAACTCTTAAACGAAAGAGATGGTTTAGCACTTGGTATCTGTAATGGTTTCCAGGCTCTTGTTAAATTAGGTTTAGTTCCACATGGTGAAATTCAGGCACAGGTTGAAACATCACCTACACTTACATACAACACAATCAACCGTCATATCAGCAAGATGGTTTATACAAAAGTTGTTTCCAACAAATCGCCTTGGTTACAGCAGGCCGAACTTGGCAAAACATATTGTAATCCAGCTTCACATGGTGAAGGACGTTTCGTAGCACCAAAAGAATGGTTAGATAAATTGTTCGAAAATGGACAGGTTGCTACTCAGTATGTAAATGAAGCAGGACAGCCAACAATGGATGAAGAATGGAACGTAAATGGTTCATATATGGCAATCGAAGGTATCACAAGTCCAGATGGACGTGTACTTGGTAAGATGGCACATTCTGAAAGACGTGGAGATAGCGTAGCTATGAATATCTACGGCGAGCAGGATATGAAATTATTTGAATCAGGTGTTGCATACTTTAAATAAAATATTTTGTGCTAAAATGTAGTATTCAAAATTGTTGACATACGGTATGTGAGACGTTATAGTAAAAATCAAATAAATAAATAAGAACAGAGTAGAAGTCACGCGTAAAGTGCCAATGGACGGGAAGTTGCTGTTGGACGAAGAGCCGATGTCGTACTGTGTATGATAAGGGGTTCGCGGTGTGCCTTCGCATCCGCTGTCAGAAAAGATAAGGCATTCATTTCCTGAGAACGGTAAATGGATGCCTTTTTTGGTGGTAAATTATGACGTATTTAGAAGCAGAAGCATTTATAAAGAAATCTTATGAGCAAGTGATACGGCTTGGACTTACACGAATGGAAGAATTGTTAGAAGGTTTAGGAAATCCGCAAGAACAATTGAAATTTATCCATGTCGCAGGGACAAATGGAAAGGGTTCTGTTTGTGCAATGACTGCTCGGATATTACAATGTGCTGGATTTGTTACAGGTCTTTTTACTTCGCCTGTAATTGCAGACTATAGAGAACAGTTCCAAATCAATGGAGAAATGATTTCTAAAGAAGAGTTTGCAAGATTAGCGGGAACGGTAAAACTAGTATGTGAGCAAATGAGTGATCCGCCGTCTGAATTTGAAAAAGCTGTAGCACTTGCCTTTTTGTATTTTTCACAAAACAACTGTAATCTTGTCGTACTCGAGGTAGGCTTGGGTGGAATGGATGATGCGACAAATGTCATCAAAACGCCAGAAGTCGCAGCTATTGTAAATATTGATTATGACCATATGGGATTTCTTGGAGATACGCTTTCTCAAATAGCAGAAAAGAAAGCTGGAATTATAAAAGAAGGCGGAGTGGTTGTTGTTTCGAAGCAGAAGGAAGAGGTTATGGACGTTTTGCTTGAAACATGTGAAAAACAGCATGCGAATCTTATTAATGCCTCAAATTCTCAAATCAAAGTAAGAAAAAAGAGTTTGGATGGACAGTGTTTTGATTACGAGAGAAAGAATGGTACATCTACGAAAGAACTGCAACAGCTTAAGCTTTCTCTACTAGGTGATCACCAACGTGGGAATGCAGCAGTGGTTCTAGAAATTATAGAGTGTCTAAACTCAAAAGGGTATCACATTTCAGAGGATGCAATCCACAAAGGAATGAAAAGCGTACGTTGGCCGGGAAGATTTGAAGTGGTATCGAGAAACCCGCTTATTATTGTTGATGGAGCCCATAATCCAGATGGAATCCATGCCTTATATCATAATCTGATGGAATATTGTCCGGGGAAAAAATTTGTATTTATTACGGGAATTTTAAAGGATAAGAATTATGACGAAATGCTAAAACAGATGATTCCTCTTGCTGACAGTTTTGTTACAATTGCTCCAGATAATCCTAGAGCTCTATCTGCAAAGGAATGTGCCGAGGCAATCAAAAGTTGTGGATTTGATGGAGAAATATTTGTTTCATTGGATAAAAAGCAGGCGGTTTCTTGGGCTATTCAAGTGGCAAAACAAAAAGAGGTTGGGGTTTGTGCCTTTGGGTCACTATATAGTGTTGGTGCTTTATCGGAAACAGGATGGTTTTAAAAATTTTTAGATAGATATCATAGAGGAAGAAAAACATGGATAGAGAAAAAATCAAAGAGGGCGTAAGACTGATTTTAGAAGGAATCGGTGAAGACGTAAACAGAGAAGGTTTAATTGAAACACCAGATCGTATTGCACGTATGTGTGAGGAAATATTTGGTGGACTGACTATGGATGCTGCGGAGCATCTTCAAAAGCAGTTTAGTGCAACAAATAACAATATCGTATTGGAAAAGGATATTACATTTTATTCTGTTTGTGAGCACCATTTACTCCCATTTTATGGAAAAGCACATGTGGCGTATATTCCAAATGAGAAGGTTGCAGGCTTAAGCAAGCTTGCTAGAACCGTCGAAGTGTTTGCAAAAAGACCACAGATTCAGGAAAATATGACTGCACAGATTGCAGATGCAATTGAGAAAAATCTGCAACCAAAGGGTGTGATGGTTATGTTAGAAGCAGAGCACATGTGTATGACGATGCGTGGTGCCAAAAAACCTGGGACGATTACATCCACAATCGTTACCAGGGGAGTGTTTGAGACCGATTATTCCTTGCAGCAGGCCTTTTTACAAATGGTGCGCTCATGAGAAGGGTAAATCAAATCTACAAACATCCTGTTTTTCAGGAAAAATTTAAGGCATTGCAGGATGCTGAAAAAAGCAGGCCGTTTTGTAGACATACATGGGAACATTTTATGGATGTGGCAAGACTAATGTATATATATTCTTTGGAACAGAAACTTAATTTCTCAAAAGAATTTATATACGCGATGGCTTTGATGCATGACATAGGCAGGATTGATCAGATTGAGAAGGGGATTTCTCACGAGCTGGCAGGGGCGGCGCTTTGCGATGTGATATTACCAGACTGCGGTTTTACAAAGGAAGAGATAGACAGAATTAAGGTGGCAATCCTGCATCATAGAAAAGCGACAAGCGAAGGTAATGATCCCTTGTACAAGATGTTATACTGGGCAGACAAGAAGTCTAGAAATTGTTTTGCCTGTGAGATGAAAGAGGAATGTAATTGGGATAAAGAAAAAATGAATTTAGAGATTGAATATTAAGAAGGAAAGAAAATGAGAATAGGAAGGAAAGAATTTGATTTAAATAATCACTGTTATATCATGGGAATCTTGAATGTGACACCGGATTCCTTTTCAGATGGAGGAAAATATAATCACCTTGATGCAGCGCTTCGTCATACGGAAGAGATGATTCGCGATGGGGCAGACATCATTGACGTTGGTGGAGAATCAACAAGACCAGGACATGTGGTAATTACAGAAGAAGAGGAGATTGCTCGTGTGACTCCGGTTATTGAAGCAATTAAAAGAAATTTTGATATTCCGATATCTATTGATACATATAAGGGAAAGGTCACACTTGCAGCTTTGCAGGCAGGTGCAGATTTGGTTAATGATATCTGGGGATTTAAACATGATAGTAAGGTGGCTGAATACACAGCGAAATATAAAGCTGCATGTTGTCTGATGCATAATCGAAACGAAGCGGTGTATAACGATTTTCAAAAGGATGTTATCGCTGATTTACAGGAGTGTATTGCAATTGCAAAAAAGGCAAATGTTGCGGATGACAAGATTATCCTTGACCCTGGGGTTGGCTTCGGAAAGACATATGAAATGAACTTGGAAATCATTAATCATTTAGAAAAACTCCATGAGTTAAACTATCCAGTTTTACTTGGTACATCAAGAAAATCTGTGATTGGGCTAACTTTGGATTTGCCTGCAGACGAGCGCGTAGAAGGAACTTTGGCAACGACAGTTATTGGGGTGATGAAAGGGTGTTCGTTTGTACGTGTCCATGATGTAAAAGAAAATGCTCGAATTATTAAAATGACAGAGGCAATCCTATCAAAATAGTTTATGGATATATGCAGAGAAAGAGGATGTGGAATGGATAAAATAACGATAGATAAGTTAGTGGTATTTGGAAAGCATGGAGTATATCAAGAAGAAAATGTGCTAGGACAGAAGTTTTTGGTCTCACTTGTGCTATATACAGATACGCGAAAAGCAGGAACGACAGACGAACTGGAAAGTTCCATAAACTATGGAGATGTTTGTCAGTTTGTGAAGCAATTTTTTGAAGAAAACACATTTAAACTAATTGAAAAAGTTGCAGAAAAGCTTGCGGAGAACTTGTTACTTCACTATTCCTTGTTGATGCAGGTGTGTGTAAAAATAGAAAAGCCTTGGGCCCCAATTTTGATTCCGGTAGAAAGTGTGAGTGTTGAAATTACACGCGGATGGCATACAGCCTATGTTGCGTTAGGTTCAAATATGGGAGAAAAAGAAGCTTACCTGGATGAAGCTGTAGAAAAGATGAGAAATCATCCGCTTTGTCGAGTAGTCAAAGTAGCAGATTACATTCAGACAGAACCATACGGTGGTGTGGAACAGGATATGTTTTTAAATAGTGCATTAAAACTTCAGACATTATTGTATCCAGAGGAATTACTTGCATTCTTAAATCAAATTGAGGCAGAAGCTGGACGAAAGAGAACAATCCATTGGGGACCTAGAACACTCGATTTGGATATTTTATTGTATGATGACAGTATTATCAATACACCAAACCTTACAATTCCGCATATTGATATGCAAAACAGAGATTTTGTATTACTTCCAATGGTACAGCTTGCACCTTATTTACGTCATCCTGTTATAGGCGACACAATGGTACAGTTGTTAGAAAAATTAGAGAAAAATAAAATGTAGCAGTGTGACTGCTACATTTTATTTTAATGGGAGAAAGACAGGTTTACGTTCTTTGAATACGGTGTAATATTTAAAACCAGCGTCTTTTAAAATTGCAGGGATTTTTTGGAAATCAAATGCGATATGTTCTGGTTTATGAGCATCCGCACCGACTGTAATGATTTCACCACCGAGTTCACAGTAACGTTTAATAATCTCTTCAGTTGGATTAGGGTGACCTAAGCCATATTTGAAACCACCAGTATTGATTTCAATTCCTTTTCCTTTTTCAATCAATTTTGTAAGTATAGTATCGATAATATCTGCGTATTCTTTGTATGAATAGAATTGATTTCGGTTTGGACCGTAGCGAACGACATAGTCAATGTGACCATAAACATCGAAATCGGCATTCGTTTCAAGGTTCTCCAGAATAGAAGAGAAGTATTCGAGGTATGCTTCCTTTTCTGTTTTGCCTTCGTAGAAATTTGCGTAATATGGATCCATTCCATGAACAACATGAGAAGAACCAATTACAAAATCAAAATCATGTGTACGTGTTACTTTATTATTAATGTGTACGATATGAGGTTGTAAGCCAATTTCAATGCCAAATCGGATTTCGAAGTTGTTTGGGCAAACCGCCTGTAATTGTTTTATTTTCATTTCATAGCTGGTGACATCAAGATCAAAAAGACCAGGTTCTTCTTTGTAATTATAGTCTAGGTGGTCGGTTAAACAGATGCCTTTAAGTTTTTTCTTTTTTGCAGATGCAATCATTTCTTCTGGTGATATTTCACAATCGCCAGAAAAATGGGTGTGCATATGTGTGTCCCAATAAATCATGTCTTCTCCTTTTTGCATTTTTATACAAAATCGATGATATAAAATACAAAACCTTTGATGTTTTTTTGATGTTATTCGTATTATACAATATTTTCACTTTATTGAAAAGACGCGTTAATTGGGCAAAATGTTTAAAAAATATGATAAAAAGATACAACTAGTGAAAAAATTAACAAACCAAGAAAGTTTTAGAATGAAATTCGACAAAGATATTTAATCTTTGCCGGATTTCTTTTTTTATATAAAAAGAACCTGCAAAGATAGAAGATATCTTCTGCAAGTTCTTTTTTTGATAGAGTGGGAAAGGAGAAAGAAATGGCTCGAAAATATGCAACCTTACTATACAAGGATAGATTAATCATTCAGGAAATGTGTAAAGCTGGAAAGTCTGTAAGTAACATTGCAAAAGAATTAGGGGTTCATCGAGACACAATATATAAAGAGTTTAAAAGAACAAATATGACAAGAGAGAATTATGATGCACAAACTGCTCAACTTGGAACTTGGCGTGTATAAACAAAAAAGCATCCTCAACCCTGGCCGGTCAGATGCTTTTCTAACAACAAACAAGTGCTCAAATAGATTTTTCAATTTCAAATGAAAAAGTATACGTACACCCATCTTGGCTGTAATATACCACATTTATTTGGATTTGGCAAATATAAAAATTTTTATTCAGTCTTGCGTGAGGAACAAGACGAAGGAGGTTCAAATGAAAACAATCGTAGTAAACAATTTAAAAGGTGGGGTTGGGAAAACCACCACAGTAGTGAATGAAGCATATTCATTTGCCGAACTTGGAAGAAAAGTGCTAGTCATCGATGCTGATCCGCAAGCAAACACTACATCATTCTTTGCAAAAGTAAATCAACATACAAAAACACTAAAGGATGTATTAGCCAATCCTAGCAAATGTAAAAGTTCTATATATAGAACAAAATTTGAAAACATCGACATTATTAAAGGGGATACCACATTAGCAGAAACAGATGCCTGGTCAAAAGATTGGCTAAAAGAATTAAAGAAATATGTAGGTGAGAAATATGATATTTGTATAGTTGATACTAGACCATCATTTTCAAACTTAACGGTATCTTCACTATATGGAGCTGACATTATATTGACTCCTGTTTGTATGGATGCTTACTGCAGAAACAACCTGTCTTTAGTGGAAGACGCAGTAGATACCATAAAAGAAGAAGAGGATGTTGAATGGAGAGTATTTGCAACGCAGATTGATGTAAGACGTAAAGCACAAAGAGATACATACGTTGATTTACATGAGCATCATATTTATCCGTTTTTAGATACTTGTGTAAGTGCATCTGCTGATGTAGATAACGCTGCATTGCTTTTTAAACCGATTGCAAAACATCGTAGTAAATCAGTTGTAGCATTAGATTATCTAGACCTTGCAAAAGAACTGATAGAAGAATGCGAGGTGTAATATATGGCAAATTTTAACAGCTTATTTAATACAAATGAAAATGATGCACCAAAGAAACCGGTGCATCCAAAACGTGAAACAAAATGGATACATTATTCCAAATTAGAGGATAACGCAAAACAATATCGTGATTCATCAGATGAAGAAAAGGTAAGAAATCTAGCAGCATTAATTGAAGCTGACAATGGCGTTCTTGAAAATTTGCTGATCCGAAAAATTGATGCAGATGCATATGAAATAATAGCAGGGCATCATCGTAGAAATGCTTGCAAGTTGTTAGTTGAAGAAAAAGGTTTGGAAGAATTTGCTTTCCTTCCGTGCCATATAGAAACGCTTAGCGATGTAAGAGCTGAATTTCAGTTGTACTCATCAAACGGCTTTGTTCCTAAAAGTGATTACGAGCAAATGCACGAATTAGAACGGATGAAGTACCTGATTGAAAATTATCCAGAAGAATTTCCACATCTAAAAAGTGGAAGGATGGTAGAAAAACTCGCAGAGCAATTACATATGAAAAAAACTACAGTTGGAGAATATTTGCAGATTTCTAAAAATCTTGGAGAAAAAGGAATGAAAGCCTTTGAAAAAGGTGAGATAAAGAAATCTTCTGCGGTTGAAATGTCGAGCCTTTCTGTTGAAGAACAAAATCAATTAATCGATGCAGGAACCACCTCAATCAAAGAGGTAAAAAAATATAAGGAAAGCAAAACTATTAAAGAAGTAAATCAAGTAACTACATCTGTTGAACCAATGGTTCAGGAAGTAAATGAGAAAGAGATTACTAAACTCTATCCCAATTATGTGTATACATTGTATGAATATTCAACGAGATGCAGAGAGTTACCCGAAGAATTCTTAGAAATACTTGCAGAGATGATTGTAAATACTCCAAAAGATGCAAATGAAATGTATTCAGAGGATTTACAATCTCCTAAAACAGAAATGTGGAAGTACTTCCAGGAAAACGAATTAGAGAAACTAAAGGAATTCGCAAAACATTTTTCGTAAGTGTAAATGGGGTAAGGGCTAAACGGTCCTTACCTATGCAAAGGATACGTACCGAAATTCGGTACAGAAAGGAATAATCTATGAAAAACAATTCATTTTATAAATTCGTATTATTATTAAGCATTATTTATTCAATTGTAAACGGTATTTTAAATTCTCCTGAAAAGCTTCAGGGGAAGCTCGACAATGCAGTTGAACAAGGCTATTACTTTATCGATAACGGCATTCCAGTAGATTATACAACGCTTGATATGGAAGATTATACATATACCGTAGATGATAACAGAAAAGCAGTATACATCAAGGCAAAAAGCAAATAGAAATCATAAAAATGCGGTCTATTCGTTTTAGACGTGTCTGCAAAAGAGATAGACTGCTTGTACCGAATTTCGGTACACTTTGAACCTCTTATTGGGCACAGAGTGTGTCTGTGCCCTCCTTCTCAAGAATAGGAAATATATATGGTAAAAAGATATTGCATAACGGATGCAGATGTAAAAGAGTTCTTGCGAAATAAGGAACAAATTATTGATAGCTGCAAAGAAAAAATTATAAATATAAAAAAAGACCTGGAGAACAACAATGAAATGATTGAAGCTGTATCTTTATCGTCAAAGCCGATTACTGATATGCCGAAAGGAAATGGTGGAATTATTGATTTGTCTTCTACGTTTGAGAGATATGAAAAGAAATTAAAAGAACGTGAAGAAGAGTATAAAGAACTGCTTTGGTATGTTATGGCCAAAGAAGAAGCTGTCAGAAGAGTATGGGCGTGTCTTTACTTGCTAAATGAACCTTATTATTGGATTTTGAACAAGGTGTACGTCGAAGGCAATCTCTATTCTGCAGTTGAATATGATTATGGAAAATCTCATAAGCAATTTGAGACAAAAAGAAAAGAAGCAATCGAATCAATATTAGAACTGTACTATAACTGTGATATGACAACGGATCAGATGATATTAAAAGCTAATTCCATTACCCATGATGATGCGTTTATTAAGTCAAAATCGAAGGAAAACGAGATGGAACAATTGAATTTGGAAGATATGTTTGGTTGATGTTCCGAATTCCGGTACGGAAAGGACTAAATATGATATTTCGAACAAAATTAAAAGAAGATGAGCTATACAAAAGGAACGGACAAGAAGTAAAAGTTTTGGAAGAAAATAAACCTTTTGTAGTAATCGAGTTCAAAGACGGAACTATAGCAGAGGTCTTTGAAAATGAGATATATGAGGAAAATAATAATTCTGATATTTAAGAATTTAGAAAGGTATAGGTATAAAAATGAGACTACAAGAATTATGTGATTTTTATGAATTTGTCGAAGAAGGAATTAAATGCTTTTTCTTTCTGATTTTAGGTGCAGCTTTCTTATTAATAATTTTACTATTTTCAAATTTTTTAGCACCTAAAAAAATTGATGTACCAAGCGAAAACGCAAAAGTATATGAGCTTATTTCGGTAAAGCAGTCGAAAAGCTTTTTGGGCTCAATATATTACGAAATTTTATATATGGATGAAAAAGGAGAAGTATACGAAAATAGAGAATTCGAAAATAATAAAATAACAATGCAGATGGTTGTAGGTGATGAAAATAAGTATGTTACAGAAAATCATGGAAGACACGAATATATCTGGTTATATATTACAGAGGAAACCCTGGACGATGTCTTGGTCAACAGTGCTTATTAATCATTCAAACTTTAGTTGAGGTAAATAGAAATGGAAAAAACATTCAATGAAATTCAAAGAAAGAAAAACAATGATGTTTTGCAGAAAAAATTTGAAATAGGGGATATCGTATTTGTTTCTAATCCCGACTTGGAATATGAAAAAGAGGATGGAAACAGATTTCATACAGAATTCTTTGGAAAGGTCACAGAAGTAAGAAAACACAAAAGTGGAGATATGGTTTGTGTTAGTTTTTGCAATGGAGATCAGCGTATAGAATGGAGCTATACCGCTAATGAATTGTCGTTAGCGAGTGTGCTTAAAGACTTATCTCTTAATGAATTTTTGATAATGAAATCAAATAATTTTATGGAGGTATAAAGATATGAAAAACTTTGAATACGGAAAACGTTTTACTTATGAAGGAAAAGAATACTGCATAATAGGAGATGATGCAAGCCGAAACGAGATAGAGTGTCAAACAGTTCCTTTCGATAGTAAGTTTTACTGGTTCAAAATTGTAGGAGAAAATAAGGTTAAGTTGATTAATTAGTATTAGTGGAGGTGACAAATGAAAAGTAGATTTGATGCAGACAGCTTATATAGCAATAACTATTTAAAATTGCATGGATATGCTATGTGTCGCAGAAGTGGAAAACGTAAAAAGGAATCTCTAAGAGAAAAAATGTCTGTACCATTTCCAGAAAAATATATATTACGCAGAGCAGGAAGAGTTAAAAAAGAATTTAGTGAATTAGAAAGGAAAAAATATGGGAACTTTTGAGATAATTATTATAGCTGTCATAGCAATTTTACTCGGTATTTTGTTGGATAAAAATACATATATGAAAGAAATCTTGCTATGACAGTGATGGGAAATATAGAAGTTATGGAATTGATTAACTGACTTTTAGAGAGGTAAGAAATTATGTACATTTTTAAAATACTACATTTAGTATTATTCATTTTATCGATGATAGGGTTTATCTTGATAGGTAATGAATTGAGAAAAAATAAGATGTTTCGTGTTTTTGGAATATTGGTATCTATTGTTGGAGGATGCGGAATTGTGTTAGCTATTGTTTTTATTTTTAAATATATGTATATGTTCTTACAATCTCTTGGTTGGTGGTAGCTTAAACTCTAACAGTCAATAACAATCCATGTATGGGTTGTGTGATTATAGCTTAATTTGATTTTCTTAGCTATTCCGTAATCATCTACTACGCAATTAAATGTGGGATGAACGTATTCCAAATGGGCTGTGCATTGAATGACCTTAAGAACTGCGCCGTTGATGCGTATATATAATGGTTTTATTTTACCGTCAGGGGAAAAACTGGCAATTACTGGAACTGTACTTGGAATCATGATTCTTACCTCCTTGTACAGTATATTATAAGAACAGATGTTCGAAAAGTAAATAGGAAAATTATAACAGGATAGTAAACAAAAGAAAAGAGGTAAATAATATGTTAAATAAAGTAATTCAAATGGGAAGAGTTGTTGCAAATATTGAGACAATAACAAAAGACAGAGAAGAAGGTGGTCAAACAATTTATTCTTACTGGAGAATTGCAGTAGAAAGAGATTTTAAAGATGGTCAAGGAAATCGTCCGGTAGATTTCTTTCATGTAAAAGCCTGGGGAGCAGCTGCGAAATTTGCTTCACAATATTACAAGAAAGGTGATTTGGTAGTTGTTGTTGGTGCACTTCGTAACGAACCATATGAAAATGATGGAGAAATGCATAACAATATTGTGATCCATGTAGAAAATACATATCCTGCGCATTTAAAACAGGTAGAGTCGAATGTTCCGAATGGAATGGAAAACGAAGGTGGATTCGTAGAT
>JAXJUI010000102.1:0-1826 GCA_036309165.1 Agathobacter sp. | reverse complement strand
TCCGCTGGGCTGCAGCTGTAAAAATTGTAAACGGCTGTTCGGAAAGCAGCTTTGCTCCCGATTATGTACTGACACGCGAACAGCTTGCCGCCATTCTCTGGCGTTATGCAAAAAGCGAAAATATTGATGTCAGCATCGGAGAAAACACCAACATCTTAAGCTACGAAGATGTTTTCACAGTAAGTGATTACGCTATACCTGCATTTCAATGGACTTGCGGCAGCGGAATAATGTCGGGGAATACAATCAGTACACTTGCTCCTGGCGAACAGGTTAACCGAATTTTCTTTGCATCTGTTCTTCATAAATATGCGCAGTATGTGGAGCAAAAATAAAAATATAAACCTTGGAGGTGCAAAATGAAATATTCGCCTGATGCGTACTTGCTACACGAATCAAACCAATTTATTACATTCAATATTCGAATCAAGGTAGTTATGAAGGAAAATGTTGAGCCTGACACGCTGACAGAGGCAGCTCAAAAAGCTTTTAAACGCTTTCCTTATTATTCAAAACAAATTCATATTGATGAAGACGGTGGGGTGGATTTGATTCCTAACCCAAGAACTGTTAGCGTAAAAGCTGTTTCCAACAAGAAAACATACCTGTTTTCCGAAGCAGTAAACTATCAGCCTTGCAGTATTGAGTATGAAGACAATTGTATTTATTTCAATATGTATCACGGAATGTGCGGTGGATGCGGTACTTTCCTTTGGATTAAGACAACGGTATATGAATATATTTGTGCCAGATATGGTGTTAAACCGAATCCGGGTTCTACTTTAATGATCGACTCACCTGTTTTGCCTGAAGAATATGCGTATCCAAACACGGAAAATCTCCCGAACAATGCTCCATTGGGTAAGATTAAAAAGGATGCAGTTTGGTTTCCCGGACTTGAATATCTGTTTGGGTTTGGTAATCTTATTTTCAGCGATAGCGTTCATTATGAATTTGAAATTCCTAAAAGTGAAATGATGCGATTTGTAAGCGAAAATGACGGAAGTCCAATGTCGGCGGTGGCGGCAATTATGGTAAAAGCACTAAACCGTGCGTTGCCAAAAAACCGACTTCCATTCAGAGTGGAAACAAACCACAATTACCGAAGTGAAGTCGGATGCCCGAAAACACACCATGACCTGCTTTCCCACATTTTCTGTTTTATTCCTTATCATGCACAAAACTGGTCTGTTGATAAAATCTGTACAGTCATAAGAGGTGCGACTCATTTGCAGATTCAGCCGGAATACGCTTGGGATACATTGCGAAAGTTTTATGAATATACCGATGGAATAGATAAGGTAAAAGGACTGAAAGAAAAGAACAAATATGCAAGTAAAAACAGCCATCGTGTTCCCGATGTCCACAATTCCTTCCTGATTAACTATATGGGAAGAGAGGACTGGGGTGAAATGACGGATTATATTGAGAGAGCACATATTATCACCGATGCACATCTTCTGTTTGAAATCCTCGATGTTGGTGATAAATTCTGTATTTCACTGATGCAAATGAACAAGAAAAAGAAGTACATGGATTACTTCTGTCAGATTCTTGATGAAGAAAAAATACCTTACAAAATTCATGGAGTTTATAAAAATCATCTTCCAATATCCAAACTGGAATGTGCACCGATTTGTGAGAAGTAACGGATTTTGTAAGATATAAAAAACTAAACATAAGTTAAAGGAGAATTTTTATGACAATCAATGTGGAAAGAGATTTTGAGCTTGTTACTCTTGAAATAACAGGCAGACTCGATACAACAACTGCACCAAATCTTGAGTCGGTTGTAAATGAACTTTCCGAAGATACAAAAGAGCTTG
>JAXJUI010000101.1:0-1622 GCA_036309165.1 Agathobacter sp. | reverse complement strand
GTTTACAGATTATCGGGAGATAGACGTATTCAGGTTCCATATGGTGCTGATATTTCTAATTTCGATGCTGTAGACTATGATTATCCTGAAGACATAGTAACAGAAATGCTCAACTATTATGGACATAATCGGTGCAAAGTCTATACCATGCCAAGAAAGGTATATTCTGCCCGAGCTGCGGTATTTCATTATGAATTTCCAATATCAGGCAGAAGTGTTGATGAATGAAAATATGAAGCGAGCATATATTTTCAGCCCCTTTTAGATTAAACAGTATGAAGGATAGAAAGATAAATTCCTAGTTGAAAGGAGAATCGTCATGGGTTATCGCAGACCTCACCATAGGCGAGCACACACCCGAACAAATTCCGATGGTAGCAAATCTCATGTAAAAGAATGTGAAGTTAAAGGCCATAACTACGACAAGAAAAATCAAACTTCGTTCTATAGTGGTAGTGATATGAACGCCTTAGATGAACTGCTACTTACTATTGCATTTGTATGTTTTATATTATTCGTGCTTGGGTTACTTTTAGGATGGGAAGATGCTCTGACTTATTTTGTACTGTTTCTGATTACGCTTGTTTTTATCTGGATACGAAAAATTGATTTTTCAGCATGAGCAACGAATGGCGCTCCATTTTAGCAAGACGCACTACTCAAATTGAGTGGTGCGTTTTTTGCACCATTTTGCAATCACACCTCTATTTCTAAAATGGTAACTATAATATTCTTAGAGGGAATTTCGCACCCGCATCGATGCCTCGTTTTGCCACCTCGTCAAAGGTCATTTTTCCGTCATCTATGATATAGACAAAACACTTGCCGATGGAGCGCCGCTGCTCCATATCGGAGCTTGTAAATAATATTAACATAACAACCACAACAAGAAGGAGGGGGACATTAGATGCATAGGACATACATAGAGAGGCAATATATTTGTGGTAACTTCATGGAGGTAGTCATCTTCCCTGTCTATGCCAAAGCCAAGAGCAGAAGCAAGCGAAGAAAGCCCACCAGCGAAATCCAGCAGAGGCTGAATCGGCGGCACTCCGAGGGAAAGTTACGCAGGCTGCTCCATACCAATTTCACCCCCATGTGTGCCGCCATACATACTGCTCCAACAGGGCAAAAAGCGGCATGAATCCCAAGACGTTGCAGTATCTGATGGGTCACTCTGAAATCAGTGTGACGATGGACACCTATACGCACCTGCGACTTCAGGACGCTTGGGAGGAGCTGCAGCGTCTTCAGTTGCAGTTTTCCCAAAAGGAACTTGGACTAAAAGTAGTAAAAACGGCTTGATTTGCAAGTAGTATGAAGCAGACCAAAAACGCCCATTTATAGCGAAGCAGCACACAGATGTTATTAAAAAGCAGGAAAACCCGATAAAGTGTTAAAAACATCAAGTAGTAAAATTGAAGAATTTTTCGGTTTTACTACTTTTTTTACTACCATTGGTAGGAAAGATATGCCACGATACGCCATCATATGCCACCCGACAATAAGGGCAGCCAGAGAAAAATAGTGTCCGATTTACTGTAAAACATGGCATATCTTGGCACAACTTTGCACAGATTGGAGTTTTAGACCATGATAAAAATACTGTTCGTATGCCACGG
>JAXJUI010000100.1:0-6620 GCA_036309165.1 Agathobacter sp. | reverse complement strand
TGTTCATCGGTCAAATCGTCCAACCGAATGATGGGGATTTCTTTCACACCCATCTGCTTCAATGCTTCATATCGTCCATGACCTTCGACAATTTCATCATGCCATACCCCAATAGGGTCAATGTTGCCGAATTCCTTCATGGAATTTTTGATTTGTTCAATCTGTTCCTGCGGATGAAGTTTTGCGTTTCTGCGATACGGCTTGATTTCCGTAATCGGTACATATTCCACTTGTAATTTCATTTGTATGCCCTCCCAAGCAACCAAATAAAAAACCCCCTAAAATGGTGGCATCCGGGGGAAGACACCACCAAATAGGAGGACACACTGTGGAATCTGTTGCGTTCATGTGACTAACACCAAGAATGGCAATGTAGCGTGAGGATGTTTCCCATTCAAGCAACAAAAAAGGTGCGGTTGTTTGTTCCGCACCATTCCACAATAGTATTATATCACAAATGTTACTGTAATTTACTATACACTTTTAGAATAATCCCTTTCCCTTGTCTTTCATGGCATTGTTCACATCGATAAGGTGCATCAGTGCTTTGCCGTGAATCTTGTACACCGCAGGTTCACTGTAATTCAGCCGAAGTGCAATGTCCTGCCAATTTTCAAAATAAAGGTATCGCATTTGCATGACGATGCGTTCTTGGAATGAATCAAGTTGATTTATGAAGAACGATATTTCCTGCACCTTGTTCCTGCATTGCTGATGGGTTTTCTTGTATTCCCTTTCAAGGTCAACCATATCGGCAATGACCTGCTGCCTGTGGTCTTCAAATCCGCCAAATGTGGGAACATCTTGATACGAAGTGGTGATTTTTGTGGCTTTTGCCCGGAGAACCATTATTTTTTCGTTTAGGAAGTCCGCTTTCTTTTGGTAATACCATGCGGAGCGGAGATAATGTTGCACCGATGCCGTTATTTTCATTTCAATGCCCTTTCTAACTTCCCACTTGCACGATTGTTGATTTCGTCTTTATTCAGCATTCTTTCACCTCGGTTATTTTGATGACCACCCTTGCCAACTCCCCTGTGTATCGTTTCCTTGCAGACAGGTCAGTGATGATGCAATCATCAACCCACAATAGACCATTATTTGCATCCAAAATTGCTTTCACCATATTGTCGATATCTCCATTCCTGACAATGGGTCGAATTACGCCCTGTGCCGCCTGTATACGCTTTTGTTTGCTCCAACTGGTAGGAATACCCAAGTAGAATGTCAGGTCAACGCACAGGGCATTTTCGTAAGGTGTAAAGCCATCTAATTTTTTTAAATATTGCGTCACCCAAAATCTGACAAGTTGTTTGTAGTTCTTTGACTTCTGCGGATCATACGCATGGACATGCCCACCGAAGGATGCAAACTTCGGTCTGCCTTGGGGGACAGGTTCGCCATATATTACAATTTCCATATATTCTCCATCCTCTTTAGGCTTATACCCGCAGATCGGACAGTGGTCCAGTTCGCTATCCGCCCGGAACTTGGCTCCGCACTTTGGACAAACCCTGGCTAAAACAGCGCTGTCATAACCAGCTTTGGCTTTCGGATCATCCATCAGGCCCCGCAGCCAGCCGTCGTACTTCTTCGGATCAAGGTTCAGGTCTTTCACGTCTATCGTCATGTTGTTTTCTGCGTTCATTGGTCAGCACCTCCAAATAGAAGTTTGCTTTGTTCCTCAGCCTGGTATCCACCGCTCATAACTACATCCTCGCACTCATAATATATTTCTCAACTTTTCGCCAATCTTCTTTGGGTACTAACTTCCAATCTTCATAATCTTCCTTGCCGATAACCACAAAGTTTTCGTTGATACAATCCTCGACGTCTTTTTTGGTCATCTTGGCAAGTTCGCCCTCGGTACGCAAGTTATACTCGTAGATAAAGCTTTTTGCCCTTGTCAAATATCGAATATCCTGCACATAGTAAAGCATTTGTTCACCCCCACACAGTATCAATGTTTTTCTCATTCTGCCACCTCACCCCTATCCTCATACCAACCAATTTCATTAACACCGTGAACGTACTCCCGCCTATAGAGGCGGGAGCTTCCTGCTTCAATTTATCCATGCTTTTACCGCCTTTCGTAAATTAGCCTTATAAATAAAAAACCTACGGAAACAAGTAAGGCGGCTTGCTTGTCACGTTGCAATCGCTATCCGAAAGATCGTCATCCCATAAATATCCAGTTCTTCTGATAGACAGATATACTGAACGTCCAGACCAAGACCGGTTTTGGCAATCTCCTCAATTGGAACCGGCATAGGATTCTTCAACGCTTCTGGATAGAACTGCTCCAGAAACTCACTTGCAACCTTATCGTATTCAGCCGGGGGAATATATGGTACGAGTTTGCGACTATTGTAGTCCATCATTCGCCTCCATTTCTCTTGTCGATGATCTGATTGACTTCCTGCCAAAAATCATCTCCAAGCCCCTGACTTTTTGCCCTGCGAAGTGCGACACGTGCGTTAGGGAGAGCCTCATCCATGATATACTCAAGTAAATCAGGAGATACCTGTTTACGCTCACGCCCAGCAAGATCGAGCATTTCCTCACGCTCTTCTTCGCTCAAGTTTAATACCTTTGCCAAGGCTTCCAGCCCATCAATATCCGGTGGATTCCTCCGACCTTTGATTATGTCAGAAAGGTAGGTTACGGAAACCCCCAACTTCTCGGCAATCGGTCTTAACTTGACATCCTTTTCAAGTCGCTTTTGTGCAATGAAAGCACCAAATTCACCTGCCATTTGTTTTTCCTCCTTTCGCTGTTACGCCTTTAAGCGTACTTGTATTATAAATGAATCCCCGGAAAAAGTCAATAGATCTGCGAAATTTTCCTCAAACACATATCTCACTTGATTTTGGGCATTATTTTTGATTTTGGGCATTGCAAAATCAAATCAGCCGTGCTATAATAGACTTGTCGGATTATAGGAAGGAGACACAACCATGCCACAGCACGGAGGTAAAAGGGAAGGATCAGGTAGAGCCCCACTTCCCGAAAGCGAAAAGAAAATCGCAAAAACAATATACATAACACCAACTTTGCAAAGCGACATTGATCAGTTTGCAACTGGTAATAGCTTTTCTGAAAAATGCATCGATCTCATTAGCGCACAAATTTCCCGCAGAAAACGAACGCAGGATAAAACCGTCAAGTTTATCGATCTTTTTGCAGGTCTTGGAGGCATCCGGCTCGGTTTCGAGAACGCTTTTAGAGAAAAGGGCTTTAATCCTGTTTGTGTATTCAGTAGTGAGATTAAGGATTACGCCATCAAAGCATACAAGAACTACTTTAATGATGAAGAAGTAGCAGGTGACATCACTCAAATATCAGCAACCGACATTGAGGATTTTGATTTCCTGCTCGGAGGCTTTCCGTGTCAGCCCTTTTCTGCTGCCGGATTAGGCCTTGGCTTCGAGGACACACGAGGAACTCTCTTTTTTGAAATTGAACGTATACTCAAAGAGAAACAGCCCTATGGCTTTCTTTTAGAAAATGTCGAAGGACTAATTAACCACGATGATGGCAGAACACTATCCATTATCATCGACCATCTAAAGAAGCTAAACTATTATGTTTCCTATCGATTGATTGATAGCCAATTCTTCGGATTAGCACAATCTCGAAAAAGGGTATATATTGTTGGAACCAGGGACGCCCATATATCTTTGGACAACTTCGAGGAACATACTGCGGTTTTGGGAGACATCTTGGAACATGGACTACCCACGGTGGATTCTGAATTCACGCAAAAACTGTTTGCTCATTTCACCCCAGAGCAGGTTATCGGCAAGGCAATCAAAGATAAACGAGGCGGCACTGATAACATCCACAGCTGGGAAATTGGTCTGAAGGGTAACACAACTGAAGAACAATCGGATTTTTTGAATCTCCTTTTGCTCGAAAGAAGGAAAAGAAAATGGGCGGCAGAAATCGGTATTGATTGGATGGATGGAATGCCCCTTACCGAAAAGCAGATTTCAACATTCTATCATCATGATAATCTAAAAGAATTCCTCGATGGGCTTGTGGAAATGGGATATCTGACACTGGAGTATCCCCGCAAGAAGCAGAATGGCAGGCGTGTACCTGACGAAACAAAACCTAAAGGTTATAACATTGTCGCAGGGAAGCTCTCATTTGAGTTTACTAAAATCCTCGACCCAGCCGATCTTGCGCCTACACTGGTAGCTATGGATGTTTCGCATTTAGGCGTTGTTGACGGAGATGGCTTACGTAGGCTTTCAATCAGAGAAGGGCAACGCTTATGTGGATTCCCGGAAGATTATGATCTTTCATTCTTGAAGGAAAGTGAAGCTTTCGATCTGCTGGGCAACACAGTATGTATCCCCGTTATCAAAGCCATTTCAGAACGATTAGCAGATATGTATGCTAACTAAACAAAACAGCAACAGAGGCGGACGCACCCAATGCGCCCGTCTCTATATTTTTTGTATCCTATACGAGGATGCATTTATAAGCCATTCGTCACTGTCAAAAATGGTTTCATACGGATTTCTAATAAACTCAGGTTGATATCCCGGTTCTGCTACTAAAAACATAGACAAAAGTGTATATGTCTTAGAAAAATTCCTTGTTCATCGTGCTCGCTCTCGCCGCCCCTAAAGGATAAGCTACTAGCGTTTGTTCAGCACTCCGAAGGCGTAAATTCCCGACTAGCCATCGGTACACATATCGGAACTTTTGTTGTTAAGCTACCCGATATTCTTTAGCATCCCGCAAATTTAGCGAAGCGTTATAATCCCTGTCCGCTGTATAGCCACATTCAGGACAAACATACACTCTGTCTTTGAGTTTCAGACCTTTATGTATATGTCCGCAAGCATGGCAAGTTTTGGAACTGGGATAGAATCTGTCAACTTTCCGAAGTTCAATGCCTATGATTTTAGCCTTGCGTTCCAGTTTGGCTAACAGGTGATTGAACCTCTGTGCCGCTATCGCTTTTGCCAGGTGCCGATTCTTCATCATGCCTTTAACATTCAAATCTTCCACAGTTATAAAGCGTGGCTTTTGCTTCACTATCTCATGGACAGTCTTGTTCTCATAATCCTTGCGGATGTTGTTAATGCGCTGATGAAATTTTTGTACTTTCAGCTTTTGTTTTTCTATGTTTGCAGAGGCAGTAGCAGTCTTACCACCTTTCTTCTTCGACTCATACTTACGGCTGAGACGCCTCTGCTCTCTTCTCAGTCGTCTCTCCAGTCTTTTGACCTTTGAGCTCTTATTGATATTCTTGAAGACTTTGCCATCACTGACAATAGCAAGGTCTTTCACGCCTAAATCTATGCCTACACCGTCCGTCACCGTATGATATGATGTTTCCAAATCCTTGTTGTACTTGGATTTTTCATCAACATCAACCACAACAGAGACATAGAATCGTCCAGACACATAGGAAACTGTGCCATTCGTTACTTTTTCTCCTACAGGTAAATAGCCAAATTCCTTTAGTCTGACCTGTTTCAATGTTGGTATCATCAGCTTGTGCCGCCATATCTTCCAGTCACCTTTGTTGTTCTTCGGAAAATACAGTTTCACATCCTGATTGGCTTTCTTTTTGAAGCTCGGAAAACCCGACACACCGTCAAAGAACCGCCTGAACGCCTGTTCGGCATTAACTAAGGCTCTCTTACGTGCCTTAGAGCCGCACTGGTCAATCCAGGGTAGTTCTTTTTTTAGCTTGTGATTAACATACTTATCAAAATCATTGGCAGTAACAAAATGTTTCTGTTTTTCATCGAGCTGACCGCGCTGATACATCTTATAGAGACGGCGGTTGTAGGCGATGTACTGGTTGTACAAGAATCTTGCCACGCCAATAGAACGGATAATTTTCTTTTTCTGCTCTTTAGTCGGGGCTATCTCCGTTTTGAACGCCTTTAGCAATCATCTCATCCCCTTCGATTTGTTTTTTATATTTCCGCAGACCATACAGTCTGCAAGAAAATACATGAAGAATACTTACTATATCTTGCACAAGCTCTTCGTGTGGGGATAGTTTTTCGTTTTTGACAACTACTATCTCTACATTGAACTTGTTACAGAATTTTTCAAACCAGTCAAAGCCAAATCGAACAAACCTATCCTTGTGTGACACAAGAATCATTTTGATTTTGTTTTCCATGACTTCTTCTAAAAGCTGATTCCATTTCTTGCGGTTATAGTTCAGACCGCTTCCATAATCCCTGATAATGTCATCAGCTATAAGTCCTTTAGCATTGACATATTGCTGAAGAAAGTTCACTTGATTCTCTAAGTCGTCAGCTTGATTTCTGGTTGATACCCTTGTATAAATGACTATCTTTCGAGAATCAGTATCCCTGCCAATCCCTTTGAACTGTAAATACTGGTCGTAAGTATAATATCTCCGATTCGTGGGGGTTCTGTTTGCTACAAGCGTTTTCTCTCTGTCCCAGCGTTGAAGTGTCTTGACCGTAACATTAAGAAGCTCAGCAAATTCTTTAGGTTTGTAATTAGTGATATTTGATGTGTTCATGGCGTTAATCCTCCATAAGCACATTATATCACTAATATACACTTTTGTCTATAAAATCAGTTACTTAAAATTTCTCCTTTAGCCAAAATTC
>JAXJUI010000099.1:0-35618 GCA_036309165.1 Agathobacter sp. | reverse complement strand
TTCTTTTTCCTTTTTCCTCTTTTTTCGAAAATTACGACAGTAAAATTTTCGTAGCTTTTCGTTATCTAAGTATATACTTAATTTTACTTTTTGAAAATTGGACATAAAAGCGAAAAGCTTTTTGCTTTTTTGTTCAAAACAGAGAATTTCTGTTAAAATGAATAACAATCAATAAAAACACGTGACTTTAGACTTAATATTTTTGCACAATAATTTCATTCCAAAATTATGCAAAACAACGATTTTAAAAAATAAAAAATAGTGGCTAAAAAGCCACTATTCTTCATCAATCGTTAATGTTCTTTCACTCACCTCAAACGTGATTCTCTCATCATTATTCTTTTGTAATTCTAGTAATTGCAACCATAACTGATGAATACTGTATGTTACCATTTTATCGGTTTCCATCGAATATGGAAGTAAAGTCTGTAAATCAAAATATCGAATTCCAAGAGGTGGTAAAAACACAAGATTTGTTGTTCTTGTTTCTTGCGCTGATGTATGAATCATTTCATATGTAATCATCAGGAATTCTTTTCCTTTATACTCACAATGATAAGAAACATAACATTCATCAACAATCCACTCTATTCCATCTTCTATTGTTCTAGGCTTATTTTCCCAAGGCTGATATTCTGTCGTCTGCACTTTAATGTCCCAATGAATTCTCCCTGCCTTTGTATCTTTCATCATATCTGAAATATCACGTACTAATTCTTCCTGCTTTTTCATTTTTATACTCCTAAGTAATCAAATTATTCTTGCTCATGATTGTCTGTTGCTGTGTTATATTCGTCTACACGAAATGCATGAACAACAAAACGATTTCCTTCTGATGAACAAGTAGAAAGTGTAATAATTTTATCCTCTTTTGTTGGGGTAATGCCAGAATCAATATAATTCCCCTGACATAACACTTGATTAATAAAGTTTTCAAATGTTGCATCTGGTGCAAATGGCACCGTGTAAAGATCACTTGTTTCACTTACATCATGGTAAGCAAAAATCTGATAACGATAAATCTTTCCATCAACAAGAATCTGGAAGTACTGATGATCTTCGTAATAATCTTTTTCTTTGTAATTTTTTAAACGTCCAAACATGGAAAGATTCTGCATATTGTGACCATAAATAATCGTATGACTATCTTCAAAATCAGGCGAATTCATACCCTCTAAGAAAATGCTACCGGCAGTTGCCGCTGCTCCATCTACTGATGTACGAATATACTTTTCATTATCTCCTGAATAAACAATTGGATAACTGATTTCCTCATTTTCAAAGAAAATCCAACCTTTAATATCTGGATTTTTCTCCTGTAAACCTTCCATATCAACACGAAGTAATTCATACCATTCTTTTGAATCATCTACATTTACATCGTATGTAACAAACTCTTCTTCCAAACTGTTGTATAGATTATTCGAAGCATTATAGTCCATCTTTGTTGAAATCAATTTTACAGCAGCTACAATAATTAAAATTGCCCCAACCACAAAAATGCCAAGGTTAACAAAGTCAACTTTCTTCTTTTTCGTTTTCTTTTCCTCTAAAACTTCGTCATCTTCTTCATTAGTATCTATTTCATTATCATCTGTTTCCTCATCATCAGCTTCATCAAGACAACGTTTCTTTATAAAGTCGCCAGCCAACCATAATCCAAGCACAAGTGCAATTCCAACAAACAGAATCAAATATCCTGTCCATCCCTGGAATAAAAATGCCATTTTTCCAAGAAGTGGAATAGACATAACAGGCTTTCCAATCAAACGGCTAAATGCAACCGGTTCATTATCTTCTACATCATTTGCATCACCTTTTGTTCGAAATACAGCATTTTCTGTATCAATTTGAGTAACTCGATGCGTCAATACCTCTTCTGTTGCAGTTCCAAGCGAAAATGTAATAACATCTCCCTCTTCAATATCCGAAGCATCTGCATCTTCAACATAAATAATACTGTCTACCGGAAAGGTAGGTTCCATTGACTCTGTCACTACATGATAAGTATGATATCCCATCAATTTCGGTATTGAAAATGGAATACATAATAGCAAAAGAGCAACCAAAATAACTGTCCCTGTAATTTGAAGGCTTTTGGATATAATACGCTTTGTCTGATTCTCCATAACATCTTCCTCTTCCTATAAATCATTTCTAATATTATCGCACACTTAAGGTACGAAAACAATAAAAAAGAGCAGGTGCTCCACCACCTGCTCAAAAAATTTCATAACTACTTCTTTTGTAATTTAGTCCCCAAAGTTTTCGTCATTTACCCATTCATTTACACTACCATCTTCATTTACTAATGAAACATTTTCTGCCTGAATAGCATATGCTTTAATAGCTACTGTAAATGTCTGGCCAGCAAATTCATTTTCCCATCCTGTTGGAATTGTTGTTTCTGTAAATAAATCTACAGAATCATTTGCTGATAATTTTTCATTGTAATAATAAACACCATTTACAAGTGTCCATTTTGTAGTATCAACATCAAAAGATACTTCTGAAACATCAAGATCCTCTGATGAAGCAGATACTTCAATTATTGCAGCAACATAACAATCCTGTGAATCTTCATCAACAGAAATTGTTGGACGTTTACTAACAACATCACCAGGTACGATATCATCATATGTAATACCATCTTCTGTAATTTCTACTACTTTGTCAGAATCAGAATCTTCTGTTAAGTCAATTCCAACTTTTCCCATTGTAAATACATTTGCTGCAGCATCTGTATCTGTAAAATATGCTAATGTTCCACCAATTGCTAAAGTTGCAACGAGTGCCACTCCACCGAGTGCTAAAGCCATTTTCTTTTTCATGATTCTTCTCCTTCTACAAGCCTAAAATATTATTTCTGAACTAAAGCTGTTAATTCTGCAACTGCTGTAGGATAATCAACATTTTCAGCCTGAACCATGTAACCTGATACGTTTACTTCGAATTTTGGAAGTTTATCGATATCTGCATCAACCAATTTTCCATCTTTTAATACCATGTATTTTGCATCTGATTCAAAAGTATCGTAAGTAACATCTGTTTCAACATAGTATTTTCCATCGATTTCCTTTGCTCCAGCAGTTCCAGCTTTTACTTCTTTATAAACTGTTGTTGTTGCTGTTTCTTTGCTATATACAGTTTTAATTCCTGCGTTTACTACAACCTGATCAAAGATTGCTGGTGTAGCTGTTCCAACTGGAAGAGCTGTTTTATATACAAAGAATTTGTAATCTGCACCAGGAATTACGACTTCTTCAAAATCAGTTGTATTGAATCCTTCTTTTCCATTTGTTTTGATTGTTGCATATTTTGAAGAAAATTCTTCATATGTAATTACGTTATCTAAATCATCTGTGATATCAACTTTGATAGCAACCCATGCATCCATTGATTTTCCTTCAGCATTGTTTACTAACTGTGGAATTTTTGTAATAACTTCACCTGGAATATAGCTACTAGCTGCTTCTTCATCGAACTCTTCTTCGATATATCCGCCAAGGTCTCCACCACCTGTAAATACGTTAGTTACTGTTTCTGTCATAGCATTTAAGTAAGCTAATGTTCCTCCAATTGCCATTGTTGCTACGAGTGCAAGTGCGCCTAAAGATAAAGCAATTTTTCTTTTCATTTTTCTTCTCTCCTTAATATAAATACTTAATAATGCTTACAATTTATTTATGTAATGCTTCAATCTGTACACTATCGAAGCTTACAAACTTATTATACAAACGACCAGTCACATAATGGTCACATTTGAAAACTTTTTGTTTTTATTTATTCTTTACGGTTGACCATGCATCGAGATAATCAATATCTCCGTCTTTGTCTGCATCTTCATATCCTTCTGTCTGGATTCCATCTGCCAAAATATCCATCTCTAAATGATATCCATCTTCTAACATCTGATTTTCTTCTTCTTTGTCTACAAATGTCATTGTTTCAAACAAATATCCTGTTGTTTCGTCAATAGGAAGGATTTCTGTGTAATAGTAAAAACCATCCTCACCACACACCCATTTCGTATCCTGCCCATCAAATGTGATATTTTCTAATGCATCAACCGGATAAATATTTCCATCTTCATCTACCCAATTTGCAACAACATGAGCTCTTACATAAATCGGAACGATATTAAGTGGTTTTTCTCCTTTACTTTCATCGATGGCATCTTTTAAGCTGTCATTTTTGATTGCCACTTTTTCCTTTACTTTACCATCGAATTCTTCTTGAATCGTAATATTAACAACACCATTTCTAAAAAGGTTTCTCACAGTATCTGTTGTGTAAGCAAGAATTGCAAGTGTGCTTCCAAGTGCTAACACTGCTACTGCAGCGACAGCAACCAAAGATATTTTAATTTTCTTATTGGTTAATATCTTCATTTATGCTTTCCTCTTCCTCTTTTTTCTTTTCTTCCTTTTGTTCTGGCCAAATCAAATCACCCAAAAACATCAAGATAATCACAACAACAATGATTGTAATATAAATAATTTTCCCACTTAAGGAACTTAGTTTATCTCCTAAATATCCAAGCTTTGGAATATTAAATACCGGAGTTCCTAACACCTGATCAAAGAAAACTGGCGCTCCGTCAATTGTTTCGTTTGCATCACCCTTTGTTGTGTATTGTTTGTTTACTGTATCAACTTCAACAACTCGATGTGTAACAAGAGTATCGTCACTAATATAGAAAGTGATTGGATCTCCTTCTTTAATTTCATCTGGATTGGCATCCTTTACATAGAGTAAAGAACCCACATGGTAAGTAGGTTCCATACTTCCACTTAGCACAATCATTGGTTCTATTCCGAAGAATTTCGGAACAAAGATAACTCCAATGGTTAATATTAAAACCAATAAAACAGTTGTTGTAATAAAATTCCAAACTTTTTTCATTTTGTATACCTGTCAAAATTACTTATTTTCCATTAAACACATTTCTTACATTAAACGTATCCGCAAACCATGTTTTTGCTGTATCAAGTTTATTAACAAATTTTACAGAATGTGAGGTATATGTGCTTTCTGTTCCATCATCAGCTTTTTGTGTTCCGATATATACGAATCCATCATGCTGATTCTGTTTATCGCCAAGCATTGCGTCACCAGACTCTTCATCACTTGATTTTCCGTTTTCTGTAACAGACTCTAATACATATTTCCATGACCAATCTTCATCTTCCACAACCTCATAAATACCTGCTGGTAAATGCTTAATTGTTGCAGATGCTTCTTCATTGTCTTTTCCAGTAAGTGTAATTTGGAAAGAATCTAACAATTTTGTTGGGTCATTTATATCATATCTGTTAATTGTAAACACAGCTGTCTGAACAGCATCGACTTTATCTTTTTCATAAGAAGAGTATGGTAAGTTGCTAAGGAAGTCTCCTTCAAACACTTTGGAAACCACAAGTTCTCCTTCTTTTACATTTACATAGTAGTGACTATCTACGGAAGTATCTTCTACCTGTGGTCCAGGATTTACTGAATTAGCTCCTGTTCTTTCATATGGTTCATAAGAAACAGTAATTTTGTAATCCTCTACATGTTCACCAACTTCTTTAGCCTGATGCTCTTCTACATCTCCCTTGACAGTTTCATATGTGTATACAAACTGACCATCTTCAAATCCTGCATAAGTATATGGTTTTACAATTTCGTCTTCCTCACCTTGCATCAACTGTCTTAATTCTTCTGCTGTTAATGCACATCCTTCTGGAATGTCATACTGTCTATTACGAGATTCTACTACGTCTCCTTCAACACCATATTTAAATGTAGAGCGAAGTTCATCTACGAATCCGGCAACTAATGTATCCCCATCATAAGCGGAAGAAGGAATTAGTGTATCCCCAATGAAAACTGTTTTTTCTTTATCTTTCTCAAATAAATCCAAACGTTTTACGTTTACAGATGGTTCATCAAATTCGTAAAGCATCTCTTCTCCGATATAAATACCAGATCCAGAACCATTTGTTGTGATAACGTTTCCACCCATATAATCCAATTTTGCACGAACGGTAAGCTGCTTTGTCCAACCATTCAATTCGACGTCACTAAATTTTACATACGAAAGCCCATTTGCACCGGTTCCACATGTAACACCATCTGGAATACCATCCGCAATATTTACTCCGTTAATCTTTACAAGTTCAAATCTAGGATCAATGTAATCGATAACATCTGCGGTCAACGCATTTGTCTTGATACATGTAACTTCTTGCACTAAAGAAGCAAATAATGCACCAAGGTCTTTAGCATCTGCCCACTTAATCATACCCTCTGAAGCAACGCCCTGTGACAAATTCTGTACGCGTGCGACATCCTGAATTGTCTTCATGTCTACTCCAACGTAAACAACTGTCGCGCCATTGTCATTCTTCATCGTATTTGCAATTGCAATCGAATTGTTGACAACTGTATCATTATTTGAGCAACCATCTGTGATTAAGATTACATACTTCTCATGACCACTATTTTTAATCAAGTCACTGTTTAACATCTTCTGTGCTTCTGTCAAACCTGTATCATGGTATGTACCTGACGCCAAATCACTATAATCTAAACTACTAATTGCATTTGCTGCATTATCGATTGTCACTTTTTGTGGTTCAAATATACTTTTTGCATCTTTGTTAAATGTTACAATTCCAATATTAGATTCTGGAGATTTTTCTGCCAAGCTTGTAGCAAATGCACTTGCAGCCGCTTTCAACTCGTTGATACGGGTACAATCTGCATAATCTCTTCCGTCAGAGGTTCCTACAGATTTGTAGAAATTATATGACTGATTTGTATCTAATACTGTGATTGAAACTCCAGCTGGCAATGGTTTTGTTGGATCTAATGCATCTGAAGAATCCACCTTATACCAAACTCCATTCTTTTTATAAACTCGGTATACCGTCGCCATATTAGTTTTATCCATAATATAAAGCTGATTGTTTTTTGCTAAAGTTTCTGCATTTTTTATATTAGAAATTTTCTGATTTCCAATTGATGTCAAATCTCCTGGGAACCACATAGAACGCGATGCATCCATAACAAGAATTACGTCTACCGGTTTTGAAGATGTACTAATTTCTGCTGTACTCTTTAAAACATTTGCACTTAAGTTAATGGTATACGTTCTATCATCCCAATCTAATACTTCAGCTGTCTTATCATATTCTTCCGTAACAATTGTATAATAGTTTTCAATCACATTTTTTCCAAGTTCATCATTCCAAATACTTGCCCATGTTCCACCAACATTTGAGAATAATGAAACAATGAAATTGTCACTAGAATCAATTGAAACAACGGCCTTATATAAAATGTCGTTCGCATCATAACCTTCTGGTGCAGTTGTTTCTTTAAAATAATATTCACCAGGATTTAAATCCTTAAAAGTAACAACACCATCTTCACCTGAGAAAACTTCCTGTAAAGCATTTGTACAATTCGAATCAGAGTATAAGGTAAAACCAGCTCCTGGTAACGCTTCCTTTTTATATCCATCTACTTTTTCAAAAGAAACATCTGTATATTTATCAATATTACTATTTACAACTGGCATGTTAAATGTGATCTTGCAATTCGAAAGAACGCCACCACGTTCCAAATAGAATACACGAAGCGTATGTTTTTGTCCGTCTTTTACATTCACACCCAAATCAGAAAGTGAAACTGTTTTTCCGTGCAAAATCTTGCTTTCATCAAGTGTGGCTCCAAAAGCATCATTAGCACCATAAATATTTTCCGAAGTATTAATATCACTATTAACCACGGATACTCCTGATTTAAAATCAATATATCCGCTACATGCACTATGGATTCCACCTAAATCTAAAACCAAAGTATCATCAATGTATACCCATACATCATCATCACCCGAAAATTCAAACGTAGATGCTGTTCCGTCTGCAGTATTATCAACGGTACCATATTCATTCATTGTAAAATCCACTTGGAAATTTAAACCAAACCAGTAATTTCTTTGACCAAAAGGCCAGAAATTCCCTTCCGGATTTCCATCCGTAACCCATACCGTATTCGAACCAGTATCATATGTATATTGGTTCTGTGAACTATCTAACACATAGTTTTTCACACCATCAATGACGCTTTGTTTAAACTGCACGTTCACATCCTGATATACTTTTTTATAATGTGTAGATTCAAGGCCAAATAAATCAGGACCAAAGAAATCATCCGAATAAGCTGGCAAACCATTTACAAGTGTTGGTTTCATAATTCCTTGATATACCGTTGGGTAATATACTCCAACATCATATAATGATCTGTTTGAATCTGAAATATTAAAAGATTTTTGTCTGATATCTTCCGAACAACCTTCTGTAGCCCCCAAATATCCACCAGCAGTAAAAAGTAATCCTTTCGACTTCTCCCCACGAACCTCTGGAGATAAAGAATACTCATTAATCCACTTCAAATTATAATCATCTGACGAATAAGGATCACCCACATTTCCATAATCATACATATCTGCTGGAAACGAAACAATAGTATCTTCACCCAAAAGCGCTTCATCTGCTTCCAGTGTAGAAATACCTATCTTCCCGCTAAACAACATGGAAATCGCTAACACTAATGCAGTTGTTCTTTTCAAAATTTTACTAGCCTTCATCGTAGCCTCCGAAATCTATTCTAAAATACATTCTTTTTCATCTTATCTGCAACTAATATATCAATAACCAGTCACATGATGGTCACAAAACAAAAAAAGAAACAGAAAAATCTGTTTCTTTTATCTTGCGTATCTTATTTTACAAGTTCCCCATTCATGGAAACCTCTTCAATGTTCATTTTTACGCGAATCATCTCGTATTTTTTATGTATACTATAGAATTTCGCTACGATTCGATTTGCTACAAGTGCAGCCAAATCTTCTGTACAGGTTGGCAATAAGATGATAAACTGTGAATCACTATATTTCGCAGCCACATCACCCACTCGAAGTGACTCATTTATAACCTTTTCTAAGGATTCCATCGCCTTTTTAACTCGAAATTCGGTTACTTCTTTTCTGTCAAAACCTTTATCTTCAATGGTAAGGAGCACTAAATGTTCCTGTTCTGTGCTCCTTGCGCTCTTTCTTGCTTCTAAACGATATATTTCCTTAAACACCGGATACCCACAGAAAAATACCCCTTCTGGATTTTCTTCTGTAATATCTTCTTTTACATCATTAATATTATATGCAGTCTGACCTTTACTCATCTGCAAAAGTTCTTCATATACTTTATTTAGAATCGTTGTTTTACGAATTCCCAATTCCTTTTCCATAATTTCACGCGCTTTTTCATAGGATTCTAAAGCAAGTGAAACGTTTCCATTTCTCATTCGGGCTTCAATCTGGTAACAGTATAACTGCTCATCTGCATTCTCGTATTGTAATGCATCATTACATAATTTTTCTAACTCTTCATATTTTTCAAGCTTAATATATAATTCTGCAAGGCCTTTTACTGATGACAAATACAACGAATGATAATAGGTATTCAATGTCATAATCCAATGCATTTCCATGATTTTTGACATAAACTCACCTTGATACAAAGAAATAGCCTGCTCATATTTTAAGATTGCCTGTTCATAAATATTCTCAGACTTTGCTTCATTGATTAGTTTCTCAAAAAGCTCAATATCTAAAACAACATTTACATCCGGATTCCAGCGATACGAACCACGATTCGTTAGAACAAAATCATTTTCCCCAAAATTCGCTACTAATTCTTTACGAAGTCGATACATCAAATTTTTAAGTGCACCGGCCGGATTATCAATTTCTTCATCCTGCCAAATTGCATTTGAAATGTCATCTGTCGTTAATGTCTTATCTCTATAAAGTAAAAGATATATCAACAATTTTATTAACATTGTAGAACGAAGCGAGTCGTCATTAACAAAAGCTTCTCCATCTGTTATCTGAAATTTCCCTAATGTATTAACTGTAATCATCCTTTTTATTCCTCTCCAAAACACTACACTGATTATAACAAACCCGCATATAAAAAACCATAAAAAATACGATAACTTTCCAAAAAATTTCTCTTTTGAAAAGTCATCGCCATTTTCTAACCTATTCGCCCTGTGATGAACTCATGTTTTTGAGTTTCAATTGCTTTTTACGTCGAATAATTAGTACTGTAATTCCAGATACAATTAATACAAGAGCAACTGCACCACCAATAATCCATCCCATGTTAGCTCTAATCATCGCACCCCAGGAAAGTGGAACTTCCACTTCATCGATTTTGGTTTCGGTTTCAGTTTCGGTTTCGTCTCCGCCATCACCAAGCGGTGTTTCTTCATCATCAATATCAGTCAAATCGCCATCACCATCTTGATTTCCATCTTGATCTCCATCTTCTTGATCATCATTTTCACCTGGTACTAATGGAACGTTTTCATCATCAATCACAGTGTTTGCAGGTGGTACCACTCCTCCCTGTACTTCAGCAGGAAGTGTAACGATTTGTTCTTCTGTTATGTAATTATAGATTGTTTCGTATGTTGTCTCTCCCGGTATGTATATAATACCTGTAAATGTATAATTAAAACGAATTACATTTTCTTTTTCAGCATCTAGCTTCATGGTAACCGCTTCATTTGTTGTTGCATATTCGCTTACTAAAATTGGTGCTGCTGTTATTTCTTCTCCAGCACTTCCATAACTCATTACCGGTGCTGCAATGGAATTTCCTGACTCCTCATCTACATAATAAATTGTATATGATACAGGATTTACTAATACACCATAATCTAATACATATTCTACATTTTTATAGAAATAAGATACATCTGTTAATACATCATTACAATCTGTTACCCATTTATCTGCAGATAAAAGACCATATTCTGAATTGCTTTTTAATCCGCTTCTTAACCACATCGTTAAGTCATCTGCAGTTGAAAGAACCACTCCAAATCCACGATACATTGCAGACTGAAGGCTCTCTCCTTTGTTTACGTTTACTTTGATGTAACTTTCTGATACAGAAGCAATTGTTGTATCTTTTGCCACAACTTTTGTTGTATCAAAACTTCCTACATTACCAGCACGAAAAGTACATGTATATACTTTTGATGAAGCAGTCTCAGCCTTTACGTTCATGCCCAAAGAAGAAACACAAAGAAGAAATGCAAATGAAAGTGCCATAAAACTTTTTATTACTTTTTTCATTTTATGAGTCTCCTTTCTTACTTCTTACCCTTGCAATAACTACAAGACCTACACCTGCAACTAGAACAAGTACAAATCCCCAAATCGGAATGTCACCCGTTTGAGCTTCTACCGTTTTTTGCGTATATACGATGCGATCTACAAGCTTCTCAACAACTGTGTTTGGCTCGTGAATGTAAATCTTTGTTTTTTCTGGATCAGATGCTCTAAACTGTAATGCAAGTGTTGCAACAGCATTTGAGTAATCTACCAACTGATTATCATTTCCTTCACCATTTAAGTAAAGGTCAATATATACCTTTGTTGATTCGCCTGGTGCTAAAGTTGAAAGGAATACATAATCAGATAATTCTGTAATCTCACTTAAACCTTCTGTACTTCCTGCACCATCTGCAGTTGTATATCCACCAACCCAAGCCTCTAATAATGAAACTGCATCATCTGTATTCTGTCCTACCGACATATCAAACTGATATGCGCCACCTGCAGCATCATTTCCGTCTTCTAACGCTTGTAATGTCTGCTGTGATATATAAAAATTTCTTGTTTCATCACTTTCGTTTTTTACAAGAATTGTCTGTGTTCTTGTATCGCCTGGTGCCATTCCCGAAAACTCTGTCAAAGTAATCTCATCAAGAGCTACTGTTGAAGCTTCATTTTCGAAATATTTAAATTCATCTTTATCTGTAAGTGATACCACTGGGATATTACCAGCTGCATATACAATTGTACTTGACGCCAACGTCATAGCCAAAACCATTCCAGTGGCAAATACATTCTTTTTCATGATTCGCTCCCTATACTTTCTTAATACTTTCTAACTATCGGTTTTCTGAAATCGATGTAATTGTTCCATCCTCAGAAATCTGTGGATATACACCCCATTCAGCAGCAATCGCATCTAAGCTATTGTTTACCTGAACGGCTTTGACATCTACTTCAAAATTAATTTCCTGATCCGCATATTCATTTCCCATTAAGGAACTAAATGAAATGCTATCTAAAAATCCTACCGAAGCGCCGTATGAAAGAGGTTTCGAATAATACATTTCTAACTGTTCACCATCGCTATAGGTAATAATCCAGTCTCCTACTTTTTTAGGTGTTTCATATGAAGCTTCCATTGGAAGTTTTTCCCCCGCCAGAGAAAGAGTAATATATTCTTTCTCGATGGATGTTTGTAATTGTTCTACAGATGAAAGATTTTCATCTTTCCATCCATAAAAAATATTAACCTTTGCATACAAATCATAACCATTTGCTTCATCATTCATAATTGTATAATTTAAATCCTGCGTCGTTCCTGGTAAAACATCTAAATCCACTTTACCATCTCCCTCGACAGTCTCTTCATCAACAATTGTAATTCCAAGAGAACGTTCTGAAATCTCCTGGTACGCTTTTTTCGATTCTCTATTTCCTGATGCAAGTGTTCCACCAACCGCTGCTACTGCAACAAGTGTCACCACTCCAAGTAATAAAAGATACTTCTTTTTCACAATTATCCCTCCATGCGGAATCTGTTTATTTTATATACTCTACATTTGAGCATAATATTTCTACTACTATTGGCATTATAAATTGTCAAAGTCACACGAAAGTCACAAACAAAAAATTATTTTTCATACATTTGCATTTTTTCAACGTAGAAATCTACAGCTTCTTTTGCATTTTGGAATGAATAGGTCTGCTCTTTTTGATTTACATCTTTTACATAAACCTTATGATAATCAAGATACGCAATTATCGCTTCTCCTTTTGCACACTTATAGGTACGATGCATTACCCAGCCATTTTTCTTGGCATCCTCCGTCTTTCTTTCTTCGACATAAACTTCCCCTAATTCTTCAGATGCATCTTCTTCCTCTTTAGGATTTACTTCCTCATTAGGTGTTTCTTCTACTACAGGAGTTTTCTCTTCTTTCGGAACATCTTCTTCCTTCAAGTCCTCTGGCATAAGTGATACCATCTGAACCTCCTCAAACTCCAAATCATTTCCTCTGAAGTAGTCAAACATATTTAGTTGTCCCTCGAAAGTTCTTTTCCCCATAAGCCCTCTATCTTTTATCCTGGAATATATATATTTGAAAGATTATCATAAATTGCTTTTGCTACTTCTGGTCTATTCATGGAATAAATATGAATATGATTTACTCCATTTGAAATCAAATCAATAATCTGTTCTGTTGCATAAGCAATTCCAGCCTGTTTTAATGCTGCAGGGTCATCTGCAAAACGGTCTACCATCATAAGAAATTTTGTTGGAACAAGATTTCCTGTCAATGACATAGAACGCTTAAGCTGTGTTGCTGTTGTTACTGGCATAATACCTGGAACAACCGGAACATTAATTCCCTTTTTCAGTGCCTTATGCATAAAGTTATAGTAGATATTGTTATCATAAAATAACTGTGTTGTTAAATACTCGCACCCTGCATCTACTTTCTCTTTTAAATGTTCTAAGTCTTCATTCATATTTGGCGCCTCTGGATGCCCTTCCGGATAACATGCACCACCGATACAAAAATCACCAGATTCTTTTATATCACGAATAAGCTCAATTGCATGATGATACTGATCTGGTAATGGAAAATCAACGCTTGATGGAATATCCCCACGAAGTGCTAAAATATTTTCAATATTTCTTTCTTTTAACTGTTCGATTACAGAATGTACTTTTTCTTTCGTAGAAGAAACACATGTAAGATGTGCAATTGCAGGCACGTTACATGAATTAATATAATCTGCAATCTCTACTGTATAGTCAGAAGTACCTCCAGTTGCACCATATGTACAACTAATATAAGAAGGTTTTAGTTTTGCTAGTTCTGAAACTACGTTCTTGTAGTTTTCTAATTGAGCACCCTGTTTTGGTGGAAAGATTTCACACGATAACGTCACCTTTTCCGACTTTAATAATTCCGATACTTTCATCTTCAAATCTCCGTATTCTTTTAATTCTATATATAATGGATGAGTTAAAACTTTCGCATTGCCTCATTTCCATCATCAATCGTATTTTCAATTTTTCTAATTTGAACAAAGTAAGAATAATTATCGTTTACTTTTACCTCACAACGATCTCCTACCTTATGTCCAAATATTGCAGCTCCAAGAGGAGATTCTTTACTAATCAAATTCTTAAGAGAATTTCCTCGAACGGTCGTAACGATCTTATAGGTCTCCACTTCATCATCTTCTTCAAAATATACATCAACAGTATTATTCATCCCTACTTCGTCTTCCGCGGACTCTTCAGAAATCACAGTCGCTGTTTTTATCATTTTTTCCAAATAACGAATACGACTTTCATTTTCGTTTTTGAATTTTTTTGCTGCTTTATATTCGAAATTTTCACTTAAATCACCATGAGCCCTTGCTTCTTTTACATCCTCTAATGCCTGTTTTCGAACCACGAGCTTTCGATGTTCGATTTCTTCTTCCATTCTTTTTATATCTTTTTCTGTTAATTCGTCAAACATAAACTGCCTCCGGTTTTCATCCTATCATTTTAGCATAATATGTGCAACTGATATTCAATTGAGCCCTTCCCATTATATATAGACAAATGATATCCATCCATCATAATGGTTTCAAACTTATGTACCTTAGAATTTTCATCTTCTATTGTCTCAATCCTTGAAAAATCCATTCCAAGCCCCACACCAGTTGTTTTTGCATATGCCTCTTTCCTTGTCCATAATCTTCCTGCATAATCTATGGTTTCTTTATATTCACCTGAAAGATTTTGGTAGTATTCTCCTTCTTTTTTTGACATACACTTACTAAGAACCGAGTCTAATCTTTTCATATCCTTTGTAGTATATTGAAATCGTATATTCATATTTTCTATATCAATCCCAAACTCAGTTTCATCCAAAGAGAACGCTACTGCAACTTTATCTTTTGCATGAGAAATACTTACCCCAATAGAAACCCGTTCTCCATTCTTTGTTTGATAATAATAGAGAGGTTTTCCATATGCTCCTTCTGTTACACCAAGAGTTTCATAGTTCAAATTTTCGTTTTCAATCGCTCGACGAAGTAATAATCCTGCCATAAGACTTCGTTTTTTATCCTCTGTATTTTTACAGCGGAGAACTTTCATTCTCCGCTGCGTGTGTACAAAATCTAATTTTTCTTTAAACACTTCCTCTTTATCAAGGACATCTATTTCACTAACATAAATATGGATCATCAACCTATCACTCCAAAAAGTCCGCAAAGAAGTACAATTGCACCAAGTACAATTCGATACCATCCAAATACTTTAAAGTCATGTTTCTTGATATATCCCATAAGGAATTTAATTACAAACATAGAAATAAGGAATGCCACTACCATTGCAAGCAATAAAATAGTAAGTTCTCCTGTTGTAAATGAAAAACCAAATTTCACAAGCTTTAATAAACTAGCCCCAAACATAACAGGAATAGCCAGGAAAAATGTATACTCAGCCGCAACCTGTCTAGATACACCAATAAGAAGTGCACCTACAATTGTGGCTCCCGAACGGGATGTTCCTGGAAATACTGCAGCAATCACCTGAAATATACCAATTAAAAGCGCTGTCTGATAACTAATCTCTGCAAGCGTAGAAATTTTTGCGTCTTTTCGTTTATGCCAATTCTCAATTACAATAAATGCAATACCAAATAAAATCAACATAATTGCGACAGTCTGATAATTGTAAAATAGTGCATTAAATAAATCGTCAAACAAGATTCCTATGATTGCAGCCGGTACACAGGAAACAAGAATTTTAAACCATAATTCAAAAATATCCCATTTCACCCACGAAAGCACACCTGTTTCCTTTAGTGGTTTCTTATTATCCTTTTTTCCAAATGGCCAAATCTGGCTCCAGAACAATACAACAACTGCCATGATTGCTCCAAGCTGAATAACAACTTCAAACATATCATAAAATGCTTCCGGGTTCTCTCCAACTTTTAAAGGTAAGACTTCATTCAATAAAATCATATGCCCTGTACTACTAATAGGAAGCCATTCTGTTATTCCTTCAACAATTCCAAAGAGAATTGCTTTTAACACTTCTACAAATTCAATCATTCTATTCCCTTTCTACTATTCAAAATAACCTTTCAAAATAAATCTATTCCAAATAGTATCACATTTTTCTACTCTACGCAAAGCAAACTATTTTATTTTGTAAAAAAACCGATTCCGAAAGTTCCCTGACCCGAATTACAAGAAGATGAAACAGATGCTTCTACAATGCGAACATCTTCAAAATTAATCCACTTTAAGATCTCTTTCTTAATATCTTCCAGCACATCACTAGTAAGGCCTACATGCGTGATATATATCACTCTCTTATTTGCTTTCTTTTTATATTTATGCAGGCAAAAATGAACGAATGCACGTCTTGCCCTTTTTTCTGTTCCAGGAATCAATTTCTGGATAGTTATTTTTTCCTTTTTTGACACAAGAATCAAATGTAAATTAAAATACTCACATAGTTTCGCTATAAAGGTAGAAGTATACCCTCTTTGATGATAAATCCTTGCAGAAGGAACATAAAATCCCGCCTGTACCTTTGGTTTTGATTCCTGAATTGCTTTCAATATTTCATCCGTTCCCATCTTATCTAATGCCATCTGTGCAGCCTTTAAAACGATAAGTCCTAATCCTGCCGAAATACTTCCACTATCAACAACTCTTACATGACCAAATCCTTTTGCCGCCTCACATGCAACACTGTAGCTCTTTCCAACATTAGATGCTAATGAAATATGAATAACTTCCTCTGCCTCTAATAGTGCATCCGCAAAGAATGATTCATATTCTTCCACAGATGCACTATCCGAATATGCGCGACTATGAATATTATTTAAATACTCCGCCATATTATTAGAACCAATTTCTTTCGTGTCTGCAAAGCGACCATTTTCGGTTCTAATATATAAATACATAATTCGAATACCAAGCATTTTTATTAGTTCTTCTGGCAAATCACAAGTACAGTCTGTCGAAATAAGAACTTTCTTTCTATGAAACCCTGCCATTACTTGCGTAGTCTCAACATATTCTGTATTTTCTTCCACTTCCTTCTCACGATATTCGAGCAAATCTGTTGGAAGAAATCTCATAATTTCCTCTTCTAATAAATCTCCTACAATTGGTTTTTCAATAAAGGAATCAAACCCAAGTTCATTGTATCGTGCCACTCCTCCTTGTAAAATATTCGCGGTAAGCGCAATCACAATACTATGTTTACACAAGCAATTCTCCTGATTTCTGATTGCCTTTGTTGTTTCCACTCCATCCATAACCGGCATCATAAAATCCATCAAAATAATATTGTAGAATTGTTCTTTCGTTTTTTGCAAGCATTCTTCTCCACTCTTTGCTGTGTGAATAATCATTTTCGTATCTTTTAATAATTTGCTTGCTACCAAAAGATTCATTCCATCGTCATCAACAATCAGAACTTTTGCTTCAGGAGCTTCAAACCTATGATGATAAAATTGTCGTTGTTCATACTTTCTTGCAAGGAAATTAACGATTCCCACTTCTGTTCGATCAATCACTTTTTGCTCTAACGAAATAGTGAAGGTTGAACCTTTGGTATAAATACTATCAACTTTTATTTCTCCATCCATCAAATTCATAAACTGCTTGCAGATAGCCAACCCAAGCCCTGTTCCTTCGATTTTACGTGTTTGGGCATTGTTGATACGGCGGAAAGAATCAAAAAGATGTTCAAGATCCTCGCTCTTAATACCTGTCCCTGTATCTTGTACAGAAACGGTAAGACGAATCCATTCTTCCCCAATTTTCTCTGATTTTGCAATCAAAGACACTGACCCTTCCGGTGTATATTTCACTGCGTTAATCAAAAGATTTATTATAACCTGCTTAATTCTTCTTTCATCACCAAATAAAACAGATGGCATTTCCGGATCAATATGTACAGAAAACGCTAATTTCTTCTCATTTGTTCTTACCTGAATCAAATCTACCAAATCTTCAAACATGGCTTTTGTGCTATATTCAACCGGAACAATCTCCATTTTACTGTTCTCAATTTGTGACAAATCCAAAATATCATTCACTAATGAAAGAAGCATTTTGCTTGCATTTTGAATCATAATTGAATTTTGAAGTACCTCTTTTGATGTCTGTTCACGCAAAATCATTTCATTTAGACCAATAATCGTATTAATTGGTGTTCGAATCTCATGACTCATATTTACAAAAAAAGCATTTTTTGAACTACTTATCTTAATTAATTCATCCTTTTGTTTTTCCGTAATCTCACGTTCCTTACGGAAAAGTTTTGTTTGAAACTGAAAAATAGAACCAATAAATATCCCTACCGATATAACTGCAAAAATGGAATCCAAATATGCGGTTCTTTTTCCACGAAGTGGACTAATCATTTGTGGATAGTTAATCGCAACATAAAAGGAAACAAAATTTGCAAGCAGATTCAATGCAGTAAAGAATGCAAGCATTTTTCCTTCAAATATCAAAAACGTATAGAGATATCCCATGATAAACCAAATAGCTGCACCACCATGCACACCTCCAAAGAAAAAGAAAACCATCGGAAATGTCACTAGTATCATCTGCACCCCAAGAATTACGGCACCGATCTTATATTTCTTAAATACAAAGGTAAACAAAACTGCTATTAGGATGTCTATCAACAATCCTGTTAGTGGAATAAAAAACCACTTTGTTGATGTCACAAATGCTTCCTCTACCATTCCAATAATAGAAAGAGCCACTCCTATCATAACCGTAATGCGAAACAGTTGTTCCTTTATGTCCAGGTTTTCGCCTAGCAATATGTTTTTTATTCTTTTTATCATAAGCTCTAACCCTTCCATTTTTTTACTAATCTTGTTAAGTGTTCAAATGCTGACATATAATCACTCATTTCAATCTTTTTCCGTACAATATCCATATGCTTAACAAAGGCATGTCCATGATACTGACTTTGTTCAAAAACTTCTATTACCTTTAAAATTTCTTCCTCACGAAATGTAAAAATTGCACTTTCTAATGTTTGGAATAATTCCTGTACTTCCTTTTCATCCAACTGATGCAAACTATCCATATCAATTTCATCCGCATTTTGTGTAGTACGATTCGTTCCACTCATATTCACGTTTTCTTCGCCAAATCCACTTTCACTTATTTGTGGTACATTTTCTCCCACAACAGAACTATGATTTAGGATATCTATGACTCTTTCGTATTCAACTAACATTTCCTGATGATGTTCTTTTATATAACCCACATCATTCTGCTTTCCAGCCATTTCTAACCCTTTTGCAAGTTCAGAAAGCGACTCTGCACCAATACTTTTCATGGAGCTCTTTAGTGCGTGCACAAGAATGGTATAATTTTTCCAATCCTCAGTCTGAAATAGTTGTTCAATCTTTTCAAGATTATTCCTTCCATCCCGGGCATGCATTTGTAAAACTTCTATATAGTTTTCCTCTGTGCCACAATACGTAATCCCCATCGAAGTATCAATGTCACCTAAATCAAAACGATTCTTTGAAACATTTCTCACGATTTCGTCTTTCATAATCGTTTCTTCTGCCTTCACTTGGTGACGTTTTTTTGATTCTCCAAAAATTTTCTTTCGTTTTGGAATATAATCACGTAATACACGTTCTAATGCAGACAGCTCTATTGGTTTTGAAATAAAATCATCAAATCCTTCTTTTAAGAACATTTCTCTTGCTCCGTTAATTGCATTTGCTGTTAACGCAACAATTGGCAAATTCTGATATACATAACCTGCTTTTTCACGAATATGATGCATTGTTTCCACTCCATCCATCTCTGGCATCATATGATCCATGAAAATTAAATCAAAATCATACTCTTCTACCTTTCGAAGAGCTTCTTTTCCGCTAAATGCAGTATAAATATTCATCTTGTATGGTTTAAGTAACCCCTGTGCCACTTTTACGTTCATTTCATTGTCATCAACAATCAAAACATTAGCTTCAGGAGCAGTAAATTTTCCTGTCGCATAATGATTTTCATATGAAGCATACTCAATTTTTTCTCCATTAAGAAAATTTGCTAATGGCAAAACGAAAAATGGCTTTGGTATAAGTACAAGATTTGAATTAGTTATCATTCTTTCTTGTGTCTGTTCAATAATAACCGCAACCGGCATTTGTTCTGACAAGCTATCAAAAAATGCTACATCTTCTATATATTCTGTAAAACTGATAATTACATGTGAATAGTATTCCTTCTTTTGTCGACGTTTACACTCTCCAAGTGTCCTGCATATTTGAGCTTTTACAGAAAGGCTCTCATACATTTTAGCCATATTGGTCAAATGTTTCTCTCGCATAACAGGAGACTTAAACATTTCAATATTTATGTAGCAAAGAATACTAATTTTTCTTGCATCCTTTACATAAACAATTGGAGTATCATCTACGACACGCTGTGGTACAACAAACTGAAACACAGAACCTTTTCCTAATTCGCTTTCAACCTTGATAAATCCTCCCATCTTCTGCACCATTGCATGAGATATTGATAGTCCTAGTCCAATTCCGCCCTCTTGACGATTTCTTCTGGTATCAACCTGATTAAAGCTCGTAAAAAGCTTGTCCATACTTTCTTTATTCATACCAATTCCAGTATCTGAAACGGTAACATGAAGGTTTACTCCATAGGATTCTTTTCTTGTCTTTACATTTAAAAAAACAACACCTTCATTGGTAAATTTAAGTGCATTATCCAAAAGATTTAAAATAATACGACGAATCTTTTGTTCATCACCCAATAATCCAGCAGGAATCGTTGGATCAAGAACAATATTGAAAATGATTCGTCTCTCATTTCTCTTTGCCATAAGCATATTAACAATATCGTTAATTGTAGATGTAATGTTGTACGACACTTCAATAAGTTCCATCTTTCCAGATTGCAATTCTGAAAAATCCAAAATATCACTTACTACTGATAATAGATTTCTTCCTGCTGTCTGAATTCCAAACAACTCACTACGAACCTGCTTTGGTAACTCTTCCCTAAGAATAACTTCACTCATCCCACAAATTGTATTAATTGGTGTACGAATTTCATGGCTTACATTTGCCATAAAATCATCTTTGCTTTGCTCTGTCACGCGGAGCCCTTCAATTGTCTTAAGCATTTGCTTCTTTGCTCTATTCTGTGTCCGCACCAAATAAAACACAACAAACTCTGCAAGATAAAGCGCAAAAATCTGAAGTAAATCCGTTGTATCATCTAACGTAAACATCATCCTAATAGCTCTAGTCACGAAAAGATGCCAGAAAAAAACGATTGTAAAGAAAATTATAGCATTTCGGATTACCGCTTCACTTCCATATAACCCTAAAACCACCAGCAAAGTTGCAAATGTTGCAAAAGAACTTTGAATTTTGTCTGGATGAAACATATAAACACCCATACTAATAAACATCATTGTCGATGTAAATTTTGCTCTAAACTCATATTGTTGGTAATTTCCAACAAAGATTACCCAACAAATAATCATGCAGGTATTCACAAGGACAAGCATCCAGTTTTCCCATCCATATTCTGTTATCATAACAGAAAGACACATATTGTATACGGTATATATTATCAAAATAATCCGCTCAATTCTTCTTTCTGACTTGGTATAATTGAATTCATTCGTCACTTTGTTTTCCCCCCATGACAAAATACCGGCATCTATTTAGACACCGGTATTCCTTCATTCCTAATACTTACCAAAACCCTCTCCTAATGAAATAATCTGTTCATTTGGATTTTCCTGGAATCCAGTTGTTTCATGCATATATTCCGGAGCCTTGTTCTCATATGTTTCTGACGTTTCTCCTAACTGAAATACAGAAAGTAATTCTCTCATTCGAATTGCCTGATTTGATAATTCTTCGCTTGCAGCTGCACATTCTTCACTTGTTGCAGAGTTTGTCTGTACAACTTGTGAAACCTGTCCAATTGCCTGATTAATCTGTGCAACAGCAGTAGCCTGATAATTTGATGCTTCTGCAATGCCTTTAATAATTTCATCTGATTTTGAAACACCCGTTGTAATTTCTTCTAATGCACGTGCTGTATCTGCCGCAATTTTTGTTCCTGCCCCTACTTTTACAATAGAATCTTCAATAAGCTCAGCCGTTTCAGCTGCTGCTGATGCCGATTTTGCAGCAAGGTTTCTTACTTCTTCAGCAACTACTGCAAATCCTTTTCCGGCTTCTCCGGCCCTTGCAGCTTCTACTGCAGCATTTAAAGCTAAAATATTTGTTTGGAATGCAATATCATCAATTACTTTAATAATTTTCTGAATGCTTTCAGATGATTTATTAATATCATCCATAGCAGCAATCATATCATGCATCTGTTCATTTCCCTGCCTTACAGAAGAAATAGCTTCAGAAATCAAATCGGAAGCTTCATTAGCCTGTCCTGCATTATCTTTTGTCTTTTCTGCAATATCACTAATAGAAGCTGTAATCTGTTCAATTGCAGATGCCTGTTCTGTAGATCCCTGTGCAAGGTTTTCACTTGCAGTTGCAACCTGAGAAGCACTTGTCATAACCTGATATGCAGATTCATTTACGTTTGATAAAGCATGTAAATTACGTTCAACCAATATCTTTAAGGCATTTCCTAAAATATCTTGTTCTGACTTTGGAATAACATTTACCAATAAATTACCATTCGCAACAGCTTCTGCGATGCGTGCCTGTTCATGGATATTGTCTATAACCATCTGATATTCATCTAACACCTGACCAAATTCATCATTTCTTATTTTCTTCACCTCAATATCAGCATTTCCTCTTGCAAGTTCTGCTGAAGCATCGTTAACTGCTTTTAAAGACAACCGCATATGTCTTCCTAAATAGGTGGTATTTATCGTTGATAACAATAAACAAAAAACTCCAGATGCAATGATAAAAATTATGTAGGAACGATAATACCTTTCTGTTAACCCATATTTATGTACATGATTTACCGTTGAATAACTAAAATATAAGTTTGCCAAAAGCAATGCATCCATAATAACGTATCCAATTACCAGCATCGTCTTCATTTTAACCGATTTTCTTTCATTTTTTTTCATAATTACTCTTCTCCTTCACTTTCCTCTTCGCTTATCGTATCTAAAACTGCTAAATCTTCATCATTTAGAAGTTTATTTGGATCAAGCAACAATTTTACCGCTTCGCCAACTTTTCCAATTGCATATACATATTTATTCTGAGATTTATCAGCTTTCCCTATCGATGGAGAAGGAAGAATGTTCTCTTCTGTAATCTCAACTACTTCTGCAATTTTTTCAACAATTAAACCCACAACATTTTCTTTGTAATTAATTACAATAATGCAAGTTCTATCGTCATATTCAAATGGTTCCTGTTTAAAGCGTAACCTTACATCAATAACCGGAATAATTTTACCTCTAAGATTAATCAACCCCTTAATATAGTCTTCACTTTCAGGAATTGCTGTAATTTCCTGAAATACTATAATCTCATTTACGTATTCAATCTTTAAGCCAAAGTACTCATTTCCAGATTTGAACGTTACGTATTTATCTTTTTGTGTATCATGTTGTACCATACGTTTTTGTCCTTTCTATTTTTTCTTACTCACTAATTCCACCAGGGTCAAGGATTAATGCAATACTTCCGTCTCCTAATTGCGTACATCCTGATAATCCTTTCACCTTTTTTACATAAGATGGAATTGGCTTTACTACGATTTCCTGTTTTCCTATCAGACTATCTACAAAGAGACAAACGTTCTTTCCTTCCACCTCAAGGATTACCATCATACCTTCTTCTACTTCTGTCTGATAATTATGTAAATGATAAAAATTCCCCAGCCTTCTTACCGGATAACATTCTCCACGGATCATTACAAATTCCTGTCCATTTGGTTCATGAATCATCATATCTTCTCTCACGCTGACAAATTCTTTTACAACACCGGTTTCGATTACAAAGGAAGTATCACCAACTTTCATAACAATTCCATCCACAATTGCCAAAGTAAGAGGAATCTTAAGGTTCATGGCACTTCCCTCTCCTGGGGTACTTTCTATTTCGAGAGTTCCTCCAATAGACTGAAGATTTGATACTACTACGTCCATTCCAACGCCTCGTCCAGAGTACTCTGTCACCTGTTCGTTTGTTGAAAAACCTGGAAGTGTAATAAACTGATAAACTTCTTTATCCGTGTAAGAGCTTTCTGCTCTGGAAAGATCTAATAGACCATTTTTCTTCGCCTTAGCCATGATTTTTTCACGATCGAGACCTTTTCCATTATCCTGAACACTAATCCATACTTTTCCGGATTCTGTCTTTGCAGATAAGGTTACGCGCGCTCGCTGTGTTTTTCCTGCTGCTAACCTTTCTTCCTGTGTTTCAATTCCATGATCCACAGAATTTCTTACCAAATGCATCAGAGGATCAGAAATATTTTCGATAATATTCTTATCTACTTCCGTTGTATCTCCAATCATTACAAATTCAATATCTTTTCCAAGTTTTCTAGAAACATCAAAAACAATTCTATTCATCTTTTGGAATGTATTGGTAAGTGGAACCATTCGCATCGACATTATAACATTTTGTAAATCGGTTGAGATTTTAGCCATTTGTGCCGCTGCTTTGTTAAAGTTATCAAGCTTTAATCCAGGCACTTTTAAATCCTGATTCTGTAATACAACAGACTCTGAAATAACAAGTTCCCCAATTAAATCCATCAACATATCCATCTTTGCAATATCAACACTGATGTATGCTGTCTTTTCCGCCTTCCCCTTTTTATCTTTTGCAAGTTTTTTTGATTTTCCAGGCTCTTTTGACTGGATAACGAAATCACCAGGAGCAGGGTTTTTCGGCTGGTTCTCTTCCCCTCCCATTTCCTTCATCTGTGCTTTTGCCTGAATTTCTTCTACACTAGAATCTAAATCAATTCGAATCTGGTTTTCAGCAACCTCAAAGCCTCTATGAAATTCTTCTTGCGAACATTCATTGATATCTACCTTTTTGACATCATAGCCAATTTTGATAATTTTTCGGATATCTTCTTCCGTGCTTTGGGTCTGCAACAAAATACGGAAACCATCCTTTATGATTTCTTCTGCGCTATCTTCATTAGAAATAATATCTTCAGGTGTATAACTCATATCCTCTGCGATTTCTTTTAGCGCATAAACCATTTTGTAGGCATGTACATTTGCAAGTTCAATCTCTTCATAATATTCTACATTGATTTTATAGTAATGACTTCCAGAACTGGCCATAGGAGCAATGTAGAATTGCTGTGCAACCGGTTCGTTCTTCTTTTCTTCCTTAATTGTAGAAGCCTCTTCACCTTTTATTTCAGCTAAGAATGCGTCCAACTCTTTAATTTTTTTACTAGAATCACCATCTGCTTCATCACCATTTTGTATTTTATCTAACTCTCCTGTGATAAAATCGGCTACTTCTAGTACATGTTCCACCAATCTTACATGTGGAACATTCTGTGGATGTGACTCTCTTAAGAAAAAGAAAACATCCTCAAGTTTATGTGCGATTGCAGTAATATCGTCGAACATCATGATTGCTGAAGAACCTTTGATGGTATGCATTGTTCGAAATATCTCATTAATACTGTCCTCATCAAAATAATCTTCATCCTTTTGTTCTAGAACGATTTCCTGCAGATTTTCTAACAGCTGGCCATTCTCAAAAAGATACATATCCAGCATATCATCTGTATTAAACCCTTCCCCCATGTATCTCTCCTTTTAAATTAATCCAAGTTTACGAAGTGCCTGTTCAAAACGATTCTGGTCAATTGGTTTTCCTGAATAAATGGTACATCCGAGTTCAAATGCCATTTTTACGTTTTTCTCCTCATTTAATGCTGTTGCCATAATGACTTTTGTTCTTTTATCCTCTGGAATATTTCTTTCTTTTTCAAGATTTCGAATTCCAACTAATGCCTGATAACCATCCATTACCGGCATCATGATATCTAAACATACAAGATCATATGGATTACCTTCTTCTAATGCCATCATAAATGCATCAACAGCTTCCATTCCATCTACTGTTACGTCACATTCGCCATACTTTGATAAAAAATTCATCATAAACTTTCTTGTAACAAAATCGTCTTCTGCCAATAAAATTCTCATATTCAATCTCCTTACATCTGATTTAATAAAATATATGTCCGTTTTGGAATATCTGGAAGTTTCTCCTGATACATAACAGCGCCAAGATCATACGCAACCTTTGGCATTCCATATACAACACAGGTACTTTCATCTTGACCTATCGTAAGTGCCCCCGCTTTTCTCATCTGCAAAAGCCCTTTGGCTCCATCGCCTCCCATTCCTGTCAAAATAATACCTACCGCTTTATTTTTAGCCACATGGGCAACGGATTCAAACAAAACATCCACCGATGGGCAATGCCCATTCACTTTTGGTCCTTTTTTTATTTCAACCTGATACTGACCATTCACTTTTATCAGGCGCATGTGTTCATCCCCACCCGGTGCAATTAATACTTGTCCCGGTTTTACGATATCACCATTTTTTGCCTCTTTTACATGTACACGGCATTGATCATCCAATCTCCTTGCATACATTTCTGTAAATCCTGGTGGCATATGCTGTACCACAACAGTTCCAGGAATATCTGGTCCAAACTCCTTTATTACTTCAGATATTGCTTCTGTTCCACCTGTTGATGCTCCTATAGCAACTATAAGCTGTGCATTATCCACTTGAATTTTTTTCACTTCATGTACCAACGTAGTTCTCTTTATACTACTAATATGTGCTGTCGATGCTATTTTTATCTTTAATGGAAGTTCATTGGTCAAAAAAGAATCCAACTGTTTTCTATCTGTCACAACCGGTTTTGCAACAAACTCAACAGCTCCTGCATCTAACGCATCAAAGACTCGATCGCTTAACGCACTGATTACAACAACCGGAAGCGGATACTGTGGCATAAGTTTTCTTAAAAATTCAATTCCACTCATTTTAGGTAGTTCCACATCAAGTGTCATAACATCAGGTTTATATTCAATAATCTTATCTCTTGCTTCAAACGGATCACTTGCTGTTGCAACAACGGTAATAGCAGGATCTCTGTTTAAACTTTTTACCAGTAATTCCCGAAAAACGAGTGAATCTTCTACTACTAATACTTTTATCTGACGCATGCTCTACACTCCCTCCGGCTTTCTAAATATTGATGGTCTAATTAGTTGGAATGGAACAACACTTCTATCAATCGTTTCTGTTCTTCCAATAAATAAATATCCTCCTGGTTCTAAACAATTATAGACTTTTTTTAATAAACGCTCTTTCGTTTCTGCATCAAAGTAAATCATTACATTTCTCAAAAAAACTACATGCAATCTTCTTTTAAATGGAAACTCATCCATAAGGTTGAACTTACGAAAAATCACTTCATTTTTTAATTCATTCGTCACCTTGCAACGTTCTGTTCCCAGAATCTGATGAAAAAACCTTCTCTTCCAGTGTTCCGGCAATGCTTCAATTGCATCTGTTTCGTATTCTCCATGCATTGCCTGTTTTAGAACATTTGTGGAAATATCCGTCGCAAGGACTTTAGTATCCCATTTACTTTGCTCTAATCCAAAGAAATCTAACATAACCATTGCCAGTGTATATGGTTCCTCTCCAGTTGAAGATGCTGCACACCATACACGTAAATCTCTATTGATGGATTCTTTTTGTTTCAAATATGGAAGCACCACTTGCTTCATATAATCAAAATGCTCTGACTCTCTCATAAAAAATGTATGATTCGTAGTCAGTATATTTACAAGCGTCTTTTCAAGTTTTCCTGTATTATCACTTTCCACTGCAAGAATGTAATCCATGTAAGTCTTATAACCATGCGAAGTTACATAGTTTTCTAGCCGTCCGCTTACAATCTCCTTTTTACGACTCATATCGATTCCATATCTTCGCTTCAAAAAAACAAAAATTCGCTCGAATTCAATATCTGTCATTATCATGCTTCTCTTTTGTTCCCCCAATAAAATACTAATGAAGCTGTCTTACAATCTTTTTATATATTTCAAATATAGCTGGATTAAACTTAATTGTTGCATCCTGTTCCATAATCTGTAAGGCTTCTTCTTTTGTAAAAGCTACACGATAAGTTCTTTTCTCTGTTAATGCACAAAATGTACTTACCATAGATACAATCTGTGCCGAAAGTGGAATATCATCTCCTTTTACTCCATTTGGATATCCGGTTCCATCCCAATTTTCATGGTGAAAGCGAACAATTTCAATGGACATATCAATAAAATCATTGTATGTACAGTTTTTCTTAATGTCCTCTAGAATTTTTGCACCAACTTCTGTATGTTTTTTCATGACTTCTATTTCACCATCTGATAAAACAGACTGTTTCTGCAAAATTTCTGTTGGTATTGCTACATTTCCCAAATCACAAAGCGGAGCGGCAAGCTCAATAGTTTCAACAAAAGTATCAGAAATCTTACTTTCAAACAATGGCGAAAGTTGCATTGCAAGCGCAAGTGTTTTGCAGTTTTCCTGAATACGCTCCATATGTTTCTCGTCATATCGGGCATTTTCTCTTGCCACTCGTAACAATGCATAAAGAACATTTTTCTTTTCTTCCTGCATTTGTTTTAACTGTTCATTAATTGATGTTGTTAACTGACGATTCGTTTCTAAGATTTTTCGCGTTGCATCGTACAATCGAAGATGTACGCCCACTCGCGCTTGTACCACTTCTTGAATAAAAGGTTTGGTAATATAATCTTCTCCCCCAATTTCAAATCCTTTAATAACATCAGAAGGATCATCAAATGCTGAGATAAATACAATTGGAATATCTCTCGTATCCGGATTATCCTTCATAATCTGACAGAATTCATATCCGTCCATTTCTGGCATCGCCACATCCAATAAAATCACGCTCGGTCTGATTTTTTCTACAAGTTTAAGCGCCTGAACCCCATTTTCTGCCAAGACTGGTTGGCACCCCATATCCGAAATGATGTTTCGAAGTACAAACCGGTTTGCTTCCACATCATCAACGATCAAAATTAAGGTCGCATCACTATTTGCAAGTCTATTGTTCATAATCCTTCTCCTTTAGTAGAAAAATTAAAGTAACTCTTTCAACGCCTCATTTGCGGAAATCGTTTTATCATAGTCTCCTTTTTGTACTGCCATTTTTAATCGTAACGCAGCTGTTTTTACCTCTTTTTGTGCCCCCTCTGTTAATTGCTTTATCATCTCAACAAACATTTCTGCTTTTTCCCAGTTCTCCATTTCAACACAAAGAACCAGTTTTGATAGTACATTATTGATTTCCTCAATGTTTTCTTTCGTTCCAAAAATTCTTGTCATATCCTCTGCTACATCAGAAAGTGCTGATTCTAATGTCGCATTTCGGTATGTATCCACCTTTGTAGACACACTTTCCATCACTGACTCTGGAATATCTACCCAAATAGAAAATGAAAACATGGTCCCCTTTCCCACTTCACTTTCTACACTAATAGAACCATTCATAAGTTCCACCAATTGCTTACAAATGTTAAGCCCGAGGCCTGTCCCTCCATACTTTCTTGATACCGATGCATCTACTTGCGAGAAACTCTTAAATAATTTATCACTATCATTTCTATCAATTCCAATTCCAGTATCGTTTACCATAAAAAACAGTTCCATCTGCCGATTCATTTGTGCTGTTTTTAATACTTCTAATGTAATACGTCCCATCGAAGTAAACTTGGTAGCATTCGAAAGCAGATTGTTTAAAATCTGTACAATTCGAAGTTCATCTCCCACGATTAATTCTGGAATTTCTGGCGAAACAGTAACAAAAAACTGTAACCCTTTTTCTGTAATCTTTGGATTGTGATTTGCTTTCACATAATCAATCATATTACGAAAATCAAATTCACGTTCCTCCAAAACAAATTTTCCTGCTTCTAATTTTGAAAAATCCAATATATTGTTAATGATATTATTCATATCATTGCAGCCACGTTCGATTAGTTTTAATGTACGCATATGTGAATCATCAGTCTCATCTTCAAACAATACGCGTGTATTTCCTAATATTCCATTTACAGGTGTACGAAGTTCATGTGTAACATTAGCAACAAATTCCGATTTTACTTTTAAGGCCTCTTCTGCTTCCTGTTGCACTTGTTCAACACGTTTTTTCAAAAACTCAAGTTCCGCAACATCCTTCAGTAAACAAAAGTATCCGCCATCTGGTAATGGAATGATTTTTGCTTCTACTTGAAAACAAGTCTTGTTCTGACGATATGCCATCGTCCTTTGCGCATTATCCCCAAACAAAAATTCAGTTGTAACCCCATCTGCTTCTTTTTTAAAGTCAAGCAACAATACATCACTTATTGAAAGTCCTACCAACCCCTGAGGATAGGCCAAATCGTTATTGGCCTGTTGATTTGAATAAAAAATCTCACCTTTTTCATCAAATAAAAGGACCATTTCGAATGTCTGCTTCACAATATCCTCGAAATATTTGCTATACACTTTTCTTCTCCTAATATGCAAAAAACTCCTATTAAAATTATAGGAGTTTTGCACTAAGTTGGCAAGTAAATTTGTCAATTTTATACAATTGTTTTTATATTTTTTTGATTACTGATAGTATTTTCCACAATAATGCAGAAACGATACTTAGGACTACCAGCAGAATCAATAAGATAATATTTCCATCCATAAACATACTTCCTGCAAATACAGCTACAGCAAGTCCCATTCCAATAAACATACATAAGAAAATACCAAATGCTGAAGCCGCTCCTTGCTTAATAACCTGGATTTCATTTTCCCATTCATAATTAACAAAACAGATACCTAAAATCATCCCAAGAATACTACACATCACACACATCATAATAGACACGACCATAGCCAATAACGCAGTAAAAACTGGTGTCTTGCATGCAAGAATAATAAATATATTGCTAATGATTGCTGTCGGAATCTGAAGAAGCAAATTAAAGAGAATTTTTGCCTTAAGCACATCCATAATTTCGACCGGTAATGATTTTAAAATCCAAATTGTTTTTCCTTCTAAAGACAACGATACAGATGGCGTATTACACATTCCAATCAATGTTACAATAGCTACTGGCATAACGTAGCACATAACCCGTTCAAATCCTGGAATTGGCATTCGATTATAAAATGCATCTGTTCCTGCAACAAAAAGCCCTACCGAAGCAATAACAGCTAAAATAATTCCGACGCCTGTGTTAACCATATAAGATGTAGAACCAGAAAATCGTTTCCATTCTTTTCGTACAAGTGCCTGCATCAAGCTTCCTTTTTGCATTTTTTTCACTTGATAATTTCCTGCTTTTGCACTTGACAAAAGTGCCGTATTTATTGCGCAATATTTTACCGAAAGAACGCTTCTAAAAATCAAATATATTACTGCAGAAAGAACAACAAATAATCCTACATATCCGTATTTCGCCTCGTTTAATCCTATAGAAAACCAAACTGCCATAGGATAAACAGAATCAATTGTTTTCTCCATTGTCTTTGCAAGCAAGAATAAATCATTCATGATTTCTTCGCTATCCTGAACAGTCTGAAGAGAATAGCTAAGAATAAAAATACCTACAAGAAATGCCATGGTGATTATAGTTTGAACCAATACCTTGTATTTAAATCTCGAACCAATTGCTGCAATGATTGCACCAAAAATGGAAGCAATGGTCATTGGGATAAAAGGAGTTGCAAAAGCACATACAATCCATACCAAAACTCTAATTGGTGCAAATCCAGTGTAAATAAAATATGCAACTCCAATAGGAAGCATAATACCTAAACTAAAAATCAAATTTTGTAGATACATATACAAAAACTTTGCCGAAATCACTGTCCTAACCGGTATCGGTAATGACATAATCTGTTCATAATCTTTATAGGCAAACAGATATCCATTTGCTTTAATAAAAGTAAACAATAAATTAAACAATACAGTGGCAAACATGGCTAGTGAAGGAAGCAAATCTACAAGTCCCATGGCTCCATATCCCATTCCGGCAGCAAAAGAATAACCTACCATCATAAGTCCCAAAATAGCATACGCAACAAGCATACCAATACTTCTAGCGCGTTTTTTCGTATCCGTAGAATGACGAATCACATTAATGGCAGAACTATTTAATTTCTGTGCTTTTAACAGTACGAACAATTTACTCATTCGAAACCACCTCCATAAAGATATCCTCTAACGAAGAATCTCCAATCACTTCCTCTGTTTTTCCCATTGCAACAAGCTTACCAGATTTGATAATTGCGATCTTATTGCAAAGTTTTTCTGCCACTTCAAGAACATGTGTTGAGAAGAAAATCGCAGTTCCACTTTCACATAATTCTTTCATCGTATTTTTCAGCATAAGCGAAGCCATAGGATCAAGTCCCACGAAAGGCTCATCTAATACTAACAGTTTTGGTTTATGTATAAGTGCAGAAATAATTGCCAGTTTTTGTTTCATTCCATGAGAATAGGAACTAATCATATCCCCTAATGAGGAAGTAATTTCCAACATATCCGAATATTTTTTTATCAATTCTTCTCTTTCTTTTGCATCTACACCAAAGATATCTGCAATAAAATTCAGATACTGAATTCCTGTCATATTATCATACAAATCTGGATTATCCGGAATATATGCCGTTATTTGTTTACAAACAAGAGGTTCCTTTTTTACCGAATGACCATCTATCAAAATATCTCCGTCTTTAAAATCAAGGACTCCTACAATCGATTTAATTGTAGTACTCTTTCCCGCTCCATTATGTCCAATAAAACCAAAAATGTCGCCTGCTTCCACCTTAAGTGTTAATTGATCAACTGCCACTTTCTTTCCATATGTTTTTGAATAATTTTTAATTTCTAACATAGTATTTTTCCTTCCTTTTCCATTAACTACTATTTTTTTTCTTTCTTTGTTTCCTTTTTGTATATAATATAAGAATATATAATTGGAAGAACAATCACTCCTACAAGAATTGCCAATACAAACACTTGATTTTTGATAAGAGAGGCAAACAAAATAACAGTTCCTCCTATCACCCATAAAACCCCAGCCAATCGATGTGTTTTATACCAGACAGTTTCGTTTGACAATGTCCATTTTGTTCGAAATCCGACCGAGAAATTCTGTCCGCATTTTGGCATATAGTTTCCAATAATGATAATAACAAATCCAAAAATAATCGGCACATAATTCATGAAGCTTATTGCATAATCGAGTTCATAACTATATGTTCCGATAGCAACAATCCATGAACATACTGGAAAAATCCAGCAAAGAATACTTTTTATCTTCTTGTTTATATTATTCAATTTCGGATCCTGATTCATAAAGAATAATCCAAACAAATAGAATACACATAACAGGACTGGAATCACAAAAACCGCAACCTCCTTTGGACTCCATCCGTTTGGTTTTCCATCAATTCCAAAGTGTGTTGCCATTTCTCTAGGAAGATTTTCCCACCAATAGATACCAAATATCATCGGTAACAACGTCAAAATCACTCCGATAATAATTTTAAACTTATTCTCTTTCCATATTTCTTTTATTTCCATTTTCTCCCTCCCTCAATTCTGACAACCACAACATCACCTCTTCTACTACAGATGTATTCAATTCATAATAGATAAAATTTTTTTCTTTCTGTTCTCGTACAAGTTCTGCTTTTTTTAAAATGTTTAAATGATAAGAAATTGTTGCACCGGTCATCTCAAATTTTGCTCCGATTTCACCTGCAGACATTCGCCCATCTTTCAACATAGTCAATATTTCTCTGCGTTCCGGAGCTGATAATGCTTTAAAGGTTTCTGCAAATCCCATATACCACCTCATTCTATGGATAAAGCTATTTAGAATTTTTTCTAATCTTCTTGTTAAGATAAATTTAGCACCCTTCTATAAAAAAAACAATAGCTATTTAGATTTTTTTCTAAATAGCTATTGCTATCTTTATAGTTCCTATTCTGTTCGTTCTTTTCCCCAGAAAAATAGAGCCACTGTTCCTGGACCTGTATGACTTCCGATCGTTGTTCCGATGGAATTAACAAGTACCTTTCCCTTCATTTTGGGAAATCTCTCTTCCACCAATTTTGCAACCGCAAGCGCATCCTCTTCACATGCAGAATTTGAAATAAACACTTTATCCGCATATTCTATGCCTTCTTCTATATTCTGTTCCATCACATCAACAATTTCTTTAATCGCTTTTTTCTTTGTACGAATCTTGCTTCGTGGAATTAATTTTCCTTCACTATTTACATTCAAAAGTGGACAGATATTTAGCACTCCACCAATAAAACCGGCAGTTTTGGTTACTCGCCCACCTTTAATGAAAAATGTTAAATCAGATGAAAAGAACCAGTGCTGAAGTTTTCCTTTGTTTGAATCTACCCAATTTGCCACTTCATCAACCGTTTTCCCTTCATCACGAAGGTCTGCCATCTTATCAACTAATAAACCAAATCCTGAAGATGCACATAAAGAATCAATCACATAGATTTTTCGTTCCGGATATTTTTCCTGCATTGTTTCTTTTGCAATAAGTGCTGAGTTAATACTTCCTGAAATACCCGATGACAGAGTTACATGTACTAAATCTTTTCCTGATGAAAGGATTTTATCAAAATATGCCTCGTATTCTTCAGCATTTACCTGAGAAGTCTTTGTATCTGCACCATCCACCATTTTCTGATAAAAATCCGCAAATGAAATAGACTGTCCCAAATCATCCAAATGCTCCACTCCATCTAATTCATAGTGAAAGCAAATATATGAAATATCCCTTTTCTCAAAATATTCCTTTGATAAATCTGCTGTTGAGCAACAGCTAATCACATAATCACTCATGTTCAAAACCTCTCTTCATTTCTTTCTTTTTTTCATACATAATACCATCTGCGCGCTTTAATACATCCTGAAAGCAGGTATCTCTTTCATAATCAAAGAAAGATACACCACACGCAATGGAAATTCTTCCATATTTATCTGAATTTATGACGCTGACTGATTTCGTTCGTTCTTCCAATTCATCAAGCAAAGCATATACATTTACAAAATCTGCTCCATCTAAAATCACTACAAATTCATCTCCGCCAATACGAAATACCGGACTATGTTTAAAAACATTTCCTATTTGTTTTGCAGCGTCATTAAGAAGGATATCTCCTGATTCATGTCCGAAAACATCGTTTGCCTCTTTCAAATTATTGACATCTGCAAACACAATTGCAAAATCTTTCATTCCTCTTTCTTCAATTTTTAGATTAATTCTCTTTTCCCACTCCGCCAAAGCAGTTCTATTTTTAAGTCCCGT